>NZ_LMCK01000126.1:62267-129229 GCF_001623165.1 Pseudovibrio sp. WM33
CTTCCGCTGTTTGGAAAGGTTTCGACGCCTCAAAGATGAATGTGTAATGAAAACCAGCGGTTGTCAAACTGACAGTTTTTACAAGGTTGTGGATGACGTGGTTTGCGAGGTGTTTGTGTCGTGGCTTATGCCTGAGCGTGTCGCTCTGTATCCCGGATCTGCGCTGCGCTTGTCCGGGAAGACGAGGGGCGAAGTGAGAGCCCTTTGGCGGGCGGGACGTTCGAAACCTGCAGACAGTCAAGCGGGTTTATTCCCCTCGAAAGGGTATTTTATTCACCACCCTCCCGCCCATAACAAAGGGCTTGTGCGCTTCATGCATGAGGATGGGATGAGGCAATTACTCTGTCAAACTGGTAGTTTTGACAGGGATGCAGTTAGTCGCGCTTGTCCGGGAAGACGGTGGGTGGTTGTGGTTGTTCGTTAAAGCTTGTAATCACCTCCCGATAAAAAGGAGGGGCGATGTCCTGGCTCAATGAGCATAGGAATTACAATCAGAGTTCCCTTATTAGCTTTGAAGATAAGGAGCTGCGGGATCGATGAAAAAGTATGGCCGCACCTATCACTTGCCCAGCTCTCCCGGTGTTATGAGCGATGACAAGATCCTGAAGGATTCGGCGGCTCTGGCAAGCGCCGCAGAAGTTGTCTTTACCGAGAAGATGGACGGTGAGAACACGACTATTCTGCAGAATGGATGCCATGCGCGTAGTCCTGACAGTGGGTATCATCCATCCCGTGATTGGATGAAAGCTTTTGCGGCAGGTGTTTCGCCGTGTCTTGCTGAGGATGAGCGGATTGTTGGTGAATATCTCTTCGCACAGCATTCAGTCTCCTATGACAGTTTACCCTCCTACTTTCTGGGTTTTGCCTGGATCGTTGATGGCGTCACACAAAGCTGGGATGCGACATTGGGCCGTTTTGCAGAGCTTGGCATTACCCCTGTTCCGGTGCTGCACAGGGGTTTGTTTACTCCAACCAGCGTCGAAGCTGTGTTGAATAAGTTGGATCTGAACAAGCAGGAAGGCTTTGTCGTCAGAACCACTGTGAGTTTCCAAGAGACTGATATGGCAACACATATGGCCAAATATGTGCGAGCTGATCACGTTCAGAGCGACACACATTGGATGCACGGTGAAGTCATCAAGAACAGGCTAGTGAAGGGCTAGTGGTTCCGACGCCCGCCGATCTGGATCCCGCATCGAGTGCGGGATGACGGTGGGTGGGTAAGGCTGCTATCAACAGCGTTTCAGGTTCGTTTGCGAAACCTCTTGCAATTGGGGGGCTCAATACTCAGTATGCGCACCTATGGTTTCTGAGGTGCGAAAGGCCTCGGGATTAAAAGGGAACACGGTGAAGTGTAGCCAACAGGCGCTAATTCCGTGACTGCCCCCGCAACTGTAAGCGGAGAGCGAGGCCAAGCATGCCACTGGAGAGATCCGGGAAGGCTGGCTGAGCACAGACCCGCGAGTCAGGAGACCTGCCATTATGTTTCACTTCAACCCGGGCGGGGCGTCCCGGAAGGAGGCCATAATGGTTGAATTGGCGAAAGCCTGTCACATATCCGGTTTCTGTTTGCCCCTGCCTTTGCGCGGAGGGCGTTATGTTACCTGTTTCCTCAAGACTTAAACTTTATCCCGGATCGTTTTGCGAACCGCTGATGGTCGACGCGCGTGTGCGCTTGACTTTTGCTTCAGGATTCGACAATCAATGTAACGTTATAACGTTACATTGATGATGTGTAGCGTTTCACTCAGGTGGGTTGGTACGATGCTTGATCCTGTTTCTCATCAATTGGGCACCTTCGGCTGGTTGATTGGGGCTGAGCTGCGCAAGGGTGCTTTGGCATGAGCGCGGCTTTTGTTTCTGTTCGCGATGTTTCGTGGGCACCTGATCGTAAGAGTTCGTTGGTTTTGCAGCCATTGAGTTTTGAGCTGGCTGCGGGCCAAGTGCTTGGCGTGGTTGGCGCGAACGGAGCTGGCAAGTCTACGCTGTTGCGGCTGCTCTATCGGTTCAACAAGCCGAAGAGCGGGCAGATTTGCGTTGGTGGTGATGACATCTGGTCCCTCTCCGCCAAAGTGACGGCGCAGCGGGTGGCGGCGGTGTTGCAAGAGCAGCCGACGGACTTTGCGCTGAAGGTGCGTGAGATCGTGGAGCTGGGGCGCACGCCTTATCGCAGCGGTCTGGCGGCATCTGGCGAACGCGACCGGCAGGTGGTGGACCATGCTATCCGCGCTTTGCAGCTGGATGGGCTGGCCGGACGGTTGTTTGGCACGCTTTCTGGCGGGGAGCGGCAGCGGGTGATGGTGGCGCGGGCACTGGCGCAAGAGCCAGAGCTGCTCATTCTGGATGAGCCGACCAACCATCTCGACATTCGCCATCAGCTGGAGATTCTGAAGCTCATTGAAGAGCTGGATCTGACGATCATCACCAGTTTGCATGACCTGAACATGGCGGCTGAGGTGTGTGACCAGATCCTGTTGCTGGACCACGGGCAGATGCTTGGCTTTGGGGCGCCGGAGCAGATCCTCTCCCCCGCTTTGGTTTCCAAGGCTTTTCAGGTGCGTACAACGCGCGATCAGCTGGTGGACCGACAACACTCTCTTCTGACATTCGACCTGCATTCTTAAGGGTACTTTTCATGAAAAAACTTGGTTTGGCGCTGGCTGTGGCGCTGCTTTCCTCTTCTGCTGCGCTGGCAGAGGTTTCCGTCAAGAGCTGTAACCGCACCGTCACATTTGATGGTGTGCCACAGCGGGCGATTTCCAACGATTCCAATCTCACCGAGATGATGCTGGCGTTGGAATTGCAGGACAACATGGCAGGTTACACTGGCATTTCTGGCTGGAAAACGCTGGATGCTGAATTGACTGATCAGGTGGCTGTATTGCCGGAGCTTGCTCCCAAATACCCAAGCAAAGAAGTGTTGATTGGGGCTGATGCAGACTTCTTTTTTGCCGGATGGAATTACGGCATGAAGGTTGGCGGCCCGGTTACGCCGGAAACTCTGGCACCGTTTGGGATCAAGGTTTATGAGCTGACCGAGAGCTGCATCCATATTGGCGAGAAGCCAAAGGTTTCCATGGATGACATGTACAATGACCTTTTGAACCTTGGCCGCATCTTTGACGTTGAAGAGCGGGCGGAAGCGTTGGTGCAGGCTTATCGTGAAGACCTTGCGCAGTTCAAGGCTGGCCTGAGCGCTGGCGACACGCCTCTGCGTGTGTTTGTTTATGACGGAGGTGAAGATTCTCCGTTCACTGCTGGTCGTTATGGGATGCCAACCGCGCTGATTGAGGCTGCTGGCGGCACCAACGTGACGGATACCCTGGATAAGAGCTGGGTGCGTGTGAACTGGGAGGCTGTGGTTGAGACCAACCCGGAAGTGATCGTGATTATCAACTACGGCGAAGTGACTGCTGCACAGAAGCGTGAGTTCATGCTCAACAACCCCGCCTTTGCGGATATGGATGCGGTGAAGAATGACCGGTTCGTGACGCTGGAATATGCTGAAGCAACTCCGGGCCCACGGAACATCAAGGCGATCAAGAAACTCGCAACCGCATTCTGGGGTAACTAACAATGAGCGAAGGAACCGGCGTTGTTGTAGCCTCCAAAGAGGGCTCTTCTCATCATTTGCTGCAGATTGGCTGCGTGGGATTGGCTGCGCTGGTTCTTTCTGTCTGCCTTGCGGTCTCCGTTGGGGCGGTTTCCATTTCCATGGAGACTGTATGGGGTGTTCTTGCCAACAAACTGGTGCCGGGCACGGTTGAGCCGAGCTGGTCGCTGGGGCGGGAGAGCATTCTCTGGGAGATCCGCCTGCCCCGTGCACTGCTGGCGATCATGGTGGGGGCCGGGCTTTCCATCGTGGGAGCTTGCCTTCAATCCGTCACCCGAAACCCGCTGGCGGACCCGCACCTAATCGGCATTTCAGCTGGTGGTGCGTTTGGAGCGGTGTTGGCTCTGCTGCATACGGGGCTATTTTTGGGGATGCTCACCGTGCCTTTACTGGCGTTTCTGGGCGCTCTTGGCGCAACACTGCTGGTGATTGGGGTGGCGAAGTTTACAAGCGCGACCAGCGCCGACCGTCTGGTGCTGACGGGTGTGGCGGTGAGTTTTGTGCTGATGGCAGGCGCCAATATTCTCATCTTTCTGGCAGACCCACGGGCGACGCATACTGTGGTTTACTGGATGCTGGGTGGATTGGGGCTGGCACAGTGGGGGCATCTCGCCTACCCGCTGGTGGTGCTTGCTTTATGCGGGCTCTGGCTGTGGTTTCGCGCAGGGCATTTCAACGCGATGACAATTGGCGATGAGACGGCGACAACACTTGGCATATCCGTTGGTGCCTTCCGGCTGGAAACCTTTGTGATTGGTGCGCTGATTACAGGTGTTATGGTGGCGTTCTCGGGTATGATCGGGTTTGTGGGGCTTATGGTGCCTCATATTGTGCGATTGTTCGTGGGCGGTGATTATCGGCGCCTGATCCCTGTTTCAGCGCTGTTTGGGGCAATCTTCCTGCTGCTTGCAGATGTTATTGCACGGACACTGATGAAACCAGAAGACATGCCGATTGGCATCATTACCGGGCTTATTGGTGGGGTCTTCTTTATCTGGTTATTGAGAGAAAAGCGGTAGGTCTGCCGTTTTTCAAGCACTCCGGCATCTCGTAGTTGCTGTGATATGAGCTTGAGCTTGCCGTCATCACGACACAGTTTTTTCGCGTTAGACTCATACAAGGCCCATCTGGCAGCATGGCAGAAACACGGATTTTGAAAGGTATTTACCTTTATTCCGGTTGGTTTCGGCTGCTTTTAATTATGGTTTTGTCGCATATTTCTAGGCGTTGATCAGAGGTCTTGTTCGGGAACATGTGTTTGATGCGGAGTACGTGAATGACATCTCGGTTGTATAGCGATTTTGCCGAGCAGTATGATGAGGCCATTCAGGAGAACATCTACAACGCTCTTTTAGAGCGCCCCACACTGCTTGGCATGCTGCCTCCGCTGCAAGGGCTGAAAGTTCTGGATCTTGGGTGCGGCCCCGGCGTGTATGCGCAGTTTCTCTATGATCACGGTGCCGATGTAACCTGCATTGATGAATCCGAGCAAATGCTGAAGCTCGTGAAAGAGAAGCTGGACGACAACGTTAAGTGCTACACCTCCGACTTGTCTAATGGGTTGCCGGAGAAACTGGAAGGTAAGTTCGATCTGGTGATCTGTCCTTTGATGATCCATTACGTCGAAGACCTGAACAAACTTTTCAGAGACATCGGAAACGTGTTGAAGCCGGGTGGTTACTTCGTGTTCTCAACCCATCATCCGCTGGTGGATGCACAGTGCTCTCCAAGCGGCAGTTATCTGCGTCAGGAACATGTGACGGAGGAATGGAACACCATTGGTATGCCGGTGAAGGTGAGTTTTTATCGCCGCCCACTCTCCATGCTGTTTGGGTGGCTCTCAGCTGCCGGAATGTGTGTTGTGGACTTGCGCGAAGGGATGCCTGCTGCCGAGATGAAGGAAAAATCTCCGATTCATTATGAGAAGCTGCAGAAGAACCCAAGCTTCATCTTCTTCAAATGCCAGAGCCACTGCAGCAAGTAGGCCGCCCTCCTGACCCGCTTCAGACTCACTGGCTACTTACAGTTTTGTGAGTCTCGAGGTTTCTGCGGTTTATCTCCCACAGAGTCAGTTGCGCTGTATGCAATCGGGTGGATTAATGAGTCATTTCAAGGGGATATTGACTCTACGAAACTCACAGGCGTGTTAGTTGCCTCTGAGTCAATTCTCTGCGTCAGTGAATGTGGAATAAATGCTTCTGAAACGCTCGTAGCGAGCCTTGTTGGCGCCCATATCGCTGTAGCCGACGCGAGATTGGGAGCGGTAGTGCACGACACCTGCTTCTTCATCGATCCAGAGCTCTACATCGTCGTTGTAACCCATGCTTGAGCTTGTGAAGACGGCGTGGAGGTATGATCCTTCAACCTTGCTGATCTTGTTCTTACCCATCTCCTGCAAGGTGTTGGTGAGAGCTGCCTGTGTGATATCAAAGGAGGAGAGCATGGGCAGAGGCTCCACACGGCGGGCTGTATCTTCTGTTTGAGAAGAGACGGCATTGGGGGAGTTGGGCAGAGCTGCAAACTGACCATCATGCACGCCAACATAATCCGGCACTCTGGAGTTTTGCCAAATAAGTTTTGCTGTGACGCCAACCACAAGCGCGACCAGAAGAATTGCAATAACAGCCATTTTAGAAAGACCTTTGAATATCATCGTTCCCGGATTTCCCACTTGCACAAAGCATAACTCATTCAGAGGTTGCGGGCGAAATGAAATTCTAGTGTTTAGAGTGCGACACAATCTGTTTAAGGTTGAAGGGCAAACACTCTGCCAAATATCCCTAGGTCAAAACAACTGAGTCAATTGCGCAATTTTTATGAGGAGGTATCAATCCATCAGAAAGGCTCAACCGATTTATAGAAAAGAAGAGCAAAAACACGATTTGAACTCACAATACGATTACTCTAAGAAATTAAGCATTTAAGACAATGGAAGATCATCTAATATCCCTACCAAGATATTGCGCCAACATGTGCGAAATTGAGTGCTGTGGCCTTGACGCTTGTGATTTCTCTCCAATCCACATCGCATCGTATTGCCAATCGCGCAGTATCCGATATCCGCTGCGGATCTTGACTGAGATCATCAATCAAGCAGAGACACTAAAAGCTAACTATGGATCAAGTGGCGCAAGTGGCCGAGGTATCACCCTTGCGGAAATTAACGAACGTATGTCTGGCCAAAGAGTTGATATTTTTGCAGACATGCTTTTGCATCAAGCGGCAAAAGCGAAATCCATCTTGAATGGAGATAGAACGGACAAGCGCGAGCCTGTACTCGTATGGGCTAAAGCATAATTTAGGCTGGAGCCCCTCAAAACGGCTATATCGGTGCCATAAAACTTGACGATTTTGCAATTTCGCTCTTAATTGCCCTTTTAATAGCAAAATTGCTGCTTAAATCTCTCAGGTCGGGAGAAAAGCAACAAAAGGAAGCCTTTGCAGATGAATTCAGAACGCTCTACGCAGACAACTGAGCGCCAAGACGTTTCGCCACTTTTGAAACTGGCCCTTGAGCTCGGTCCATTGGGCGTTTTCTTCATCGCCAACTCCAGAGGCGCACAGCTTGCCGAGATGTTTCCTGCATTGGGTGCTCTTGGTCAGCCGATCTTTATTGCGACGGCCGCCTTTATGGTGGCAATCACCATCTCTCTCACCGTGTCCTACATCCTCACCCGCCATCTACCCGTGATGCCGTTGGTGTCTGGTGGTGTGGTGCTCGTGTTTGGCGCACTGACGCTGTATTTGCAGGACGATCTCTTCATCAAACTCAAACCGACCATTGTGAATACCCTGTTCGGCTCTATTTTGCTGGGCGGGCTGTTCTTCGGTAAATCTCTGCTGGGCTATGTGTTTGACAGCGCCTTCAAGCTGGATGCAGAAGGCTGGCGCAAGCTGACTATGCGCTGGGGCGTGTTCTTCTTTGTACTGGCGCTGATCAATGAGTTTGTCTGGCGCAATTTCTCAACGGACTTCTGGGTGGACTTCAAAGTTTTCGGTTTCATGCCGATCACCATGGTCTTCACCATGATGCAGCTGCCGCTGATCCAGAAGCACAGCCTTGAGAGAGAAGAGAAGAGCTAAAGCTCCCCCTCTTTCTTACATGCAGACAAAATTAAAGCGCGGTTTGAGCCGCGCTTTTGTATTTCTGTAGCCTAGGCTCTGGATTAGCGCGGTGCGCGCTTTGCCAGGATGCGCTGAAGCGTTCTGCGGTGCATGTTCAAGCGACGAGCTGTCTCTGAAACGTTGCGGTCACACAGTTCGTAAACGCGCTGGATATGCTCCCAACGAACCCGGTCAGCAGACATTGGATTGTCTGGTGGTGGGGCTTTATCGTTTGGACGGCGGGTCAGCGCTGCCAGAATATCATCAGCATCAGCTGGCTTTGCGAGATAGTCAATGGCACCAAGCTTTACTGCTGTTACAGCAGTTGCGATGTTGCCATAGCCGGTCAGGATGATTGCGCGCGCGTCCGGCTTTTTCATGCGGATGGCTTCAACCACGTCCAGACCGCTGCCATCTTCGAGGCGCATGTCTACGACAGCATAATCAGGTGCCTGTGCTGCAACTTTACTCAGCGCTTCTCTTACGCCGTCAGCGGTTTCCGTGTGAAACCCTCGTTTCTGCATCGCACGTTCCAAGCGCTGCTGGAAAGCACGATCGTCATCAACGATTAGAAGGCGTCCAAGAGGTGCAACTTCTGGTTCTGTCATTTTGCAGGTCCGATTAATCTACGGTATTCACAGGACACTTTAGTATATTTTTCAGTTAAGGGAAGTTCCCATGGGCTTTTATAGCCAGATTTCGCTAAAGTATTTTTACTAGGATACCTAGAGATTTACTCTCAGGATTCTGGAGTTTGCGCTCCCTGATCCATAGTTTCACGTAGCCAGCGTATATGAACCAAAGCTCCGCGGTCAGGATCTTTTCGATTATGAAAATTCACTCTTCCGCCAGAGCGCTCCAGCAATGTTTTGGCAATGAAGAAGCCAAGACCCAAGCCACCGCCTGACTGGCGTTCTGCTTCGTCGTCAAATTCTTCTTCACCATCCTCTGAAATTGCAGGTGCAGAGCGTTTGGAAACATAGGGCTCGCCCATTCTGGCAAGCACGTCCGGCGCAAAGCCTGGGCCGTCATCCAGAATGAAGATTTCGACGTGCTTATCATCCCACTTCGCTTCGAAAAGAACGGTGGTTTCTGCGAAGTCTACGGCGTTTTCGAGTAGGTTGCCGAGGCCATAGCTGATGGCAGCGTCACGGACGCCGACGGGTTCTGGTCCGACGCCTTCAGCCTTGATATTGATTTCAATGCCGAGACCTCGGTGCGGCTCAGATACATCTGCCAGCAACAGCGAAATAGGCATACGCTGGAACACCTGATCAGCATCACTGGACAGGCTTGTGAGCTTCTTCAGAATTTCACGACAACGCGCGGCCTGAGAATAAACCAGCTCAGCATCTTCACGCAGTGGGTCGCCCTTCTCAAACTCAGTGGAGAGTTCTTTGGCCGTCAGATAGATGGTGCCCAGCGGTGTGCCGAGTTCGTGCGCGGCAGCTGTTGCAAGGCCGTCCAGCGCGGACAGATGCTTCTGGTGCGCCAGGACCATGTCACTGGCCGCCAATGCATTGGAGAGCTGGCGAGCTTCTTCTGCAACCCGCAAAGAGTATGTTGCCATGAAGAACATGGAGCACATGAGCGAGAACCAGACGCCGACAAGGTAGAGCGGTGGCAGATCAATCTGCGTGCCATCATACCATGGCAGCGGCATATGGAACGCGGTGAGCAGCGTGACAACTGCACCGGCCAGCGCGCCGAGAATGATGGTGTTGCGGGAAGAGAGCGCGGTTGCAGAGACGACAACAGGTGCAAGAATGAGGAAACAGAACGGGTTGCCCAGACCACCTGTGAGGTAGAACAGACCACCGAGCTGAATGATATCGTAGGCCAGCTGAGCTGCTGCTGCATTTTTGGAAATGCGCGTGCTTGATGGCCAGCGAATTTTGAGGATGACATTGAGCCAGGCGGATGCGGCCACCAAAACGTAGCTGTAACCGATGGGCAGCGGGAAGTTGAGCAGATAGTGCACCACAAGCAAAGAGACAGTTTGTCCTGCCACTGCCAACCAACGCAGGCGCACAAGCGTATCCAGCTTGATCTGCGGGTCTAACAGTCGCGACTGCCCTTCCGGTGTGCTCATCATTTAATCTTGCTCCAATATGTCACAGATGCCCTTCATAAATCACAGGTGATCCACTTGCCAATGGGTTATGTGGCAGAACTATCTTGTTTTGCCGCTGAAATGTTAGCATAGCCTTGTATCCGCCTCTGGGGCATGCTAGCCACCATCTAGTTGCGCAGGTACGGCAAACAAACACTTAAGAGTGACAGTGTGTTGTACCAGTGATTGTTATTGCGACACGGGAAAAACGATATGAGTGAAGCTAATACTGCTGGTGAACAGGGTGAAGCAGCTGCACCAGGCATGAACATCCTGGCTCAGTACATTAAAGACCTTTCTTTTGAAAACCCAAATTCTCCAAAGTCTCTTCAGCCAGGTGAACAGCCAAAGCTGGACATCAACGTAAACGTTGGTGCGAACCCAATTGGCGAAGACCAGTTCGAAGTTATTATTACTCTGAACGCAAAAGCGAACACTCCTGAGCAGGTTCTGTTTGCTGTTGAACTCGTTTACGGTGGCGTATTCCAGATCACCGGTGTTCCTCAGGAGCATATGCACCCGTTCATCCTGATCGAGTGCCCACGCATGCTGTTCCCGTTTGCTCGCAACATCCTTGCAGACACCACACGCAATGGCGGCTTCCCACCACTGCTGCTCGATCCAATCGACTTTGCAGCTCTGTACCGTCAGAACCTCGCTCAGGCTGCTGCTGCTCAGCAGGCACCTGCTGCAGGCGAAAACGGCGAAGCAAAGCCAAACTAAGAATTTTAAGTTTCCGGCATTCCGTCGGTACTTTGACAAAGCCACGTTGGATTCCAGCGTGGCTTTTGTTTTGCCTGCAATTCGATATTTCGATCTAGGAAGATATTTATGTTCGCCGCCTAGGATCTCTGCGATAAACGGAGAGAGGCCTCAAGAGACTTAAGATGCGGCATCCAAACTTACGAAGTATCGCTGGTGCTCTGGGCATTGTTGCCCTCATGATGACACCTGTTGGTTCCCTGGCTCAGGACGAGCCGGAAATTGCCGGCCCTGAAGACTGGCACGCCTACAGCTTTTCAGCTGAGCAGATCACCGGAGACATTATTCTGGCTCCCGGGACGATCGAGATGGGCAAATCTGGAATTCTGACAATCACGGGCGTTGAAGGGTATACCCCCAACCTCTTCTCCTTCACTGGTGCAACGTCTCTCGACCTGCCAGAGGGCAAAGTTTTCTGCGAGAAAGACGTCGATAAAGGTTTCATGATCATCGACCGGTCGCAGCCAGATTTTCTCGTGATTGATGTCTTCGGAGGTGATGTACCGCCTGAAGCTGGCAAGAGCGTTGATCAGCAAGCCGGGTTCTGCGGCTCGTTTACCTACAACAAGTCGTAGGGCAACCCACGCCCTGACTGTTTCAATCAAGGTAGTTCCAAATGAAAATCAAGATTACTTCTGTCTTTCTGGGCTTGTCTCTCGCTTCCATTCCGCTTGCTTATGCTGGCGGGGCTCCTGATAAAAAATGGGGTGCCTCCAGCACCACCGCGACGAGTATTACCGGTGATATCGTCGTGGGGATGACCTCAATCACTATGGCAACAGGAAGTGTGTTGCATATTAAGCCTGTAACCAGCGAAGTTCCCAATCTCTACCGCTTTACGGGCGCTGATATGCTCATGCTGATCCGTGACAACAATCTCTGTTTGCCAGACACGACAGATGGCTATCTCGTTCTCAGCTACCCAAGCAAGAACATGCTGGCAATCGATGTTTTTGACGGAGACATGCCGCCTATTACGGTAGAAGGCATGGAGAGCCAATCCAACTTCTGCGCTTCTTACAGCTATGAAATGCCTGGATAAAACTTCACATTGCACCCAAATAAGCGCTGTGCAAAATACGGAGCCTCTGATCAGGCGAGCCGGGTTCTGCGCTTCCTATTACTACCATAAGTCTTAGATTTTGCACTTTAGGTTGCATATGCATGTATAGAACATAAGATGGTCCGCAATTTCACGGACCGTCTCATCGGTCAATTTGCATTTATCTGACCGAAATATTGATTTATGAAAACACCAGAAGAACCAGCAGGACAGCCTCGTCCTGACATCGCAATGTTCAGTGTCAGCCGTGCTGAACTAATCCGCACATACCTATGCTATGCTTTTATTGTCCTGTCCTCAAAGGCCCTGCTAGCTTTACTACATGAATACGTCATCTCAATCGTTACTGAGACAGAAATATTCGATCTACTTATTAAAAAATTCCTCCTCTCCTGTGTAATTATATTTTCTTTTCTAGGATTTATTTCTGCACCAAAGAAAATAAGTCTTATAATATTTGTCTTTATTTATTTTGGAATTACATTTGCCATCGGTTTTTACGGCTTACTCTTTTCATTGTACTATCCGCTTACGCTTACATTTCTTTTGGAAAAAGATCAGGTAATAAACTGGCTTCTCAATTCTCCTTTCGTTGAAAACTCTATTTATATCCCATTGATTGGATATGGCCTTTACCAAGTTTGGCGGGCTCCCTCTGCGAAGAAGCTTGCAAGCCTTGGGACCAGCTCCGCGCAATAGGGCTCCGTTAAAGTTTGGACCCTTATTTCAACTGGTCTTCAATTGCTCTTGGGAAAAGTTAGTCTGTCCTGGAGTTTGTGGCACTCACGTGCTGCGCTCTAATATTTGATTTGAGTAGACCGATGCGGTTTGATTGAATCCGGTCACATGGGTCATGCTTTATCTCTTCTCTTGAGGCGGCGGTTTTTCTGCGATGTCTGAAAACGCATACGCGCAAGAAGTTTGTTACAATTTGCGCGGTGGGAACCGGGCATTGCTGATGGATGCGTTTGCCACTGTTCGCAAAGAAGGTTTCCTCTTTCCCCCTCCATGGCGTGTCGCTATCACAACGCAAGGGTATGGCCGCAGGGCGGTTCTGGAGGATCCAGAGGACCTTTATCAGGACATGCTGGTAGAGCTTGTGCACGAGGCCAATATCAATACTGGTCAGCCGTCTTTATGGGCGCAGATCTTCAACTGGTCAGACCTCAAGCCGGGTATGGCGGTTTTTGAGTCAGGTTCTGGCCTTGGTTATTTCACTGCCATCATTGCTCATGTGGTTGGCGCTGAAGGCGTTGTCTACTTCGATGAACCGCATGACAAACTGCATGATCCGTGTCGTGAGAATCTGGCGTCCATTGCGAACGTTCATGCAGATTACAAAGGCGCACCGTTAGATCGGGTCTATCTTTGCTATGGCACAACAACGATCCCGGCCCAGCTTTATCTCAATACCAAGCTGCGGGGGCAAATCGTGTTTCCCTTTACCAATGACTGGGGGCATGGCTTCTTTATCAGCTTGAAGAAGAAAAAGAAGACGTGCGAGCTGAAGGTCAGCTCCCCGTGTGCATTTGTTGTCAGCCACACATACAAGAACAGTCCGTTTACAGACGATTTTGGCGAGCTCTATGACATGACGGTGGACATCAGCTTGGTTGAGCAAGCGCTGAATGATGACGTGCTGGACGTAGCGAAAATGATCCATCTGGTGCTCGAAGCCAGGTCGAACTCTTAGAGCACATCGCGCTCCAAAATCTTTAGTGCAGCGACTTCTTGTAGTTTGACTGAAGCCAATCAGACACAACGCGCTTTGGCCATTATGCCGCACGGGAATTCTGCTTGCCAAACACCCGGTAGCTCTATAAGCTCATAGATGTTGCACAAGAGTGTGATGCCCGAAACGTAACCAAAGGAGGTATTTGATGATTGTAATAAAGGTGCCTCAGGCAGGTTCGTTTAAATAGGCAACACGCCTTACCTGCCTGACCCACTTTGGGGTCCGTATGCGATGGCTACGGCGACCCTTTGGTGCTGTTCTATTTCAGGCAGATAAATGTCCCATAAATTGATTGAGCTGGGTTGGTCAGCTCATTTTATGATGCAGCTTCGCGATGACGAGCTGCAAACCCTTTCTGTTGCGCGCATTACTCAGGTTCATAGGAACCAAATGGTCGCCATCAGCAGTGAGGGAGAGTTTTCTTTGAGCGTCCCAGGCCATGGTTCTACCGGCTCTTATGCCGTTGGTGACTGGGTCATCTATGATTCTCAGTTTCAGGTTGCGCGTGTTCTTGACCGCCTTACTGTTGTGGAACGACGGGCCGCGGGGGAAGATGCACGGACGCAGCTGATTGCGGCTAATCTGGATGTGCTGTTCATAACCACCTCCTGCAACAAAGACTTCAACATTGCGCGCCTTGAGCGATATCTGGCTGTTGCACAGCAAGCTGGCATTCAACCTGTTGTGCTGTTGACCAAAGCCGATTTGGTGGAGGACACGCGGGACTTTGAAGTGCAGGTGCAAAAGATCGATCCTTTGTTGCCGGTCATAGCTCTTGATACCCGCGATGCCTCTCAAATCATGCCGCTCTTTGACTGGTGGAAAGCCGGACAGACGGCAGCTTTGGTTGGGTCATCTGGTGTTGGTAAGTCTACCATTCTCAACAGCTTGAGCGGGTCTTCCGCCAAAACCTCCGGTATTCGTGAAGATGATGCCAAAGGCCGGCATACGACGACGGCACGCTGCCTTTACCCCATTGGCGAAGGACGCTGGCTTATGGACACGCCGGGTATGCGTGCCCTGAGGCTCTATGAGGTTTCCGAAGGCGTTTCGGCGGTGTTTCAGGATCTGGTTGATCTTGCTGAGGACTGCCGGTTTGGTGATTGCAGCCATGATGCAGAGCCTGGGTGTGCCATCCAGGCTGCGATTGAGTCGGGTGAGCTGGATGCTGCCCGGTTGAAACGCTGGCAGAAGCTGGTGCGGGAAGAGCAATACAACAGTGAGACTGTTGCGCAGTCCCGGTCCCGTTCAAAAAACTTCTCAAAAATGATCAAACGCGTGCAAAGCGGTAACCGACACATGAAAGGTGACGCCTGATACTCATACAATGCGCTCCCGTGAATGCTAGTTTGCGGGAGTGCATAAGGGCGGTTTCCTGCGATTTTCAGCATATCCAAGGGGGAGCCGACCCACGAATTTGGCAGTTTCCGCAGGTCGGCCAGATGTCTTTGAAGTGTTGTTGTGTTGAGGCAACTTCAAAGACCTCGGGAGGCTTATCCACTCGGTAAATTTGCTGTCTGACCGAAGTGGTGACGCTCACCTATTTTTAACCGAATGCAGTGCTGCAATACCGTATTCGGTGTGGCAGCCTTGTTTTTGCAGCTGCTTTAGATGAGTGTCGCGCGGATCCATGAAACAAGCTGTCCTATAAAGAACAGCGCAAGAATTTTTTTTAGGCTAGACGCTCCCCGCGAAGCAGTGGAGGTCGGGCAGTTTCTGTCAGGTGATTGAATGCTGTGACTTTGTGTATATAGATCCCATGCTTAACCTTGACACTATTCCGGCTCTTAAAGGTTTCCGTTTCCCCGCAGCATGATCGGCTAGGCGGTTTGGGCCTATCATCGATTTGCGATTAGCCTGCGCGATGTTGAAGATCTGCTCGCGACATGGGGAATAGTGCTCAGCTATCAGACAATCCGGGATTGGGTGAACAAGTTCGGGCATCATTTTGCCGGTAAAATCAGACAGGAGCAGCCAACACCTCGTGACAAGTGGCATTTGGATGAGTGTGTGTTTAAGATCAACGGCGTAACCTACTGGCTGCGGCGTGTGGTGGACGGCAATGACGATACTCTTGATATTCTGCTGCAATCACGCCGTAATAAAAAGCAGCCAAACGCTTCTTTTATAAGCTATTCAAGCGCTGGGGCATGCCACGCGTTCTGATTACGGACAAGCTTGGCTCTTACGGGGCTGCGAAGAAAGAGATCACACCGCCACCGACAATATTGCAACAGAGCCAAAAGATCTAAGGGCTTCCTTTTGACCGGTATCGCCCTTGAGGTTCCGCACATACGGATCGGGCAATCCTCAACGCTCTTCTTAGTCAGAACGGTTACTTTGAGTATACCTAGGATACTTAAGGTTCGCTCTTGCAAATCTCATATTTATACTATGTATTTACTTAACCGCATCCGATAAACACTAAGGAGAATCAACGTGATTTCTACACTCAAAACTGTTATCGCCGCCACCGCGGCATTCATTTTCACAACGGCTGTCGTTGCCGAAGACATGTCCACGAACAAAGAAACCCTGATGAACTTTTATCTAGCCATCGGCGAGGGCCAGGTTGATGCACTTGACAAAGTGCTGATCGAAGACTGGGTCACACATGATGCAGCCCCCGGTCAGGAACAGGGCCGCGAGGCGTTCAAACAAGCCATCCCCATGTTCACAGCGTCTTTTTCCGATTGGACTTGGGCCGTTGAAGAGATGATCGAAGAAGGCAACGTTATAGTAGCCCGTTCGACCTTCTCAGGTGTTCATTCGGGTGACATGATAGGCCACGCTGCCACTGGCAAATCGTTCACTGCCAAGGCAATTGATGTGCACCATTTCAATGACGAAGGCATGGTGACCCACACCTATCACTTGGAAGACTGGCCGAGCGTTATGGCCCAGCTTGGTCTGGAATAATTGACACCGTGCACTCATTCGATGCCAAAAGCCGCGGCGGTTTTCCGGCGCGGTTTGTCAACTTAGCCCAAGACAGGCACTGGATCAGGTTAGATAGCGTTGAACAAAATTCTTGCGTAGCTTGCATCGCCAGCTTACCTCACTGCAACGTTGTCCTAAAACTTAAAATATGCCGCACCAATTCATTGAGGAATGAAGTTCATGACAGAAAACAAAACCAGCCGGCGAAACCTCTTGGGCTCGATCACAGCATTTGCATTCGGCGTATTGTTTGGAAGCAAGGGTTATGCACAGGTAATGACGCCGCATTCTACCGAAGGGCCGTATTACCCCAGACCGAACATGCGGATGGCGGATGTCGACCGTGACCTCGTCCGCGTTATAGGGCAGGTTCGCAAGGCTGGAGGCGAGGTGATTACCTTGCGTGGTAAAGTCTGTGATCGCAATGGCTCTCCTCGTGCGGGGCTGCGCGTTGAAATCTGGCAATGCGATCTGAACGGAAAGTACCTGCATCCGGGTGATAGGAAAAACATTGAGTACGATCAGGGGTTTCAGGGCTTTGGCTATGACATCACAAACGAAGACGGCAAATTCCGATTTAGGACAATTAAGCCTGTCCCCTATACTGGTCGCACTCCGCATATTCACTTAAAGATTCTTGACGGAAACCAAGAGTTATTGACCTCGCAGCTTTATATTGCCAGAGATCCGAGAAATTCACGAGACAGCATTTATTCTAGAATGTCGCCTGAAGAAGCAGAGTCCGTCTCAATGGTGATCACCGAGACTAAAAGCGGTAAGGAGACAACCGTGACTTTGGCGGTCTGAACACGCTCGACACTGGCCGCTTCAGCGATCATAATCCAATCTATTAGTCTTGACCGAACTTTGGTTTTCTTCTGCCCATTGGACAAGTGGCATAAGGTGCGCCAACAATTCCCTTCCTTGGTCGGTCAGCGAATAGCTCACTTTGGGAGGGGATGTGGGCTCCACCTCACGCAAGACATAACCATCAGCCTCAAGCTTGCGCAATGTGCTGGTGAGCACGCGCTGGGTTATCTCGCCGATCAGGCGTTTGGTTTGATTGAAGCCTTTTTCCCCATCTTCCAGCGCGCATAAGATCAGCACAGACCATTTATCGCCGACGCGGTCCAGCACGTTACGGATCGGGCAATCCTCTGCATCTTTCTTATTCAGTACACTTACTTTGAGCATACCAGAGATCCTTAAGGTGCGTTCTTGTTTGTTGGTATTAATTTGTTACTTAGATGCTGGAAGTCAAGAAGAAAGAGAAACACACATGAGTAACCTCATCAAAATCGGCTCTGTTGCAAAAATTGTCGGTGGCTGCGATGAAACATTATTCAGTATTAGTGCGATAATTTTTTAGTTATTTCAGTTGGTTAGCCTGCGCGAGAGGGCGAAATACTACCTTAAGGATGGGATAGCAGATCAGATATTTTTCGTCCCCAAGCTCCTGCGGAATCTTTAGTGCAATATCACGACCTTTCCTGTCTGGCCTAGTAGGCACATAATTCCGATAGTGGCCAAAAATGAGAACATATTACGAACGATCAATCTGATTGACATTCCCTAGCGGAATCAGTGCTCTGGGGTGGCATCTTTGATGGGAGGCCAGACATGCTCAAACGGCGAAATGTAAAAAGTGAACCCAGTCACGCTGCAGATGCTCACGAGCACGGTCGCGACTATCTCAATTCGGAAGAGATTGATCTACTTCTTGCAGCGGCCAAGAACGGGCGTCACGGTGGTCTAGATCATCTATTGATCATAATGTGGCCTTCGCGTTTCTGAGGCCACAGCCATGCGTAAAGATCGCGTTGATCTTTCTCTGCACGCGTGTGGGTATCCCGTCTTTAAAACGGGCTTAGCGTGGAACAACCTATTGTCGGTGATGTGCTACGGGTAATTCATCGCTGGTTTTCTTGCCGTGATGACACACTTCCTTGGCTACTCATCTCGGAGCGCAAGCAGCCTTTAACCCGTCAGGCGGTCAATTATATTGTCAGATCTGCTGGAACCCGAGTCATGCTAGGTCATATCCATCCCCACATGCTGCGTCATTCTTGCGGCTTTGCCTTGGCAAACAAGGTTCATAATCTCAGACTAATTCAAGACTATCTTGGGCATAGGCCCCCGTCATAATGCTCATTACACCCGAACAGCAGCCAGTCGGTTTGATAAGTTCTGGTAGCAACGAAGCTGGTGAGCTCTTAAAGCGCTTACTCAACCAAGTCCTTAGAAACTGTCTTGCCGTGAAATGAAAACTTCAAAGCAATTACGTGCTAATAAAATGTTCTTGATATGTACTAATTATTGGCCATTATCGGAGCTATGTGTCCACTAGGCCAATATTGCAGCATGCTGACATTTCGTTGTGAGATTGGTCCGCGTGTACCAATCCTCAGTTTTGACGATGCGAAGTGACCACAAAACAAAGACGATAAGAAATGCTCACACAGTGAACGTCAGGTGACTATCACTATAGTTTGGTGATAGCCTAGAGAGCCTATCGTAAGTTCATTTCCCAGCTACTATGGGTAGAGAAAACTGTACGCATATCGTAATGTAATCCATTGTAAGATCTCCAGATTTGGATCTCACAAAGACACTCCAATAAAAGTTTGCAAAGAACTGCATACTTATCAGTAGCACGTTCGACAACCTCAAGATGGCCAGATATGCAGCTCCGGTGTTTTGACACTCGGTAGGGCAGCCTTCTTTGCCTTTAGCTTTCGTCTGAACTTGACCCGAAGAAACGGCCAGATCATTGCGAAGGCAATGGACCAGAACACGATGCGTGCCATGTTCAGTTTTTCGAAGAACTTTCCAGGATTGATGTTGAGCAACCACTGCTCAATGACCGGGTTTGATGAGCTAAACAGGTAGAGGAAGACCGGGAACAGCGTTAGCGGTAAGAACCAGGTGAATGCCAGCTTTGCGTAGTTGGAGAATGGCCGTTTGCGACGCTTCACGCGACTTAGAGTGATCATGTCCTTTACAAAGCCCAGCGGCCAGCGGCGCAGGAAAACGAGCAGCACTCTTATTAACTTCAGGTCGAAGGCGTTTATGCGCAAGTTCGTGATCAGTGCGCTTGTGGCTAGTGATAGGATCGCAATAAGGCCGCTGAGGAAATCCCACTGGAGCACACTTGGCGCAACGCCAACAATCACTGTTAGTCCTGCGATCCATGCACGGTGAGCACTTACTCTGCCCGCACCTGCCAGCATGATTGCAAAGGCAACGGCCATGATGAAGATGCTGAAGCCGATTTCTGCGCGGTGGCCAAAGAATAAGTAATCTGCGAGCAGGCAGAGCCCCAGGCCGAGGATAAGACGCGCCTGAATGCCAAGGACTGGCATCCATGGCAGTTGTTTGCGAGAGGTCGATAACATTGATTTTGCCCCAAAATCACTTGAATGAATGAAGTTAGGGGAGATCTAGAGACCTCGATTGCAGGGAGTTGGGCAAAACACATGAGATCGCGTGCAGATTTGTGCAGTTTCTGTGCAGGCGGTTTTCATGATGTGTTGGGCAGTGAAAAAGGCAGCCTACACTGATGTGCAAACTGCCTTTGGTTTGTTGTTTCAGTCTACCTAAGCCGCTTTGATGTCACCGAGGAACTGGTCGATTTCCGTGCGGAGGTGATCAGCTTCCGTTCGGAGTTCTTCGGAAGCGATGAGGACTTGCTTGGAGGTTACGCCGGTTTGGATGGCGGCCTCGTTGACCTTGGAGATGTTTTCCGTGACCTCCGCCGTTCCACCTGCAACTTCGCTGACGTTGGTTGCGATTTCCTGCGTGGCGAACTTTTGCTCACTGATTGCACTGGAGACAGCACTGGCACGTTCGTCGATCTCACGAATGATCTTGTCGATGTCTTCCATAGCAGTGAGAGAGCCCTCTGTTGCGCGCTGGATATCTGCAATCTCGTTGCGGATCTGCTCGGTGGCCTGAGATGTCTGCTCTGCCAGCGACTTCACCTCGCTTGCCACCACAGCAAAGCCCTTGCCAGCTACCCCTGCCCGCGCGGCCTCTATTGTGGCGTTGAGCGCAAGCAGATTGGTTTGTTCGGCAATATCTGTGATGATGCTGACCACATCCCCCACACTTTGCGCAGCCTTGCGCAGTTCTGCTGCATCGGAATTGGCGCTGTGCACTTGCTCTACGGCCTCTGAGGCTGCTTTTCGGCAATGGTGCATCTGGTTACCGATTTCAGCGACAGAACTGTCGAGTTCCTCCGTTGCTGAGGCGACGGACTGGACGCTGCGGGATGCTTCTTCAGCTGCGGAAGCCACAGCTTTGGATTGGGAGCTTGTGAGCTCGGAGATATTCGACATTTCCTGAGAGGAGAGCTGCATGGTCTGCGAGTTGCGGCCCATGGTCTCCAGCACGTATGAGACGGCCTGCTCAAAATCGGCAATACGCCCTTCCAGAAACTCACCACGCTCAAGCTGTACGGCGTGCTGAGTGTCTTGCTCCTGCTTGAGATCACGCGCCAAGATCATGTTTTCCTGAAACACGGAAACCGCCTTGATCATTTGGCCAACTTCGTTTTTGGCAGGCTTTGACAGTTTGATGTTGAGATCACCGCTTGCCAGTTGCTCCATGGCTTCAATGATACCTGCGAAGGAACGTTGGATGGATTTGATAAGGATGAGGGACATCAAGAACACCAACAGGAAGGCAACCGCAGCAATGCTCATGTGCAGGGTCAAGCGTCCGTTGGCATCGGCCTGAAGATGCTCCGTATCTGTGATCAGGCTTGCGGCGATGGTGTTTTCCAGTGTCTTGAGCTGATTGATCTTTTGAGAGGCCGTTTCAAACCACTCCGGACCGCTTATTGCTTCCAGGTCAGTTGTGGAGTTTGCATCATCCAGCGCGATGCTGCGGTAGGTGTTCAGCTTCGTGTTGGCAGCCCCTTCCTGCACCTTTGTGAAGTCTGCAAAAATTTCACGTGTGGCGTAGGTCTGGAAGATATGAGTAAAGGCCTCTTGTTCCACGATCAGCTTTTGAAACTTCTTCATAGCTGCAGGTGGGAACGCATTGCTTGCAAAGCCAGCGGCACCAACCGCCCGCTCCAAGCCTGCCCGTTCCTTTGCCAGAAGGAAGGCATGATAGCTCACAATGCGATCTACAATTTCCGCGTTGGGGCTGAGCTCGCTCATGGAGCCGATGATATCCAGCTTCTCGGAGTTTAGTTGGGTGTAGAAACTGACTGCCTCTCCAATCTGCACGTTAAGGTCATCCACTTCAGAACGCAGGGCTGGAGTCTTTTGCAGTTGTGCGTTGATGCCTTCCAGGTCTGCTGCAAATTCCGGCTGATAGATGGTCAGGTCAAAGGCTTTTAGGAACTGCAAATAGTCGATGCGCGCTGTATCGGTTGCTCGGCGTTGCTCCTTCAGGTCAACCGCAAACTGCTGGCCTTTACTAGCGAGGAACAAGGCAGTGGCTCCGCGCTCCTTTTGCTGCTCATGCACCAAACTGCCGATTTTGACCGACAGGCGCGTGAGCTGAGACAGTGCTGCCAGCTTCTGCTCGTCCTCGGTATCCACCTTGATGAGCTGATAGAGAAAAACGAGAGCTGCAATACTTGGAATAATTGAGAGCAGTGTAATGGTATGAACAATTCTGAGCTTAGCTAAATATGCAAACATGATAATATGGGTCCGCTGAAATCTAGCTAAGCATTTTCCCTTGTTTATTTACGGCCAGTTAACGATACAGGGCCGATTTCATGCATGCGAGTAGCATTTGGAATCGTGTGAAAGCTGCACTTTTGATAGAGCCTTGTTCAGAAATTCTTTTTCTGGAAATGAAGTCCTTTTGTTAATCAGATAAAAAACATTGGTTATTTCGTATATTCTTTAAAAACAAACATTACAGATATCAGTAAACTGATTAATCAGATCAACAACTAATCGCAGACAAACTTAAATCAGAGCAGAGATTCGCAATAAAACATCTCATTTGGGAAAATAATACATTCTGATTAAGCGTTTTAATTAGTAGAATAAAATGCACGACTTACGCTACGTAGCATGCGCCAGGAAATGAACTTGTGGGCTGGGCCAACGGGCAGCATGTAGAGGTTGCCGAACCAGTTGTGGGTGATGACTGAGGACGTGATGCGTACCAACGTCCCTTCCGCAATGTCATCGACACTGATGGTGGTCATAACTGAGAGGTGCTTGTCTCTTGAGGTGAGCACTAACTCACGATCCTCGATATGTTCCACCAAAAAGAAGTCGAGATATTCTCCCGCAGCAGGCGGAGTGGTCGGCCGCTCTTTTCCAAACCCTTTTATCCTTGTGACGCCAGCCAATGCAGAGATTTGGTCTCTCAACCAAAAGGCAGCGTTGAGCCAGACAGACCGCTTGCTCAGCAAAGCGCAAGAGACCTCAAATGCGGTTGGTTGTGCGTTTATCTTCAAAGAATTGACGTGATAGAAGTTAAGCTCTTCGCGTGGAGCAACCAATTGAGGGACCGGGAGGGATGAGATTTCCGGCATTTCTGATGCTCCTTCAATGCAGCCAAAACTAATGTGACCATCTCTTTAGGATAATCTAAAGTACGTTTATAGACAATGGATTAGATTCTGTTACGCGGCTTGCCTGAAACTATAATTATATATCTTAGGCGCCACACTCTCGCCTTATGATTGCAGCAAAATTCTCCTACACCAGTTCGGTGTTTCTATTTTCATATTACGGGCAGATCACGTTGAGTGTGAGGTTCAGCAAGACAGGCCTTTCTGTATGGCTCTGTGCGCTTGCTGGGTCTGCTCATGGGGGAATTTATGCACTCTAGTTTGCTTCGTGTTGCTATTGGGTATTCCGTTCTCTTCACTGCTCAGGCCGCTTTTGCATCAGGCCTTTATCTTGTGCGTGAAGACGGTAGTGAGATCACAATCTATCTGAAATCCCAAAGCCCGAAGGATGCGACCGACCTCCTTGTTCTCATTCAAGGCTCTGACTGCAACAGCGTTGCTCACAATACTCTGATCAATGAGCAGTTTTCTCAGGTTTTGCCCGAAGCGGATGTTCTAACCGTTGAGAAATACGGGATCACATCGGACCTCTCGTGGGATCGCAGCAGCGATGTTCACCCTGATTGCCCAGCGGATTACATCGAGAATGACTCACCGGAACGTCGAACAGCAGATTACATCAAGACTATCAGTCAGCTGAAAGAAGGCGGGATTTATGAGCGCGTGTTCTTAGTGGGCGGAAGTGAAGGCGCAATGGTCGCCAACATGATTGCCGCAAAAACTGATTTTGTGACGGCCAGTATTGCTCTGAATGGAGGTGGCCGTAAATTTCTGGATACAATCCTTTATAATATCAAACACACTTCCAACTCAAAAGAGCAGGAAAAAGAAGATACAGAGGGCTTTACCAGCTTTGCGATGCACGTGATGAACAGTGAGCCATTCGAATTGAACATGGGCGATCACGGTTATGCTTGGTGGCGATATATGCTTGCTTCTGACCAGCTGGAAATTCTTGCGCAGGTAGATAATCCACTTCTGATTGTACAAGGGGGCAAAGACATCAATGTTTCACCTGAAGCCGTTGATCAACAGATTGCGAAACTCGCAGAGCTGAACAAAACCAATGTCACCTACAAACCCTATCCGGATATGACCCACTCTTTTGATGGGGCTGAAGGGGAGAGCGCGGTCGGCCAAGTCATCACGGATATTCAAAGCTGGTTGGCACAGCTGGATTGATCCATCGAAGGGCAGCTTTCTGCCCTTTTCTTTTATGGTGGGGGATGGATTGTTAGTTGGAGGCCTGCTGCTTAATGCAGTTCCAGCTTTGCCTTAGCGCTGTCCTGCGAATGACATATACCATCGCGCTTCATTTTGCGCTCGCATTGACGCTGGGAGGCAGGGGTAAACTTTGGCTTCCATGCGCGGACAATTTCTTTAAATTCTGCGAGGAACAGTTTGAGTTCTGTGGCATCAAGCTCTTCAAGAGCGATGCAGGAAACAACGGCTGGCTGGCCAAGGGCAACACGAATGAAGGTAAAGCGGTTCTTTGCGGTATGGTTCTCGTGCAGCATCTGAACCAAGACATGCTGCGGTACGTCGGTATCCTCTGAGAGGTAAGCCATCATCTTCAGGCGCTTGTCGCAGGCCCGCATGTGAATCTCAATATCATCGGTATTCAGCGTACACTCACCGTCTGTATTAAAGACAGGTGCTTCCATGCCGCCATCCGATGTAACCTTATTCATAAGTGTTTGCGGTGTCATATTCTGCAAGACAGACCATCCAATCCATTTGTTTCTATAGTGGCGGAAAACATCGAATATTCTCCTAAGAGCTCCCCGCTTTTGAGGTAGGAAGTTCTCGTCACCACTATGAATTGGAATAAGGGCAGAAACTGTCTTCTATGAGACACAAAGCCGTGATGGTCGCTCAAAAATCGTTAGTCTTACCACCTAAATAACGCTGCTGTGATCCAGCCTGATCCGCAAAACTGCGAAAGCAGTCAGGTAAGTTGTGCAATCTGAAAAACACAACTCATACCGATCACATCTGCTGAACTCGGCGTCAGAGGGTTTGGATAAGTGTTGAAAGACGCTTCTGTGCCCGATGTGTTGTTTTTTGGTGCTCGGGTGTGTCCTTTTCAGATCAGCATCTTGGAGATGATGTTGATGTTCTGGTCCTGATGATTTGCCTGCAACGCCTCAATGCCGGCACGCATACCTTTGACCAGAGTGTCGACGGACATGCTTGGTGCACCAAGATTCTGGATCATAGCGGCAACCTCCGGCAAATGAGGCAGATGCACCCAACCAGCCCGAACTGGGAGATTGTGTTTCGCGATGTGGTGCAGGACGCCGTACATGAGATGATTGCAGCAGAACGTGGCAGCTGAGTCCGAAATATCCGTTGGCACCCCTGCATCCCGCATGGCTTGTGTCATGGCGCGCAGAGGAACAGTTGCGTAGTAGCCAACTGGCCCATCTGGCACGGTCAGCTCACCCTGAAGTGTAACGCCTGCAGTATCGGTTACGCCATAGCGGGCGCAGTCGTTGAGGGTTTGTGCGAGGCGCTCCAGCGTGATCATGGAGCGACCACCATATTCACCCAGCATGAGGACAGAGCTGGGTTTCAGCTCTTCCATGGCAGCGACGGTTTCTTCTATGCAGTGAAAATAGCTGCCAGAGACGATGCGGGAGACGATTTTAGCACCAGCGATCTCTTCACCATCCAGTGCCAGCGCAAGCTTTTCTGCCGGATTGGTGGGCGTATTGGCGTATGCGCCAAAGCCTGTGATGAGAATGGTTTCCATAGAATGCGCTCCCTCTCGTACAGATCGCGCAAATGGTACCCAGTGCAGCTTAAGCCTTTGTTCAAAAGACAAAGACAGATGAAGCAAAAAGAGCCTCTGCATGACAGAGACTCCCGAGTTTGTGCAGTTTAAAGAGCACTCTCAATCTCAGCAACGACAGCCTCAGCTGCAGCGCGGGTATCTTCGGCGCGGTAGATAGGACGGCCGATGACGAGGTAGTCGGAGCCTGCTTTGATGGCGTCGTATGGGGTCATAACGCGGCGTTGGTCACCTGCATCTGCGCCTTTTGGGCGTACGCCTGGTGTTACGATGCAGAGCTTGTCGCCAACCTTGGCACGCATGGCTGCGGATTCCATCGGGGAGCAGACAATGCCACCGACGCCTGCGTTTACTGCATCAAGAGCGCGTTGCTCGACTAATGCAGCAGTAGGGCCGACATAACCTGCGTCTTTAAGGTCTTGCTCATCCATTGAGGTGAGCACGGTGACGCCCAGCAGACATAGGTCTTTGTTGCCGACTTCCTCCAGTGCCTTCACGGCTGCGCGCATGTTTTTCGGGTAGGCGTGCACGGTCATGAATTTCATGCCCATTTTTGCGACGTTTTTCACTGCGCTGGTGATGGTGTTGTCGATATCCAGCAGTTTCATATCCAGAAAGATGGAATGCCCTTCTTTCGCCATCTCTTCAGCGAACTGAAGACCACCTGCGAACTGGAGTTGCATGCCGATTTTATAAGTGCCGACAAGCCCTTGTGTTTGCTTGACGAGCTGGCGGGCCTCATCAACTGTAGGAACATCCAGAGGGAGGATCAGGCGATCGACTGCACTTGCTGGGCGATAAGACATGCGAGGCTCCTAATATCTGCCGGATAAAGCCGTTTGCTTTTAATGCGATGCACGTGAACTGCTTCATCCTCATTTTTTAAGCGTATTCTTATCCGAAAACCGAAATCACTTTTCGGGAATACGCTGCAAACGGCTCAGTTCCTAACAGTTTGTGCCGAGAAATACCAGAGGGAGTAGCAGATACTAGCTTTTTCATCTTTGGGTATTTTCAGCGATCCCTTAGCCTGTTAAAACGGCGCGTCTTTAAATGCTTGTGCAGGGGTTTTGCATGAGTATAAGGACTATAAACTTATCAAGGGACATCCCATGCGTCAGGCCACTATTGCCCGCGGCACAAAAGAAACGACGATTTCTGTTTCCATCAATCTGGATGGCACAGGCAAGTACGACATCAAAACCGGTGTTGGTTTCTTTGATCATATGTTGGAACAACTTTCCCGACATTCGCTCGTGGACATGACGATCCGCGCAGATGGTGACACCCATATTGACGACCACCATACCACCGAGGATGTGGGCATTGCTCTGGGGCAAGCGTTTAAAGAAGCGCTTGGCGACATGAGCGGCATCACCCGCTATGCAGACACGCACCTTGCGATGGATGAAGCCCTGACCCGTGTGGCTCTGGATGTCTCCGGTCGTCCTTTCCTTGTCTGGCAGGTAGACTTCCCAAGGGACAAGGTTGGCACGTTTGATGTTGAGCTTTTTGAGGAGTTCTTCCGTGCGTTTGCCATGAATGCAGGTTTTACACTGCACATTGCAAACCTATATGGCACCAATTGCCATCATATTGCGGAAACATGCTTTAAAGCAGTTGCGCGTACTGTACGCACAGCTATCGAACCAGATCCACGCCAGAGTGGACGCGTGCCAACTACAAAAGGTCAGCTTGGCGGCTAACCTTTTCGGCCCGCAGCTCTGCTTGTTCAGGGAGAATGCAATTGGCTGTCTATTATGTCATGACCGAACCAGGGGTTTCACTTGACCACCTGAAGGACGAGGACGCACGAAACATCAAGTTCGTGAAAGACGGTTTCTCGTGGTGGGCGATGCTCTTCCCTCTCCTCTGGTCTTTGTACAACCGGATGTGGTTGGTCTTTCTCGGTTATCTGGCAGCAATCATTGCGCTGGTGTTTATTGCTGAAGCCTTTGGGTCAACCACTGGCGGCTTTATCACCGTGCTGGCCACTTTGTTTTTTGCGATGGAAGCCGGGTTCTTGAAAAGCTGGAGCCTGCGCCGCAAAAACTGGCAGACTGTCGGGTTTATCACTGCCGCCAATCTGGATGAGGCAGAAATTCGTTTCTTCGACCGCGTTTCCAAAACCAAAAGTGAAGTGTGGCTTCCACAGGGGCCAATGGCTCCACAAACCAGCGACACTGACGTCGTTGGAATGACACTCAAGCGATAACAGGAGTTTCTTCATGAGTGTGGCAATTATTGATTATGGTTCTGGCAACTTGCGCTCCGCAGCAAAAGCGTTTGAGCATGCAGCCCATAACCATCATCATACTCATGAGGTGACGGTAACTTCTGATCCTTCAGTTGTTGCCAAGGCTGACCGCATAGTGCTGCCAGGCGTGGGCGCATTTGCCGATTGTCGTCGTGGCCTGCAGGCTGTTGACGGTATGGAAGAAGCATTGGCGGAAGCTGTGCTAACCAAAGGCAAACCTTTCATGGGGATTTGCGTGGGTATGCAACTGTTGGCGACTCGCGGGCTTGAATTTGAGAAGGCCGAAGGGCTGGACTGGATCAGTGGTGACGTCACAGCGATGAAACCAGCTAATCCTGAGCTGAAAATTCCTCACATGGGCTGGAACACCATCAACGTTACCGGTGATAAGCATCCGGTGCTTGAAGGCATCAATACCGGCGGTGATGGCCTGCACGCTTACTTCGTGCACTCCTATCACTTTGCGACCGCGAACCCTGAACACCGTTTGGCAAGCTTTGACTATGCGGGTGAGTTCACTGCGATGGTGGGCCGAGACAACATGGTTGGCACGCAGTTTCACCCGGAAAAGAGCCAGAAGCTCGGTCTCTCTTTGATTTCCAATTTCCTGAGCTGGGCGCCGTAACGGCTGCCCGCTTTCAGTGATACAGACAAGTCCAAGGACAGAATTATGATTATTTTTCCAGCGATTGACCTTAAAGGCGGAGAGTGCGTTCGTTTGAAACTGGGCGACATGGATCAGGCAACCGTGTTTAACGATGACCCGGGTGCGCAGGCGAAGGCGTTTCAGGACCAGGGTTTTGAATGGCTACACGTTGTTGACCTTGATGGTGCGTTTGCGGGCGAAAGCAAGAACGGCGCAGCGGTTGATGCAATCCTTGCCAGTACTACGAACCCGGTTGAGCTGGGCGGCGGTATCCGCACCATGGAACACATCGACAACTGGCTGACGAAGGGCGTTGCCCGCGTCATTCTTGGCACCGTTGCTCTGCGTGACCCTGAACTGGTGAAAGAAGCTTGCAAGAAGTATCCTGACCGCATTGCTGTTGGCATTGATGCCAAAGGTGGCAAGGTTGCGGTTGAAGGTTGGGCAGAGACTTCTGAGCTGACCGTGATTGAGCTGGCAAAGCAGTTTGAAGATGCAGGCGTTGCAGCCATCATCTACACCGACATCGACCGTGATGGCGTGCTGAAGGGCCTCAACATCGAGAGCACTCTGGAACTGGCCAACGCAGTGAACATTCCGATTATTGCTTCCGGTGGTCTGGCTGATATCAAGGACATTGAGCGTCTGGTGCAAACGGATTGCGATATTCTGGAGGGCGCGATCTCTGGGCGTGCTTTATATGACGGTCGGCTTAACCCTACTGAGGCGCTTGATCTGATCAAGAAAAGCCGGGAGGGCCTCGCATGACCCTGAAGGCACGTATTATTCCATGCCTTGATGTGAAGGATGGCCGTGTCGTGAAAGGCGTCAACTTTGTTGACCTGATCGATGCTGGCGACCCTGTTGAGGCAGCTAAAGCTTATGACGCAGCTGGTGCAGATGAGCTGACGTTCCTTGACATCACCGCCTCAAGTGACAACCGCGACACCATCTATGATGTTGTGCAACGCACTGCTGAAGCCTGCTTCATGCCAGTGACTGTTGGCGGCGGTGTGCGCACGGTTGAAGATATCCGCAAGCTGTTGATCGCCGGAGCTGACAAAGTTTCAATCAACACCGCAGCGGTGAAAAATCCTGAATTTATTCGGGAAGCCGCTCAGAAATTCGGCAGCCAGTGTATTGTTGTCAGCATTGATGCCAAGCGCGTTTCGGCTGAAGGCGAAGAAGAGCGCTTTGAGATATTCACACATGGTGGCCGTACGCCAACCGGCATTGATGCTGTTGAGTTCGCTCGTAAGGCAGTGGATCTGGGTGCTGGTGAGCTGCTTGTTACATCTATGGACCGTGATGGCACGCAAGAGGGCTACAATTTGCCGCTTACCCGTGCAATTGCGGATGCTGTACATGTACCTGTGATCGCCTCCGGTGGGGTTGGAACTCTGGATCATCTGGTTGAGGGTGTTCGTGATGGACACGCGACTGCTGTGCTTGCTGCTTCAATCTTCCATTTTGGGACTTACAGCATTGAAGAAGCCAAGCAACACATGGCAGATGCTGGAATTCCTATGCGTCTGGATAAGTAAATTTCGCTCAGGTATTCAGAGTAAACCTGAAGCGGCCTCAACAAGGCTAGCCAAATGACCAATTTTACCCTTTCGGACCTAGAGGCTATTGTTGCTGCACGTGCGAACAGTGACGATGAAATGTCATATACCCGCAAACTCATTTCAAAGGGCGTTTCCAAGTGTGCACAGAAGCTTGGAGAGGAAGCCGTTGAAACTGCGATTGCAGCCGTAGAAGGTGATAGGGACGGCGTTGCTTCTGAAGCAGCTGACCTGCTGTATCATCTACTTGTTGTTATGAAGGTTTCCGATGTGTCGCTGGATGAAGTTCTAGCTAAGCTTGCAGCACGCACCGGACAAACTGGACTGGAAGAAAAAGCGTCCCGTACGGACGACTAGTTTTCTTCCTGTCACGCGAAGTGGGAGGCACGAGGGGCCTTGAGCGCTAACGCTATGCATAAAGAACTCACTCCAGTGCAAGAGCTGGACCTGTCCCCCTACTCTGTCTTTACAGAGACTGAATGGGCGTCTTTACGTGCAGACACACCAATGACGTTGAGCATGCAGGAAATTGAAGACCTGCAATCGCTCAATGACTTTGTGTCTCAAGAGCAGGTGAAGAATATTTACCTGCCTCTATCTCGTCTGCTGACCTATTACGTGGAAGCTTCCCAAAGCCTTCAGTTTGCGACGAAGCGCTTTTTGGGCATGCAGTTGACACGAACGCCGTTCATCATTGGTATTGCGGGTTCGGTCTCTGTCGGCAAGTCAACGACAGCCCGTCTGTTGCAGGCACTGCTTTCGCGCTGGCCAGCCAGCCCGAAAGTGGACCTGATTACCACCGACGGTTTTTTGTATCCAAACTCTGTTTTGGAAACAGAAGGATTGATGCGTCGGAAGGGCTTTCCTGAGAGTTATGACCGCTCTGCACTGCTCAAATTCCTGACGGACATCAAGGGCGGGGAGCGCAAAGTTCGTGCCCCAATTTACTCTCATTTCTTCTATGATGTGATGCCTGGACAGCATGTCACAGTCGAACAGCCAGATATTTTGATCGTCGAAGGGCTGAATGTTTTGCAGACTTCGCATCAGCCAAAAGCGGCCAAAGCTGTGCCCTTTGTCTCTGATTTCTTTGACTTTTCCATCTACATTGATGCGGAAGAGCAAGTGCTGCAACGCTGGTATCTGGAGCGTTTTATGCGTCTGCGTGAGACAGCATTCCGTGATCCCGGTTCATATTTCCATAAATTTTCCACAATTTCGAATGATAAGGCGCAAGAGATCGCGAAGGACCTTTGGCAGAACATCAATCTGGAGAACCTTCGCCAGAACATCTTGCCGACGCGACCACGCGCTGATCTGATCCTGACAAAGGGGACAGACCACAGCATCGAAACCGTGGCGCTGCGCAAGATCTAAACGAGCAAACGCGCTCTTACATTGCTGACTAACGGACTGGCACCGAGAGGCAGGCGCCAGCCTGTATTGCATATGTTTGAGCGTTGAGTGCCCGCAGGCTTTCCCAGGAAGGCTTGCTGGAAAGTTTTGCCTGCCGGCGTGCAAAATGCCCCCGAGCAGGAGCTTGCGTCAGTAAAACGACAGCTGCGCACCATCATCAGACTGGCATGAATCACGAAGCGTGTGAGCGCCTCGACCGTTCTTTATTGTCAAGTTCTTGCAATCTCGCATGCAACGCGCGCGGGAACCGGTGCTGCTGTGCCTAAAAAAGGCTTTCGGAGGAATTATGCTACAACTTGCAAAAGTATCCGCGTATGCAGGGTTTAGTTTTCTGGTTCTCACTACAGCAGTTGCTGCAGGGCCAAACGCTTCTTTTGGTGACCTTTCCTTGCCAGGGGAGCCAGCTTCTCTGCTTTCCGGCAAAGATACACTTCCGCAAAACAAGATGACCACCACCGGCAACTATAATGTTGCCAAGCCAATTCTTGCTAAAGGCTGGGCGACAGCTGAAGACGGCAAGGCGGGCTCCTCTCTTCAACAAATCCTACCTGTTGGCGCACAACTGAGCGTATTGGACTGGGCGACAGACCCAACCAAAGGCGAGTTGGTTCGTCTGGGTGTTGACCAACCGGACGAAGAAGGCAGCGTCACCTCTGACATTTACGTTTCTAAAGCAGATTTTTCGACCTACACGCTGACTGAAGTTGCCAAACTCAGCCGTGACGAAGCAGACAAGATCGCCGGTAGCGAAGAAGACAGCTACGTCGGCTATGCAGGAGCAGTATTAGCAGCACGCTCTGGCGGTGCTCGCTCGGCACGCCGCCGTCGCGGCATGACTTACTGCTATCGCTATGTGAAGAAGCATCTGATTTCTGAAGGTCTGGTAGACACCTACATTCCGGGTGGCTCAGCTTACATGGCGATCAAGGCTCTTCCAAAATATGGTTTTAAACGCCTGCGCGTAAGTAGTCCTGACCGTGCGCCTGACGGCTCAATCTGCGTTTATAACCGTGACAAACGCAATCGTCATGGCCATATCGAGGTGAAGAAAAGCGATACCTGCTACTGGTACGGCTATGGCTGTAGCAAGAACTCTATGTATGGACGTCGCGACTTTTACGACTGCTTTGCCAAAGGCGACATCAAACGGAGTTTTTGGGCGTTTACGTCTTCGAGGAAAGACAACGATGAACGCGGAAGTGCTGCTCTTGTAAGAAAGAACGATCCTTCTGAACGCCTTTAATACCTGATGATACACCCTGACTGAAAGGTCGGGGTTTTGTCATTTTGGTGCTTTAAACTTTCCAGATCGGGACATTCCGAGGAGGCCTAAAATGCTTGCATATCTAGCTGCACTGAAATCCGCAGAGAAATCCGAAAAGGATCCTTCTCAAAACCAGAACGAACTGGGGCAGGTCGTGGGCGAAGATATGTTGGATTGGGGCCCAGCTCAACTGCCGACAGACGAGACGATGGTCGGTCACTTTTGCAGGTTGGAGCGATTGGATCCTGAAAAGCATGCGGAAGACCTGTATGAGGCGTTCAGCATCGATACAGAAGGCCGGAACTGGACCTATCTGGATGAAGGCCCCTTTCCAGACTTTGAAAGCTTTGAGCAGTACATCAAGGAGCTCGCTGCCGGGAACGACCCGTTTTCCTTTGCTATTATTGAGCAAGAAGGCGGAAAAGCTCTGGGTGTTGCAAGTTATATGAACATTGTGCCTGAAACTGGCAGCATTGAAGTTGGACACATTCACTTCTCCCCCCTGCTGCAACGCAAGTGCGGTGGCACAGAGGCGATGTTCCTAATGATGCAGCGGGTGTTCGATAAATGGGGCTACCGTCGTTATGAATGGCGCTGTAATGCTCTGAACAAAGTCTCCCGCAAAGCGGCAATACGCCTTGGTTTCAGTTATGAGGGAACATTGCGTCAAGCATCTGTTGTCAAAGGTAAAAACTTGGATACGGCCTGGTTCTCTGTGCTCGATAGCGAGTGGCCCGTTTTGCGTGCCTCCTTTGAGAAATGGCTTTCACCTGCGAACTTCAAGGAAAATGGTGCACGTATTAAAACCCTGTCGGAGCTGGTGGCACGAGAAGAGACGAAAGTGTTTTAGTTTTCGGCAGACTTGCCTTGAGATTTGACGACAAAGCCTCGGGACGCTTCCGAGGCTTTTTTGTGTCGTAGACACAGCAATGTGTGACCGTAACAGCCAGACTGACTTGCAAGCAAGTCCCTCACTCAAAAGGTTGGATTTAAATAGATAGAGCTTCATGCCATTAGGCTGAGATTAAGCAGGTTTTTCGTGGCGTGATGGAAAGATGCGCTGGTTTAAATTCATATCAGTAGAGTGGATATGTGCAGACACGCGAGAAGGAACCAGCATGTTCGACCTCAATAAAAACAATAAGAACGCCGCCGCCCAACAGGAACTCAAAGCGCAGTTGGAAGCGCTCCGTTCAAAGTCAGGAACTAAGGTCGAAGAAGAACGCATTGAAGGCGTAGACAAGAGCGTACTTGATCATGCCGCCGCCCCTCGCGAAGTGCAGCTAACCCATGACATCGCCGCAGCGCGTGAGAAGTATCGCGCCGCCTCCAGTGATGAGGACAAGAAGGCCGCGATGAAACATATCTCCGACCTTGAAATGCGGCTGGCAATGGAAAAAGAGAAGAACGCCAAGAACAGATAAATTTGGTCTCAGGCAACGAAAAAACCCGATGCAGGGTACTGCACCGGGGTTTTGTTTTGTCTTATTCAAAGCGCTTAGAGCATGTTGCGTTCAAATACATTCACGCATCAAGCTCTAACTCTTTATTTTTGCGCGTATTCTCATCCGAAAACCGGAACCACTTTTCGGGAATACGCTTTAGTTTGCAAGCTCTGCCAGCATTCCAGCTGCCACAGAGAACTTGGAAACCGACAGGTTCTTCTCCAGAATCTCGTTGGTTGCCTGCTGCGTTCTTTCAGCTTTACCGCCGTTGCGTTCCAGCCAGCCGTCAAAGCCGTTTGCATCTGCCAGGGCTTGAGCAGCCAGATCACGCAGAGCATTCGCCAGAATGGAACGGGAACGGTCGAGCGCCAGTCCGTCGTAGTAATCACGAATGACAAACTCACGAGCCAACTCTTCAATCGCACCGAACTTGAAGTGCTCGGCCACACGGAAGTAGGAAGCTGCAACTTCGTCCACATCACGGTTGGCTTTTTCGGAGACCAGAACGATATCCGGGATCACCATTTCGCCAATGAGACGAGCGATGCGAGCCGCGATCATGATTGGAACACCAGCTTCTACCAGACGATCTGTTTCCGCTTTGAGCGTTGCTGCCCGTTCTTCGGAAAGGAACGTTTCCAAACGTGGAGACAGACGCTTGACGGTATCGCGGAAGCGGTTGATCGCTGCTTCCAAACCATCTTCAAAGGAGACGTTGCGCAGGAACCAGATTACCATACCCAGCACCAGATCCTGAACCAGAGTATAAAGCTCTAGCTGCAGATCACCGGAGATGGTGTTGTCGAGACGATCAATCTCTTCGTTCAGCTGGGTCAATCCAAACGCATCGCGCACCACGGCGAAAGCACGAGCCACATCAGCGACAGACGCGCCGGTCTGATCAATGATGCGGGTCAGGAATGCAGGGCCACCCCGGTTGATGATGGAGTTCGCCAGCATTGTTGCGATGATTTCGCGACGCAGACGGTGTCCTTCGATTTCCTGAGTGTAGGTCTCTGCCATCTGTTTCGGGAAGTAGCGGTACAGCTCTTTCGCGAGGTAGGCATCATCAGGAACGGAGCTGTTCAGCAACTCGTCGTGGAGCGTGAGCTTTGCGTATGCCAGCAGCACGCCCAGTTCTGGACGAGACAGGTGCTGGCCTGCTTTTTCACGTTCCTCAATAGTCACATCATCCGGCAGATCTTCAACAACACGATCCAGCAGATCCTGAGATTCAAGCTGACGCATCATACGGACCTGATAACCCAGATCTTCGAGACCACGACGATCACAGAGTGAAATTGCCAGAGTTTGCAGGTAGTTGTTACGCAGCACCAGCTGAGCAACTTCATCTGTCATATCTGCAAGGAGAACGTTGCGGTCCGGAGTGGTCAGGGTACCCTTCTTGACTGCTGCGCCCAGCGCGATCTTGATGTTCACTTCCATATCAGAAGAGTTCACACCAGCGGAGTTGTCGATCGCGTCGGAGTTACAACGGCCACCGGCACGAGAGAACTCAATACGAGCTTTCTGAGTGATGCCGAGGTTTGCACCTTCGCCGATGACTTTCGAACCGACTTCAGCCGCTGTGATGCGGATTGCGTCGTTGCCACGATCCCCCACATCGCTGTTGTTTTCGTCAGAAGCGCGGATGTATGTACCGATACCACCGAACCACAGCAGGTCTGCCTGCATCTTCAGGATAGCGGTCATGACCTCCTGAGGAGATGCTTTCGACTTGTTAAGGCCGAGCATCTTCTGAGCCTGAATGGTCAAAGGAATAGACTTAGAAGAACGTGGGTAGATACCGCCGCCTTCTGAGAGCAGTTCCTTGTTGTAGTCCTGCCAGGACGAGCGTCCCAGATCGAACATGCGCTTGCGTTCATCCCAGGTCACAGCAGGATCCGGGTTCGGATCAAGGAAGATATCGCGGTGATCGAAAGCAGCGACCAGTTTGGTTGCCTTTGAAAGCAGCATACCGTTGCCGAACACGTCTCCAGACATGTCACCAACACCACATGCAGTGAATGGTTCTTTCTGGATGTCACGATCCATTTCACGGAAATGACGTTTCACCGCTTCCCAGCCGCCGCGTGCGGTGATGCCCATCTTCTTATGATCATACCCAGCGGAACCACCGGAAGCGAATGCATCGCCCAGCCAGAAGCCTTTGCTTTCTGAGATCGCGTTGGCGGTGTCTGAGAAGGTCGCGGTGCCTTTATCAGCTGCCACTACGAGGTATGGATCGTCCTGATCATGACGAACAACCAGCTCTGGTGGCAGGATGAGATCAGCGTCCAGATTATCTGTCAGATCCAGCAGGGAGGAGATGAAGATCTTGTAGGCTTCTGTTCCCTCTGCGATCCACTCATCACGGCCGCCTGTTTTTGGTAGCTGTTTCGGCAGGAAGCCACCTTTAGACCCAACAGGAACGATCACAGCGTTTTTGACCTGCTGTGCCTTTACAAGGCCAAGCACTTCTGTGCGGTAATCCTGAGCGCGGTCGGACCAACGCAGGCCACCACGAGCAGCTGGACCAAAGCGCATGTGCACGCCTTCAACGCGCGGGCTGTACACGAAGATTTCGCGATATGGCAGCGGCTTCGGCAGGCCCTCCACTTTATGCGGGTCAAGCTTGAATGCGAAGGTTGGTTTTGGCTGACCAGCGTCATCCAACTGGAAGAAGTTGGTGCGCAGTGTCGCCAGGATCAAATTCTGGAAACGACGGAGAATACGGTCGTCATCCAAGCTCGTTACTTCATCAAGGCTTGCGGAAATCTCATCAATCAGACGCCCCTCCTTACCCGAACGTTCAAACGTTCCAAGTGTAGGATCAAAGCGTGTATGGAACAGATGAACGAGCTGCTGAGCGATCTGTGGATAGCGGTTAAGAGTTCCCCACATATAATCTTCAGAATAGAGGATTCCAGCCTGACGCAAGTAGCGGGAGAGCGCCCGGATCATAGCAATGTCACGCCATGCCAGTCCTGCCGTCAGTGCGAGGGCGTTATATCCATCGTTTTCAGCCTGTTTGTTCCAGACTGCGAGGAACAATGCACCGAGGCGCTCGATGTCTGCTTCTGTGAAGTTGCGGAAGCGTTTTTCATCCAGATGCAGCGTGGTGTCGTGCAGGTAACTGAGTTCGCGGTCTAACGGGGTGATCCGGTAGGTTCGCTCATTGATGACGCGGAACCCGAGATTTTCGAGCATTGGCACGCGCGCGGACAATGGAATCGGTTTGTTGAGGTGGTAGGCACGCAGAGAAATCTGACCCTTACCTTCACGCTCGCGCTTGTAGAAGCTGATGACAAGCGGGCGCTTCTCGCCCAGCTGTTCAACGCGGCGAATATCCTTGGTCGCGGTCACCGCTGGTGTCGCGGAGGTGTATTCACCATCAAACGCAGAGCCGTATCGCTTCAGCAGTGCGCCAGAGATGGCATTGCCATAAACTGAGCGGAGCGCTTCTCGCAGGCTGTCTGTCCAGGTGCGGACGATGACCTGAATAGAGGCTTCCAGCTCTGCTTGAGACGGTTGAGGCGTATCACCGATGTAACGGCCAATGATGTAGTGAACGCGGACAAGAGGGCCTTCAGGGAAGGTTGCGTACCAGGCAGACAGGCGGCCTTCGTAGACGTTTGCCAGATACTTACCAACTCGCTCACGAATGCTCGTGGTGAAATGATCACGCGGGATGTACGTGATGATCGATACGAAACGATCGAACTTGTCGGTTCTGGACAGAACACGGACACGTGGGCGCTCGTTGAGCTGAAGAATCGCATCTGCAAAGTTGGAGAGGGTTTCAACATCAATCTGGAACAGGTCATCACGCGGATAACCTTCCAAGATGTTGCGAAGAGCACGACCGCTGTGGCTTTCCGGGTCAAAGCCGTGCTTTTTCATTACTTTCGCGGTCTTATGGCGAATGTAAGGAATAGAGCTGGTTGAGCGGGTGTATGCTGTTGCGGTGAAGAGACCGACAACGCGCAGTTCACCACGAAGCTTGCCTTCGTCATCAAACAACTTCACGCCAACATAGTCCATGTGCACGTGACGGTGGACGCGGCTGCGGATGTTGGCTTTGCCGATGATTAGTGGTTCCGGCTTCAGCAGAAACTCTCTGATTTCCGGTGTCATAACAACGAATTCAGAACCCTTGCGGAGCACGCGGACCTTCGGATCGGTCAGAATGCCGAGACCAGAGCCTTCGATCAGAGAGAGTTCGCTGTTTTCGCTGGTGTCATCAAAAATGAATTCGCGAATACCCAAGAGGGTGAAATTATCAGCCGCCATCCACTCAAGGAAGGCGATTGCTTCGTCAAACTGCTTGTTGTCTGCCTTTGCGCGGACCTGCTGGTATTCTTCAACCGCCAGCTGGATTCGATCGCGCATTGGGCGCCAGTCTTGCACCGCCTGACGGACGTCATTGAGAACAAGGTCAAGAGTCTCTTCGAGTTTCTTGATGTCCTCATCAGAGTTCAAACGTGTAAGGTGGATGTGGATGAGACTTTCGCGGCGAACAGATGGTCCTCCAAGACCAACCGTGCCGTGGAATTTTTGCAAGCCGCCATCATCATCACGCTCTACGATGAAGAGCGGGTGCAGTACGAGGCGGACTTCATAGCCGGCTGTCTGGATTGCCCCCATCGCGGAGGAAACGAGGAAGGCCATGTTATCGTTGACGATTTCAACGATGGTAATGTCTTCGAGCTGCTTGCCGTCAGCGTTTGGCTGCGGGTTGAACACACGAATACGATGGGTCCCCAGCGGGTGATTTGCGAAATCAGCCCAGGCTTCCTGCGATACGACCGCAAGCTCCGATGGGGTATAGTTCAGGAGATCTTCTGCATCGGCGTGAGAGAAGAGGTCTTCAGCAAACCTTGCTTCGTCTTCGTTATCGTCAATTAGCAGTGCACAGGTATCGGCAATAAGCCCAGCTTTAGCCTCGGCTGTCGTTACAGACATTCAGGCGTTCCTCATCCAACATTATAGTCGGCACAGGCTGCGCGAACATGCCACATGGACGCGGCCTATGCCTTTGAAACCTATTAAGGTGCATTTACTCAATATTTCAATGCGAAACGCGACAAGAATCCCGCAAAAACATCGTTTTCAGCAGAATGTGTTCGGATGTGAGCGACATACGGGAATTCTGGTAATATTCGAAAAGCCCTTCCTGTGAACATGAAGTTGCTTGAGCCCCCCTCAACTGCCAATTGAGGACAGAGGCCTAAAAAAACGCGCCCTATTCTGTGACAATGGGTGATGGACGTTGTACAACCCATGAACCTAATTCCAACTACAAGCTCCAAGGAGTCAAAAATGTCAGTGCGCGTGTTCATTGATGGAGAAGCCGGAACGACGGGTCTACAGATCCGCGAGCGTCTGGCCGGGCGCCGTGACATCGAGATCCTCAGCATCGCTCCGGAGCGCCGCAAGGAGCTGGCAGCTCGTGCAGAGCTTTTGAACTCAGCTGATGTTGCGATCCTATGTTTGCCGGATGCAGCTGCACTGGAAAGTGTGTCGCTCATCAAGAACGACAGCACTCGCGTGATTGATGCATCTTCTGCGCACCGCGTTAATCCAGATTGGGCCTATGGCTTCCCTGAGATGACGAAGGATCAGGCGGAGATCATTTCCAACGCGCGTTTTGTTTCCAATCCGGGTTGTTACCCGCAAGGCGTGATTGCGACTGTGCGTCCGCTGTTGGAAGCTGGGCTTATCCCGTCCACGCACGCACTCACTGTGAACGCAGTTTCCGGTTATACTGGCGGTGGTCGTCAGATGATTGAAAAGTATGAAGCCAGCGACAAGCCATCTTCTTACTGGCCTTATGCTTTGCAGTTTGGACACAAGCATCTGCCGGAAATGCAGCTGTATGCTGACCTTGCCCATGCCCCTTTGTTCCAGCCAGCGGTTGGCAACTACGCGCAGGGCATGATGACATTCGTGCCGTTGCAACTGGGACAACTGCGTAACGCACCGACAGGTAAAGATCTGCACGCTGTGCTTGATGACCATTTCTCCAGCATTGCTGGAGATGTGGAGGTCGCAGGGTTTGAAAGCGTCAATGCAATTGAGGACCTGAGCCCGGAACTTTTCAACGGCACAAACAAAATGCAGCTGCACGTTTTTGCCAATGATGACCGGCACCAAGCTCTGCTGGTCGCAATCTATGACAACCTTGGCAAGGGCGCTTCCGGCGCAGCCGTCCAAAACCTGAATATTATGATGGGCCTGAACGAGAGCATTGATCTCGCTGTAGCCTAATAAAAATTAGAGAATTCCAGAGATCCGAGGAGAGTATTCCATGGAAAAGTTTAGTACACTGACAGGCGTTGCTGCGCCGCTGCCACTGGTCAACATCGACACCGATATGATCATTCCGAAGCAGTTTCTGAAAACCATCAAGCGTTCAGGCCTTGGCACTGCACTTTTCCATGAGATGCGTACCAACGACGACGGTTCCAAGAACGAAGAGTTTGTGCTGAACAAGCCAAGCTACGAGAATGCTCAGATCCTTGTTGCTGGCGACAACTTCGGCTGCGGATCTTCCCGTGAGCACGCGCCGTGGGCTCTGCTGGATTACGGCATTCGTTGTGTGATCTCCACCAGCTTTGCTGACATCTTCTACAACAACTGCTTTAAAAACGGCATTCTGCCGATCGTGGTGAGTCAGGAAGATCTCGACAAACTTATGGACGATGCATCCCGCGGTGCGAATGCGACTCTGACAGTTGATCTGGAAGAACAGGAAGTTCGCGGCCCGGATGGCGGCTCAATCAAGTTTGATCTGGACCCACACCGCAAGCACTGCCTGCTGAACGGCCTTGACGACATTGGTCAGACTTTTGAAAAGACCCACCACATCGACAGCTACGAAGACAAACTGGGACTGAGCCATCCTTGGCACTGATTAAGACGCTTGCCATTGCCCTATAGAGGACGCCCTAGCGGCGTCCTTTTTTGTGAAAATAGTCCTCAATCTTACAAGATAGTCCTCTTTTCTGCAGATAGGACGCTTGGTGATCAGGTCCGCGCTAAGAAACGTCATCCCAATTCAAAAAATGGATGACATGATGAAACGTTTGTTGCTTAGTGCGTTATGCACCCTCACCTTTTCTTCTGCCTTTGCGAATGATGAACTTCCTGGCTTTGACGAGATTACTGTAAAAACTACACATCGGACACGCCCTGTCGCCGGCTCCATCTGGTATCCTGTCGGCACAAAAACCTACAAGGGCTTACGGGGAGACAATCCCGTCTTTGTGGGAAATTACGCCTATGTGGGTGCAGGGGTGAAGGAAGGGAAGTTTCCGCTAATCCTTTTTTCTCATGGATCTGGCGGTAACATGTTCTCTGCAGGCTGGCTGTTTTCTGCTCTTGCGAAAAAAGGGGCGATGGTTGTCGCGGTAAATCACCCTGGAAGCACATCGGGGGATTCTTCTCCAAGGCGATCCATACTGTTAGACGAGCGCGCCAAAGATCTCAGCGCAACCTTAGACACAATTTTAAACGACCCAAACTTTAATCGATATATTGATCAGTCCCAGATTATCGCGGCCGGGTTTTCCATGGGTGGAGCGAGTGTACTAAATCTGGCAGGAGCACGATGGGATCGGGAGAAATTCAGTCAATACTGCAAGACCTATAAAAGTGCTGATCCAGGCTGCATCTTCTTTTCAAAAGGTGGTGTTGATTTTGACCACCTACCTGATGGCTTTATCGGAAATGCGAAGGATGAAAGGGTAACCAAAGTTGTCTCAATTGATCCTGGCTATACCGTCGCCTTTGATAAAGCCAGTGCAAAAGACATTCAGATTCCTGTGCAATTCATCAATATCGGTCATCAGGATCGAACGTTTGGAGCTGATCTAGAGGCTGAGGGCAATAATATCTTATCCCTCATACCGGATGCGTCTTACGCGGTAACTGATCATGGGGATCACTTTGCGTTTCTTCCATCCTGCAAACCTGAGGGCACAGCCCTTTTGGAGGCGGATAATGATGATCCGGTTTGCACCGATCCTGAAGGAACCGATCGTGTTGAGGTGCACGAGCAAATCCAACAATACATGGAAAAATTCATTGGTTTGGATTAACGAAACTCAAGTTCTGACACAGCTGAGAGCTTACCTCCAGCTGTGTATGCTTAAGCATTACGCGATATCGGCAACGACCATAGAGATGCCGACGGCAAAGACGCAAAGGCTGGCGAGCATGGAGATGCGTTTGCCGTTGTTGCTGTTTGCAAGCCACACGCGTGCGGGACCAGAAACGAGGCTACCAACGCCGTAGTAGACAATCAGGCAGAGCAGGCTTGCCGCCATGCCGAAAATCAGCGCATAGAGCCAGAAGGGCATAACCTCCGGCACATAGAACTGCGGCAGCAGGGAGAAATAGAAGAGCATTCCCTTTGGGTTCAGCAAACTGGTGAGGAAGCCGAATTTCAGATCATTGGTGTCTGCAGATGCTTGTTGCTCATCTTCTGAAGTCCACATGCCGCTTGCGAAGAAGAGGCGATAGGCCAGGTACATAAGATAGGCCAGACCCACCCAACGAATTGCCTGAAACAGTCTTGGTTCCGCCAGAAAGAGGGACTGAAAACCCGCAGCAACCAAGACGGTGAACACGAGATAACCAGCTGAAATGCCGAGAGATGCTTTGAGGGCAGCGGGTTTTCCGCTCGCAAGTGCCCTGCTGGTGACATACAGCATATCCGGGCCGGGTACGATAATCAGACTTAGGATGGTGATCAAAAAGAGAAGGGTATTCGCTGCCATTGAGAGTATTTTCTTATGAGAGGTTTTATTCCAAATTTTCTCCGAATATACTGCGGCGCATACCCTCCGAATATCGAATTGATTCCGAAAAATGACCTCTTCTCACCATCTCGACCGAACAGACTTCGTCATATTAGAAATTTTGCAGAACAATGCACTGCTTCCCAATAAACAGGTAGCTGCAGAGGTTAACCTGAGCCCATCGGCTTGCCATGAGCGTATTAAGCGATTGAAAGACAGTGGTATTTTACAGAGTAGCCATGCTGTTGTGGACTCGAAAGCCTATGGAGTGGGCTTTGAGGCAATGTTCTTCATTCAGCTGGACAGACACGAAGCACTTCTGGTGGAGGAATTCATGCAGGAGGTCGTTGGGCTACCGGAAGTAAAATCCGTCACACTCATCAGTGGAGCATACGATATCGTCGCCCATCTGCGTGTACGAGATATCGATCACCTGAAAAGCCTTGCCTTTGAAAAGTTCACAAAGCGGGCCTACATCACCAAGATTGAGAGCTCGATTATCTATGATTTTAAAGAGAGCCGCGTGCAGAAGCCGCTTTAAAGGGTTGCTGGCTTAACTGCGCTTGGCAGCAACTTCTTGTTTATGGCGTTCATTGAGAGCGTCCACTTCGTCCAGCTTGCGACCAACGCGCGCCAAAGCGGCGGCAGCTGTCGTAAACTGGTTTGCTTTATCGACATAAAGCTTTTGTGCCGTTTCAGGGAATTCCTGCAGCATGCGGGAGAAGAGTGCGCGGCGGACGCGGATCAATTCGCAATTTTCAAGTGCGACAGCGCGGGCCGGACGTTTGCCCTCAGCCATCAGCGCGTTTTCACCGAACAGAGTACCGGGGCCGTAGGTGCCTCTGGGACGCGCGTCGCGCCCCATGCCGGTTTCCAGCTGCACCTTGCCGATTGTCAGCACGATGCCACCGTCTGCCCGCTCACCCTCATTAAAAATTGTTCCACCTTTAGACACCTGCATGGTTTCCGCACTGAATGCGAGCAGGCGTAACTGGTCCTCTGAAAACTGCGAGAGGAGAGGAACGCGTCTTAAGATTTCGATGTCGCGGGCTAGACTCATAGTTCTTGGATTAGCTGCTTATGCCTCACGGCACAAGCTTATATCCACCAGCTTCTGTCACTAGCAGCTCCGCATTGGACGGATCACGCTCAATTTTCTGACGCAGACGGTAAATATGGGTTTCCAGCGTGTGTGTGGTGACGCCGGAATTGTAGCCCCAAACCTCATGCAGCAGCACATCGCGGGTCACTGGCTTTTCACCTGCACGGTAGAGGAACTTCAGGATAGAAGTTTCTTTTTCGGTCAGACGAACCTTCCCGCCATTATCGTCCTGCATGGACTTTGCAGCAGGCTGGAAGGAGTAACGGCCAATGGTGAACACAGCATCTTCGCTCTGTTCATGCTGACGCAGATGCGCACGAATGCGAGCAAGCAGAACAGCGAACTTAAATGGCTTGGTGACGTAGTCGTTTGCGCCAGCTTCCAAACCAAGGATTGTGTCACTGTCTGTATCATGACCGGTGAGCATGATGACTGGAGCGCCAAAGCCTGCTTTACGCAGCAACTTCACAGCTTCACGGCCATCAATGTCCGGCAGACCAACGTCCATCAGAACCAGGTCGAAGTGATCTTCTTTTGCTTTTTTAATGCCAGTCGCAGCACTGTCAGCTTGAGTGGTTTCAAATTCATCATAAAGCGACAGCTGCTCAACGAGCGCTTCGCGCAGATCGTTATCGTCATCTACAAGCAGAATTTTACGTGCAGTCATATTCTCACCCAATCACCAATCTTTGGTGCTAGTCCTAAAACTTATCTCACATAAATACATGAAGGGTTGCCGAAAAAAAGGCGAGCAAAAACGTGGTAAATCTCAAAGTTTTTCGTAAAATCTACTTCACGCTTAAGTGACCCCCGCTTTATTTGGGAGTGTTTCTCCCGGTGTTTTCCGCAGGACAACAGGTTCATAGATGCTTCCTCTCGCAGTACCCACTCCCCCCGCAAAGCTACTTAAGAAGACCCAGAAGACCCTATTTGTGCGGCATACAGGTGATGAGCCTCACACGGGAACACTGACACTAGGCGCAGTAACATTTGCGTGTGCACTTGGACGATCTGGTTTGACGCACACAAAGCGCGAAGGTGACGGTGCGACTCCGATTGGGCGTTTTGAACTGCTGAATGTGTATTACCGCTCGGATCGCAGCTCTTGTCCAGTCACGTATTTGCCAGTTTCACCCCTGTCCCAGAGCGATGGATGGTGTGATTCTCCTCAGGATGCTCTTTATAATCGCCCTGTCGATCTGCCGTTTGAGCCCAGCCCTGAGAAGATGTGGCGAGATGATCGGCTTTACGACATTGTTGTCGTGCTGGATTGCAATATGTATCCGGCAGTCAAAGGCGAAGGCAGCGCGATCTTCTTTCACGTGGCACGAGAAGGCTTTTTGCCGACGGAAGGATGCGTTGCGGTTTATCCGGAAGTGATGCGCGAAATCCTGAAGGAAATGGCGCCCGGAGACATGCTGGAAGTCTGTGCGGATTAGTGCAAAATCAGAGAATTCGATTAGGGAGGCTTTAAAGCTGTCCTCACAATCGTCTCAGACAAGGTTTTTCCCTGCATTTTCCCTAGTAATCTAAAGTAATTTAATCCATATAGTGCCTTCTTGACGGATTACGCATGAATGGAAGCAAGCTCATGGCGGATACGCTGGTTCCCTTTTTGAAAATGAACGGTTTAGGCAATGATTTCGTGGTGTTTGATGGCCGCGCAAAGAAGGTTGTCTTAACTCCGACGCAAATTGCAGCTATTGGAGACCGCGAAAAGGGTATTGGTTTTGACCAGATGATTACGGTCGAGCCTGCAAGTTCTGATGCTTATGCCTTTATGCGCATTCACAATCGCGATGGCAGCGAAGTAGATGCTTGCGGTAACGCAACACGCTGCATTGGCCGTCTGCTAATGGGTGAGGCAGGCACTCCAAGCGTTCCTATTCAGACCAACGCTGGTTTGCTGATTGCACACGCATCTGACACTGAAACGCTGGTGAGCGTTGATATGGGTACACCTCGCCTTGAGTGGGATCAGATTCCACTGGCTGAAGAGTTTGCCGATACGCGCGCCATTGAGCTACAGATCGGGCCAATTGATGCTCCGGTTTTGCACTCGCCAAGCGTTGTGAATGTTGGTAATCCGCATGCAATTTTCTGGGTGGACGATATTGAAGCCCACGACCTTGAGCGATTTGGACCTTTGCTTGAGTGTCATCCGATGTTCCCTGAAAAGGCGAATATCTCTCTTGCTCAGATCATTGGCGAAAACGAAATCCGCCTGAAGGTCTGGGAACGTGGTGTTGGCTTGACGCGAGCCTGTGGCACCGCAGCCTGCGCAACCGGTGTTGCAGCAGCACGGACAGGCCGGACCGCACGCAAGTGCACCGTCCATCTGCCGGGAGGACCGCTGGGTATTGAGTGGCGTGAGGACAACGACCACATCATGATGACCGGTGAAACCGCAATTGAATTCGAGGGCGATCTCAATCTCGACACCCTCGCCTACACAAAGACCGCTTCGGGGGACGCGGCAATGGAGCCTACGCAGTGAGCATTGATGTTGTGACATTTGGTTGCCGACTGAACGCTTATGAGTCGGAAGTGATGAAGCGCGAAGCAGAGGCCGCGGGCCTTAAGGATGCCGTGCTGATCAACACATGTGCCGTGACCAACGAAGCTGTCCGCCAAGCACGACAGACCATTCGCAAAACCCGCCGCGAAAATCCGGATGCGCGTATCATCGTGACCGGCTGTGCGGCCCAAACGGAATCTGAAACCTTCGCCGAGATGGGTGAAGTGGATCTGGTTCTCGGTAACTCTGAAAAGCTGGAGCGCGCCTCTTATGGCCGTGTCGCTCAATTTGGCATTGAAGAAACCGAGAAGGTACGCGTCAACGACATTATGAGCGTACGCGAGACCGCAGGTCACCTGATTGATGGGCTGGAAGGACGCTCTCGTGCGTTTGTTCAGGTTCAGAATGGTTGTGATCATCGCTGCACCTTCTGCATCATCCCTTATGGCCGTGGTAACTCGCGTTCTGTGCCGATGGGTGTGGTCATTGACCAAATCAAACGCCTTGTCGACAACGGCTATGGCGAGATTGTTCTGACTGGTGTTGATATTACGTCTTACGGTGCCGATCTGCCGGGAACGCCTAAGCTAGGCACGCTCTGTTCCAAGATTTTGAAGATGGTTCCGAATCTTAAGCGCCTGCGTCTGTCCTCTATCGACAGCATTGAAGCTGATGATGAGTTGATGGAAGTGATTGCGCATGATCATCGTCTAATGTCGCATCTGCACCTTTCCTTGCAGGCTGGCGACAACATGATCCTCAAGCGCATGAAGCGCCGTCATTCTCGTGAGGACACTATCCAGTTCTGCGAAGACGTACGCAAGATGCGCCCGGATGTTGTTTTCGGCGCTGACATTATTGCCGGTTTCCCGACCGAGACTGATGAGATGTTTGAGAACACCCTGCGCATCGTTGATGAGTGTGGGCTGACACATCTGCATGTGTTCCCGTTCTCCCCACGCCCAGGCACTCCAGCGGCCCGTATGCCGCAGCTCGATCGCAAGATCATTAAAGAGCGCGCTGCACGCCTTCGTGAAAAAGGGCAGGAAGCTTTGCTGGCTCACCTTCGTGCCGAAGTAGGCAAAAAGCGCGAGGTCCTGATTGAGCGTGAGGGACTTGGTCGCACCGAGCAATTTACTCAGGTTGAACTGGATGCGGATATTGCCGGAAGCCTTGTCTCCGCACGCATTACAGGGCATACCGAAAGACATCTAATTGCAGAGCCACTTGGCAAAGCAGCTTAAGCTTTTACATTTCAAAGGTATCTTTCCAGCATGAGCGAAAAGAAGCGCGGTTTTTTCAGTCGCCTGTTTGGCGGTTCCTCAGAAGAAACACAGAGCCTGCAGGAGGAAAAAGCTCCTGACAGTGCAGAGCTGCGTGAGTCCTTAGAAGGCGTTCAATCCGTTCCGCTTGACCCCGTTAAAGGCCTTGAAGAAACGGCTGAAGCAATCGCAGATGAAACTCTTGATCTGGAAAATCCAGAGCTCACACCTGAGTCGGAACCTGCGACTGAAGAGAACGTTTCTGATAAGCCTCATGATTTGGATGAGGCAGAAACCAAAGCCCTCGAAGAGACCGCCTACCTGGACAATGACGATCTGCATGAAGAAAATTCAGCAGACGTTGAGCCTGAGCAAGATATACTTTCCCCAAAGGTCAGCGATTATGCTGCGCCCGTTGCTGAGGATACTGCCGATGGACAACCCGTTCTCACAGATGAGATCACTGAAGCATCAGGAACAGCGGAAGGACCTGAAGAAGCAGGAAGCTCTGAAAGTGTTCGGCAAAGCGGAGGATCCGGAGGAGACGAGGAAACTGGAGCGGTCGAAGAGAGCCGAGAGGCTGAAGAAGCTGGAAAAACTCCGGGAATTGAGGAAACTGGAGAAGATGTTCCAGTAAAAACGAGCTGGTTCCAGCGTCTTAAAGCTGGGCTCTCCCGTTCTTCCAATGCCCTATCTGAGGGCATCAGCTCGATCTTCACCAAGCGCAAGCTGGATGCAGATACTCTTGAAGAGCTGGAAGATATTCTGATTCAAGCAGACCTTGGCATTGATACAGCGATTGCGATTACCGACCGTGTATCTGATGGTCGCTATGATAAGGAAATTTCAGGCGAGGAAGTCCGCAGTATCCTTGCTGAAGAAATTGAAAGCGTCCTTGACCCTGTTGCTAAACCGCTGGACCTTGAAAGCGGTCATAAACCACACATCGTCTTGATGGTTGGCGTAAACGGTACAGGCAAAACCACCACAATCGGTAAGCTGTCATCTCTGCTGCATGAGCAGGGTAAGAAAGTGATGCTCGCAGCGGGCGACACGTTCCGCGCTGCAGCTGTTGAGCAGCTGAAAATTTGGGGTGAGCGCACTGGTGCTGAAGTTGTGGCGCGCGATACTGGCGCAGATGCTGCTGGCCTTGCATACGATGCCGTTGATGCCGCTCTCAGCAACGATACTGATGTGCTGTTGATTGATACCGCTGGCCGCTTGCAGAACAAAGCTGAACTGATGGATGAGCTTGAGAAGATCATTCGCGTGATCCGCAAGCGTGTTCCTGATGCACCGCATACCACTTTGCTAACCCTTGATGCGACCACAGGCCAGAATGCTCTTTCTCAGGTGGAGATTTTCAGCAAGGTTGCTGGTGTAACTGGTCTTGTAATGACCAAGCTGGACGGCACAGCACGTGGCGGTATTCTGGTGGCGATTGCCCGTAAATACGGCCTGCCAGTGCACTTCATCGGCGTTGGTGAAGGCGTAGAAGACCTTGAGCCATTCTCAGCAAAAGACTTTGCAGCAGCCATTGCTGGCAAAGACCACGAGCAAGACTAACTAAGCTATGTGATTTGGGAAGGCGTCTTTCGCCTTTCCACTCCTACCTACTTTCAGGTCATTTTCTTCGAGTTCATTGGACACACCTGAGCAATCAGATAGACTGGTGCTTCTGTTGCTGTGCTATCAATTTGTGAGCTCTTCCATGACACTTGAGTATCTTCTAACGTCCTTCATTGTTGTCCTGCTGCCCGGACCAGGTGTGCTTTACACGATTGCTATCGGGCTTGGGAAAGGGCTTAAGCCAAGTGTTGCTGCTGCGTTTGGTTGTACGCTCGGGATTGTTCCAGCAGCTTTGGCAAGCATTATTGGGGTGGCAGCGATCTTTCATAGCAGCGCCCTCGCTTATCAGATCCTGAAGTATCTTGGTGTTGCTTATCTGCTTTACATGTCATGGAGCATCCTGCGCAGTGGTGGTGCGCTGGAAGTGAGTGGAGAGAAGCGCGAGAGAACTCTTTATCGCACTGCACTCGACGGTATTCTGCTTAATGTGCTGAACCCAAAGCTGTCTCTGTTTTTCCTCGCTTTCCTCCCTCAGTTCGTTTCTCCTGACAGTGAAAATGCAACATCTGCTCTACTCTTCCATGCCTTTGTTTTTATGGCACTTACATTTGTTGTTTTCATCGGGTACGGCGCAATGGCGTCGCTGGCCCGCGATTATGTGATCAACCGCCCAAAAGTTATGGCTTGGCTCAAACGAGGTTTTGCAGCTACGTTTGGCGCGCTTGGTGTTAAGCTGGCACTCTCAGAGAACTGATAGGCTTCCTGCATTTCTGGAACAACAAACTACTGGAACACAATGGAAAATTTAAAACTCAGGTTCCCGCCTGTGGCCGTCTTCTTTAGCTTTGCGGTTATCATCTGGATGGTTGCAACGATGCTTCCCGGAGATATCAATCTGCATGGTGCAGAGACAGCATTTCTTGTGATTGGCATCGGAGCTGGTGGTTATTTTGGAGTGACCGGGCTCTCTGAGTTTCGCAGAGCGCGGACGACAACGAGCCCTTCGCACCCTGAAAATGCGAGTGCGATTGTTTCTGACGGAATTTATTCCAAAACGCGCAACCCTATGTATCTGGGCTTGCAATTCATCCTGTTGGGATGGGCCATCTTTCAGGGGAACTTGTTCGCCATTCCAGTTGCTCTGGGTTTTGCTGTCTACATCACCCTGTTCCAGATCAAACCTGAAGAAGACCTTCTGGAAGAGAACTTTGGTCAAGAGTACCTTGCCTACAAAGCATGCGTCCGGCGCTGGATGTAAGTTCTCCGCACGATGTACAAGCACTTTGCCTTGAATGCTTCAACCTCCACTTCCTTTTGTTACTCTATGGTAAGAATGCGCAAGTAGTGTCCCTGGCGTGATACTGGCCGTTGATCCAAAAGAAACAACAAAAGGGAGATCCTGATGGCCGTGCTTTTGACATTCGAAGACATCGAAAAGGTCTACAAAGACACCAGCAAGATCAAGGCTGCTTTCAAAAAAGCTAAGGTGGATGAAAAAACCGAAGACGCCTTCCTCAAAGAACTCAAGCAAAAAAAGAAACGCGCTGAAGATAAGTTTCTTGATGAGGTGAGCAAAGATTCCAAACTGAAGAACTTCAAACCAACATCATTGAAAGGTGATGGCGGGTACACGAAGGCAATGGCCGAAGCAGTTAAGCGGACATCAATTCAGCTGATGGAAGCGAGTGGCAAGGTTACGCTAAAAGTCGGCAAGGATGTTGTCGTTGGAACCTAGTTCCTTACTTCTACCGTAGATTTGCAATGACCATGGCCGAATGTTCGGCCATGGGTAAGTTCTTATTACTCATTGAGCTAAGGTAGCAGCACATCAAGAGCTGATGACGCCCTCAATTGCTTCCAGACGGAATGCAGCAGCCATCAGGGCTTTGGTGTACTCGGTCTGCGGGTTGTCAAAGACCTCGTCTGACGTCCCTACCTCCATCACCTTGCCATGCTGCATAACGACCACATCATTGGCGAGTGCACGGACGACCTTGAGGTCGTGCGAGATAAACAAATACGCCAAGCTATGAGCCTTTTGCAGATCGCGAAGCAAGTCGACGACCTGTGCCTGAACGCTCATATCCAGCGCCGACGTTGGTTCATCCAGCATCACAAACTTTGGTTCCAGCACCATTGCCCGCGCAATCGAGACACGTTGGCGCTGCCCGCCTGAGAATTCATGCGGATAACGGAACCTAGTAGCTGCATCCAACCCCACTTCTTCCAGCGCACCTGCAACCTTGGCTTCCCGCTCTTTAGCCGTGAGGTTAGGCATGTGGATCTTGAGACCTTCGCCGACAATTTCCGAGACTGACATACGCGGCGACAAGGAACCGAATGGATCCTGAAACACGATTTGCATATCCCGGCGCAGTGGACGCATCTGCTTCCACGAGTGCTCCTGAATATCAGAGCCACTGAAGCTAATCTGACCGTTTGAGGAGATCATACGCAGGATAGCAAGACCCAGCGTGGTCTTCCCTGATCCACTTTCACCCACAATGCCCAGTGTCTGCCCAGCGCGAACGGTCACATCAATGCCATCGACTGCTTTGATGTAACTGACAGTTTTACGCAGGAAGCCGCGTTTGACGGGGAACCAGACCTTGAGGTCTTTGGCTTCCACGACAATTGGCTGACTGGTATCGCCGGCAGGTGGATGCCCTTTAGGCTCAGCTGCCAGCAGATGCTGGGTGTATTCGTGCTGAGGGCTTTCGAAAATATCTTCGGTATCGCCGTGTTCGACGATTTTGCCCTGTGTCATCACACAGACACGATCAGCGATCCGGCGAACAATTCCAAGGTCGTGCGTGATGAAGAGCATAGCCATGCCTGTGCTCTTCTGCAGGTCTTTCAGCAGCTGCAGGATTTGCGCCTGAACCGTGACATCGAGTGCCGTTGTCGGTTCATCCGCAATCAGCAGGTCCGGCTCGTTTGCCAATGCCATGGCGATCATGACACGTTGGCGCTGACCTCCGGAGAGCTGGTGCGGATAGGACTTCAGGCGTTCTTCCGGATTTGGAATGCCGACCTGATCCAGAAGTTCCAACACACGTTTTCGGGCATTCGTCTCACCGAGGCCGCGGTGGATCTTCAGGATCTCCGCGATCTGCTGTTCGATGGTGTGTAGCGGGTTCAGTGAACTCATAGGCTCCTGAAAGATCATGGAGATCTTGTTGCCACGCACACGGCGCATTTCACTTTCGGTCGCAGCTATCAGGTCTTCACCCTGATATACGATCTTGCCAGTTGGATGGCTTGCAGACGGATAGGGCAAAAGCTTGAGCACAGACAGTGCTGAAACAGATTTGCCCGATCCACTTTCGCCCACAAGTGCGACGGTCTCGCCTTCCTTGATGTCGAAAGAGATCTGGTCAACGGCGAGATTTTCCTTTTCGCCTTGTCGGAAGGCGATGGAAAGGTCCTCAACAGAGAGGAGCGTTTGATTATCAGTCATATGCGATCCTCCCTTCTTCAGTTCATCGTTTTACGTGGATCAAAGGCATCGCGGACCGATTCACCAATGAAGATCAGCAGGCTGAGCATAATCGACAGGACGAAGAAGCCTGTCATACCAAGCCACGGCGCCTGAAGGTTGTTCTTGCCCTGTTTGAGCAGCTCACCCAGCGAGGCGGAGCCCGGAGGCAAGCCGAAGCCGAGGAAGTCCAGCGCTGTCAGCGTGGAGATAGAGCCATTCAGAATGAACGGCATGAATGTGAGTGTCGCGACCATCGCATTTGGCAAAAGGTGACGGCGCATGATCGTGCCATTGGAAACGCCTAGCGCACGCGCAGCAGAGATGTATTCGAAGTTCCTGCCTCTCAGGAATTCCGCCCGGACCACGCCAACCAAGGCCACCCATGAGAAGGCGAGCAGGATTGAAAACAGGATCCAGAATCCCGGCGTCAGCACCGACGAGATGATCAAGATGAGGTAGAGCGTCGGCATTGCCGTCCAGATTTCAATGAAGCGCTGTAAGCCGAGGTCAACCCAACCACCATAGAAGCCCTGCACCGCACCAGCGCCAATGCCGATGACCGAAGACGCCAATGTAAGAGCCAGACCGAAGAGCACGGAGATGCGGAATCCGTAGACAAGGCGGGCAAGGACATCGCGGCCCTGATCGTCTGTGCCGAGCCAGTTCCAGTTGCCAATTGTACAATTTGGATCGTTTACACCCTCTGCATAACGCTCACAACGCAGTTCCTTGTCCATCATCCAGCTTGGAGGAGCTGGTGCCGGGACCGGGATTTCGTTGTTGACCGTTTGGTAGGAGTAGCGGATCGGGGGCCAGAGGATCCAGCCGTTAGCATCAATCTCTTCCTGAATAAACGGATCACGATAGTCCGTCGTTGCAAGGAAACCGCCGAACTTTTCCTCCGGATAATCCGTAAAGACCGGCATGAGCAGCTCGCCCTTATAGGAAACCAGGATTGGGCGGTCGTTGGTGATGAATTCTGCGCCCAGTGCGAGCACAAACAGGACGAGGAATATCCAAAGGGACCAGTATCCACGCTTGTTGGCTTTGAAGTTTTGCAGGCGGCGCTGATTGAGCGGAGACAGCTTCTGTCGCTTTTCTGGCGGTTGCGTCTGCTCTGGCAACGGATTGATTGTTTCGTAGCCCTGATCCTGAAGGCGTTTTTCGAGTTGTGTGTCCATTGCTCGTTACACCTCCCGGCTTTCGAAATCGATCCGGGGATCAATCCAGGTGTAGGTGAGGTCCGATACCAGATTCACAATCAAACCCATCAACGAGAAAATATAAAGCGTGGCGAACATAACTGCATAGTCGCGGTTGAGCGCTGACTCGAAACCTAGCAAGCCAAGGCCATCAAGCGAGAAGATCGTCTCAATGAGGAGTGAGCCTGCAAAGAACGCCGAGATGAACGCACCCGGAAAGCCCGCGACAACGATAAGCATCGCATTGCGGAAGACGTGACCGTAAAGCACCTGACGCTCTGTCAGGCCTTTGGCGCGGGCAGTCTGAACGTACTGCTTTCGGATCTCATCGAGGAAAGAGTTCTTCGTCAAAAGCGTTGTTGTTGCAAACGCGGAGAGTGCCATTGCAGTCAGCGGCAGAACCAGATGCCAGAAATAGTCGAGGATCCGTTGTGGCCATGACATATCGCTCCAGCCCTCTGAGGTGAGACCTCGGAGCGGGAAGAAGTCCCAGAAGGAGCCCCCGGCAAAGAGAACAATCAGCATGATTGCAAACAGGAAGCCCGGGATTGCATAGCCAACAATGATGATGCTGGAGGTCCAGACATCGAACGAGGTGCCATCTTTTACTGCTTTGCGAATACCAAGGGGGATCGAGATGCCATAGGAGATGAGCGTCATCCATAGGCCTAGCGAGATAGATACCGGCAGCTTTTCGACGATCAGATCAACAACAGCAATGTCACGGAAATAGCTTTCGCCGAAATTGAAGGTCGCGTAGTCCAAGATCAAGCGCCCGAAACGCTCCAGAGGGGGCTTATCGAAGCCAAACTGGGCCTCGAGTTCCTTGATGAACTCCGGATCAAGGCCTTGTGCTCCTCGATATTTCGATCCTGCACTGTCTCCACCGCCTTGATTGGCTGCGGCAGAACTTCCAAAATCACTTCCACCACCCGAAATGCGGCTGGTTGCGGATACACTATCCCCTTGCAATTGAGCGATAACTTGCTCAATTGGTCCGCCTGGTGCGAACTGAATAATGACAAAGTTGATCGCCATGATGCCGATAAGGGTCGGGATCATCAAAAGCAATCTACGCAGAATATAGGCGCCCATGGGCTTCTTTGTCCCTAACTTTCCTTGCCGATGCGAGCGGCTTTTTCTGAATCCACCCACCACGTCGCTTCTACGGGGAAGGCATATGCCGGCATATCATTCGGAATGCCGAACATGTCCCAGACAGCTACTGTGTGGAAGGCTTTGAACCACTGCGGCACCCAGTAATAGCCTGCGCGCAGAACTCTATCCAATGCTCTGGCAGCGGTTATCATTTCCTCACGTGAGGATGCATTCAGCGCCTTATCCACCAAATCGTCGACAGCAGGCACCTTGATGCCCGAGAGATTGTAAGATCCGAAGGTTTCCGCAGAAGCCGATGTCCAGAAGTTGCGGATGCTCGGCCCGAGTGTCGGTGTTAGCGAGAAACGATGCCCGACAATGTCATAATCGAAATCATCTACACGCTTCTGGAACTGTGCCGGATCAACGACGCGGAAGCTTGCTTCAATGCCTAACAGTCTGAGATTCTTGACATATGGTAGTACAACTCGTTCGAAAGCAGGCGAGTTGGAAAGGAATTCCATTTGCAGCTGCTTTCCGTCAGGCCCGATCAATTGCTCACCGCGTCTATAGTAGCCTGCCTCTTTGAGCAGAAGCGAGGCTTCTCTGAGGAGTTTGCGATCCTGACCAGAGCCATTGGAAACCGGTTGCGTGATCGCTTCGCCAAAGACGCCTTCTGGCAGATCTTTCTTGTAAGGCTCAAGCAGGGCCAGTTCGGCATCGCTTGGCAGGCCAACTGCCTTCATCTCCGAGTTTTCGAAGAACGACTGGGTTCGGGTGTACAGATCATAAAACAGCGCAGAATTTGACCACTCAAAATCGAAGGCGTACCCTAGCGCTTCACGGACCTTGGGATTGGAGAACTTTTCTTTGCGCGTGTTGAGGAACCAGCCTTGCGCCCCTGATGGGAGGCGGATAGCAAACTCCTTCTTGGCAACACGTCCCTCAGTCAAAGCAGGGAAGTTGTATTCCGTCGCCCAGGTCTTGGAGGAAAATTCCTCATGGAACGTTAAGCGGCCTTTCTTGAAGGCTTCAAATGTTGCTTGTCGATCGCGGAAGAAGTCGAGGCGAATGATCTCGAAATTGTGGTGGCCATTGTTGACCGGCAGGTCTTTTGCCCAGTAATTCTCTACTTTTTTGTACTCAATGTACCGGCCAATCTCATAGCGTCCGACCATGTATGGTCCCGATGACAACGGCGGCGTCAGTGTTGACGCTTCGAAGTTGTAGCGGGTGTAGTACGCTTTTGAGACGATAGGGAGAGTTGCTATCAATAAGGGAAGTTGCCTACTGTGATTACCTGAAAAAGAGACCGTGACAGTGTGTTCATCAGGTGCGGTCGCAGAGACCATTTCCTTGATGGACTGACTGATAATCGGGTGCCCTTTTTCCTTCAGAAGGTTCAGACTGAAGGCAACATCTTCTGCATTGAGCATCGACCCATCGTGGAACCGGGCTTCTGGCCTAATTTTGAAGGTGACGAAGTTGCCGTCTTCCGAGACCAGAGCGCTTTCGGCCACCAGACCATATACGGCATCCGGTTCGTCATAGGCACGCACCATCAGGCTATCAAAACAGAGCTCCATACGCGGTGGGGCATCTCCTTTGAGGATGAAGGTGTTGAACGTGTTGAAGGTCTGCGGGTTCTGATTGTAGCTCCATCTCGGCGCAGTCATAGCGATTTTGCCACCAACCGGAGCTTCCGGATTGACGTAGTCAAACGCCGTGAAATCCTTTGGGTACTTCAGATCACCAAAGACAGAGAGGCCGTGGCTTAAGGTTCCCGCCTGAACTGGCAGGGCTCCACCGGGCATAAGAAAGGCTGCTGCAGTGGCCGCGCTGAAGTGCAGGAAGCTACGTCTACTGATTTGGCTAAGCGTCATCAATTGGCCTCCTCTATCTTCTTGGCTTTTTCTTCATCCCACCACCAAACGGTTGGGAAACCTATGGAGAATTCAGGAAGCTGTTTTGGGTGTGCGAAACGATCCCACCGCGCAACGCGGCTGAATGGAGATGTCCACCCTGGAACAACGTATTGCTCCCACATCAGGATACGGTCCAAAGCCTTAGTTGCAGCAACCAGCTCGTCACGATCATCAGAGTTGATGATGATATCAATCAGCTCGTCGATGGCAGGGTTCTTGATACCCGCATAGTTTTGAGAGGCTTCGCTATCTGCTGCATTTGAGCCCCAATACTCTCTCTGCTCATTGCCTGGAGAAAGAGACTGCGCCCAGCCGGTGTAAATCATACCGAAATCACGGCTGCGGACGCGGTTGACATATTGCGAGCTGTCGACGACGCGCAGCTGTAGGTCAATGCCGAGCTTCTTCAGTGAGGCCTGATAACGAAGAGCTACACGCTCAAAGCGGCCGCCATTCATCAGATATTCGATTGTAAATGGTTCGCCAGTCTCTTTGTTGACGAGCTTACCTTGCTTTTGCACGTAGCCAGCGTCTCTAAGAAGGCCAATTGCCTTTCTCAGGTTGGAGCGCTCCTGACGGGAATCTTCGGATACCGGGTTCTCGTAGGGCTCTGTAAAGACGGCTTCAGGCACTGGCGCTTTCAAAGACTTCAGAATTTCCAGCTCACGCCCTTCTGGCAGGCCTGCAGATGCGAGCTTTGTTCCGTCGAAGTAGCTGGTGAAACGGCTGTATTGATCAAAGAAGATCGTGCGGTTCATTTCCTGGAAATTCAAGGCATAGTTCAATGCCCGGCGCACGCGGCGATCCTGAAACTTCTCTTTGCGGGTGTTGAGAATAAAGCCCAACATCAAACCACTACCACGATACGTCTGCGGGAACTTTTCCAGCACGACATGGTTGGCTCTTACAGCAGGAATATCATAGGCAGTTGCCCAGTTCTTCGCCGTGGTTTCCGTGCGCCAGTCAAAACGGTCAGCCTTAAAGGCTTCAAGCTGCACGGTTTCGTCGCGGTAGTAATCGTAGGCAATTGTATCGAAGTTGTTGGAGCCGACATTCACATTCAGATCTTGCCCCCAGTAGTCGTCAACGCGTTCAAATGAGATTGAACGCCCTGGCACGACTTCCCCGATACGATACGGACCAGAGCCTAGAGGCACTTCCAAGGTGCTTCTGGAAATGTCACGCGCATTTCCGGAAGCACCTTTCTCATTCCACCAATGCTTTGGCATGATGTAGAGAGAACCAAGGATTTGCGGGGCTTCTCTGTTACCCGGTTTATCGAAGTTGAAGCGGATCTCTGTCGGGCTCAGAATGTCATAGCCCGTAACATGACGATAATAGTATTTTCGGGAAGGGTCTTGCGTGGTCCATTGATCGAATGACCATCCCACATCTTCTGTGGTGATTGGTTTGCCATCGTGCCAGCGTGCATCAGGGCGTAAGCGATAGACCACCCACGCAAAGTCTTCGGGATATTTCATCGCATCAGCGATCAAGCCATATTCAGTCGAGGATTCGCTCATTGATGGGGTCATCAGGGTATCGTAGATGAGACCCAGCCCGCCTGCACGAATGCCCTTTGATGCAACAAGGTTCAAACTGTCAAAGGTGCCAGTTGCCGAGAGGCGCACCTTGCCACCCTTTGGAGCGTCCGGATTTACATAGGGGAAGTGCGCGAAACCTTCCGGCATCTGAGGAGCACTGATGAGGGAGTCTGCATACCGCCATTCAGGCTCACTGGTTTCAGCAATTGCTGCGGAGGATGTCAGGCTTGCAATGGCAAGCGCCAAACATGTCAGTGAGCTATATAGTCTGGTACGCACAGCATTCCTCCATAAATACAATCAGTAGTTCTAGCGTAGAAAAAACACCACGCGCTGAAAATTGAACTTTTCTTGCAGCTTTCAGCCAAACTTAAACTAAGATTACGGCTGAAAACACTTCCACGACAACGTCTTTTGCCAAGATGACAAAAATTTAACTGGAAGAAACGAGGAAAAGGTTAGCATTCACGCAAAATCAGACAATAAAAAAGCCGGGATCAAATCCCGGCTCTTTAACAATTCTACCCTCACATATGCGGGAGGGATATCAATTCAATATTAATTGATCGGTACTGGGTTGTCTGACAGTGAACGCAGGTAAGCGATCAGGTCAGCGCGTGGCTTGTCTTTCTTCAGACCAGCGTAGCCCATGGATGTACCAGAAACGTGTTTCTTAGGTGCTTTGATGAACTCGTTGAGCTGCTCAAAAGACCATTCAGGATTGTTTGTGCCAAATTCCTGCATCGCTGAGGAGTAAGAGAAACCATCATGAGATGCAGGTGCGCGACCTACAACACCCCAGAGGCCCGGGCCAACTTTGTTTTTTCCGCTCTGATCGAAGCTGTGACAAGCTGCACATTTTTTAGCTTGTTTCGCACCAGCGTCCGCAGAAGCAGTGGTGAGCAGCTCTTCAATTGAGACGACCTTGACTTCTTCCGCAGCTTCATCACCTGCGCCGTTGTCGGCACCAGCGACTTCAATCTCAAAACCGCGTTTCTCGTTTCCATGAGGCGCAAAGATGACTTCCGTCAAAACATTCAGGCCCATGAATACAACCAAGGCGAACAGAATTGCGCCGGCAATTTTGTTCAGTTCAAACGAATTCATAGCTCACACGCTCCGAATATTTGGTTAGGCTAGCCTTCATGCAGCAGGCACGGCACCTAACTCGATATGTGTATTTTGCTGGGAAACTACAGTTATTTTCGGGCACTTGTCCATAATTTAATTAGTGTTTTTCCTAGGACTTTTGCAGTGATGTGGACCACAGGTTGATGTTTGAGAGCTCAAAAAACCAAGGAACACAACAACTCTCGCCGGTCAGCAGTTTAAAATGGCTATAAACTACTGATTTATTCGAGGATATCCCGCTCAGGCCAATTCAGATTGCAGTGAAGGCGCAGCGCAACCAATTTACCTGAACTCAAGAGAATGCGACAAAATATCACACCAAAGCGCTTTTAGATCTGGGGATTTCATTGCAGAGCGCTCAACAGGACCGCAAACGCGTTCATTCTTGAGGTCTTTTCACCTTAAGTTTCGCCTCTGAGTATTATTAAGGTTTGCAATCCCTCACATCTAGGGCAATTTGTGCGAGGGGCTTTTTCGCGACTGTTGGCGAAGCCTCAAATGTATCAGGTTTCTAAATTGCCGTGAGTATAGTGATGTCAGATCAGCGCAAAGTCGTGTTTCAAGGAGAAGTGGGAGCTAACTCCCATATGGCGTGCAACGCCGTTTACCCAGAGTACCAAGCTATCCCTTGCGCGACTTTTGAAGACTGCTTCCACGCGATCGAGACCGGAGAAGCAGAACTTGGCATGATCCCGATCGAAAATTCGGTCGCGGGACGCGTTGCAGACATTCACCACCTGCTTCCTCGCAGCAATCTGCACATTATCGGCGAATACTTCATGCCGATTCGGTTTCAGCTGATGGGCATCAAAGGTACCAAGCTGGAAGAGCTGAAGAGTGTTCAAAGCCATATCATGGGACTTGGACAATGCCGAAACTTCATTCGCGATCATAACCTTAAGCCGATTATTGGCGCTGACACAGCTGGATCCGCACGCCAGGTTGTTGAAGGCGGCGACAAAACAATCGGGGCCTTTGCTCCAGAGCTTGCCGCTGATGTTTATGGTCTGGATATCCTCGCACGTGATTGTGAAGACGCTGCCCATAACACGACCCGTTTCGTGATCCTCTCTCGCGAGAAAAAGCAGACTGCGAACACTGGCCAGCCGATCATCACGACCTTCATTTTCCGTGTTCGAAACGTTTCTGCTGCTCTTTACAAAGGGTTAGGCGGTTTCGCGACCAACAACGTCAACATGACGAAGCTGGAATCCTATCAGCTTGAAGGTCAGTTTTTCGCGTCCATGTTTTACGCAGATATTGAAGGACACCCAGAAGAACCCAACGTAGCCCTTGCACTTGAGGAGCTGGCGTTTTATTCGACTGAACTGAATATTCTTGGGGTGTACAACGCTAGCCCGTTCCGCGAAAAAATTCGGGAACCTGAGGCTAACCGTGCTTTGCGTCCTACACCAGGGAAATAACAGTTGTAGGCCTTGCTCCAACGGTGAGTCACCTATGTATCGTTCCGGGCGCTTGTGATCCGGGCTAGTTACAAGGACTTTACATGTCTGAATTCAAGTTTGATGCATTGTGCATCGGCAATGCAGTCACTGACGTCTTCTCTCATGTGGAAGATAACTTTCTCGTTGAGCAATCTCTAGTTAAGGGATCTATGCGCCTCATTGATACTGATGAAGCGCTGCGGCTTTACGATAAGATGGGCCAAACAACCCGCATTTCCGGCGGAAGTGCCGGGAACACGGCAGCTGGCATCGCATCTTTGGGCGGCAAACCGGCTTATTTTGGCAAAGTGGCCGACGACGAAATAGGTGAAGTTTATCGCCATGATATGAATAGTATCGGCGTTCACTTCAAAACCGGACCTTTGCGTGATGACTTGCCTTCCAGTCGGTCCATGATCCTGATTACGCCTGATGGTGAGCGGACCATGAACACCTATCTGGGTGCAGCGACCAAGCTGACTGCGTTTGATATCGACCGCGACGTGGTTGCCAATTCTGCGATCACCTACATGGAAGGTTATCTCTGGGACGAAGAAGCGGCGAAAAATGCGTTTCTTGAAGCTTCCAAGATTGCCCATGAAGCAGGGCAGCTGGTGTCTCTTTCGTTGTCAGACAGCTTCTGCGTTGATCGTTTCCGGGATGAGTTCCTGGAGCTGATCCGCGAAGACAAAGTCGACATTCTGTTTGCCAATGAGCATGAGCTCAAAGCGCTCTACCAGACCTCTGACATTGAAACTGCGATTGCGATGGTGCGCGAGGATTGCACACTGACCGCGCTGACATTGGGCTCAGAAGGCGCTATGGCGATTTCTCGCGAGGAAACTGTACATGTGCCAGCTTCCGCGATTATTGGCGGTGTGCGTGACCTGACAGGCGCTGGAGACCTGTTTGCGTCTGGCTTCCTGTTTGGTCTGGCGCGTGATTTCAGCCTGAGCGATTGTGCTGAGCTGGGTTGCCTTTGTGCTGGTGAGGTTATCAGCCACGTTGGTGCGCGCCCTGAAAAGCCGCTTAACCAGATTGCAGAGCAGACTGGCTTCACTCTTAAAGCCTAGCACACTGCGAACTGAAAATATCAATTCAGGCGGCTTACGGGCTGCCTTTTTTATTTGCTGATCTGCTGAATATCCTCTGCGCTGTTTACCTTAAAGAAGAGCGGCTGTGCGGTGCCGATGTGCATGCGCTCGGTCTCTTTTTGATTAAGCTTGCAAATCTTCGAGATCAGTCCTCGAATTGTGTTCCGGTGCGAGGAGATGATGACGTTTTTTCCATTCATCAGCTGAGGCAGAACACGGTGCTTGAACACACCATGGGCTCTGTTGGCCGTCATCTCCACACTTTCACCACCGGGTGGCACAGCGTGCAATGAATGGCGCCATTGGTGCACTTGCTCCGCACCGTGTTCCTGAACCGCGCTTTCGATAGGAATGCCTGTGAGATCACCATAGGCCCTTTCATTGAAGAGCTTGTCCTCAATGACATGCAGATGAGATTGCTCAGCTTCTTCAAGGATGAGATCCAGTGTTTTGCGGGCGCGCCTAAGGCCTGATGAATAGGCCAGATCGAACTGGATTGCCTGAGAATGGAGAGTACGACCTGCGTTTCGGGCCTCTTCAATGCCTTTGGCACTCAGCTCAGGATTGGCCTGTCCTGAGAAAACCTTCAGCGCATTCCATTCGCTTTGCCCGTGGCGCACCAACACCAACAATCCCATAAAACACGCCTCTCAGATCTTCTGTGTGTGCGTGTCTTATATAGGTTCAATTGCAGCTCTAAACCCGACTTTCGTTAAAACATCCAATGATGATTTCAGGCAGGCTCCAGAATATTGGTGGGCAAACCGTCCAGACTTGTGGCGTTGTGCTTGCGCCAGTAGTTCTCCAGCTCCTCACGATCCATCGTCTCGTAGTAAGGCAGGAATTCCTTTTCAACCCGCGTATCGACCAAATCCATGCGCGGGACTGTTGAGCCGCAAGACGTCTGAATGAGTTCGATATCAAGGTCGAAGATTTGTCTGCACCCCGGCAGGTCGGGGAACTGAGCGACCAGTTTGGCCCAGTCCTCATCTCTTGGATGAATGACCTTTGCCGTTCCGAACACCCGAAGCGTGAGGCGTTGCTCGCCGAACGAACAGAACATGAGCGTCATGCGGCCATCATCTTGCACGTGGGTGGCTGTTTCATTGCCAATACCGGTCAGGTTCAGCCAGATGATGCGCTCGTCACTTAAAACCCTGAGGGTATCCATGCCTTTGGGGGACAGGTTGATATGCCCTGTGGCAGCAGCTGTTGCGACGAAGAACATTGATTGCTCTTCGATGTGCTGACGAAATCTGCGGTTCAAATTTTTGGCTACGATCATCGGCTTTCTGATGCCTTTTCAGGAGCGACTAGTCGGCGACTGCATATTGAGTGTTGATGCGGCGCTGTTCGCTGGCGTAGCTGCCAGAACGCCCGCCATTGCGTTTGTCGTAACTTCTTGCCCAGGCCTGCCAGAACTCTTGGGAGCTGCCGTCCATCTCGGTGATTTCCGGTTGGACAATCGGTGTCTTCGGCAGGATCGTGTTGGGCAACTGCACGACCTGCAACAAAGGCCGGTGGCGTGGGAAGCTGATTGGGACATCCTGTTTGCGAAGCTTGATATTGATGAAGAGCGGTGAACAGAACCAGCTGGAGTCAATCATCGCTTCAAAGCAATCATAGCCTGCATTGGACGGCAGGTTGATTGGGCCGCGGACCCAATGGCACTGACCTTCATCGCCGATCAGGCTGTAACCAGCGCCGATCTGAACGATGTCGCCTTCAGGAAACACATCCAGGAATGGGGGGTAGTAATCCTCCAGCCCTTCCGGACAGGAGCTTTGGTAATCTTCCACGAAGTCTGTAAGATACAACCGATCCAGCAGGGTCCACTCGCCGTCGGCGCCAAGCCGATAGAGGACCTCAGATCCGGTCCACATCAGATAAAAATCTACTGGCGGATAAACATAGTAGCCCTGACGAGAAGCAGTAAGGAGGGGTTCACAATACTTCATTGCCCGGGCTGGCATCATGCCAAGGTTCGTTCCATCTGCCTTGACGACGTCCGGGGCAGATTTGACCATTCTTACAAACTTCACAGGAATTCCCTCGCAGATAAAACACTCTGCAAAAATGAAGCGAGGCAGCCTAAACTGCCTCACACATTAAATTATTTTGGTTTTTTCTCTTCATCTTTTGGAGCAAGGCCACCATTCAACTTTGCTGGCTTTGCTTGAGCAGATGCTGGGCGACCGTCGTTTGCTACTGAAAACTTCATAGGTTGTCCTCTCAATTAATATATTAATGCGGTCATACATTTTCTGTATGCATGGAGAGGCTTGCATCGAATCTTACGTAGCGCAAGGCAAATAATAATGACGCATGCATTATCTATTATTGATAATTTTAAGTGTATTTAATTTCACATACTTAGTATTTTAACAAAGACTATTTGTGTGAATAATATTTATATTTTTACAATTCTAATTCAGCCATTCCAGAGCAGTGCAACTCAGTCAAATAAAAAAGCGGCCCGAAGAGCCGCTTTTTATGATTCTGAATTTTGAGGGTGGCTTAAACTTCTGCCAGGTCCTCAACAGAAAGAACCTTACCTTCTTCATCAAGGCGATAAACAACAGGCTTGCCTGTGCCGAGCTCGCGCTTGAGGATTTCTTCAGGTGAAAGTCCTTCAAGTTCCATGATGAGGGAACGCAGGGAGTTGCCGTGTGCAGCAACAATCACGCGATTGCCTTCGAGAACTTTAGGAAGAATGTCAGAACGGTAGTAAGGCAGGGTGCGCTCTGCAGTCATCTTCAGGCTTTCACCGCCTGGAGGAGGAACGTCGAAAGAACGACGCCAGATGTGAACCTGCTCTTCACCAAATTTCTGACGAGCTTCGTCTTTGTTCATGCCGGTGATGTCACCGTAGTCACGCTCGTTCAGAGCCTGATCTTTTGACGTTGGCAGGTCTTCCTGACCAAGTTCACCAAGGATCAGCTTAAGAGTGTGTTGAGCGCGCAGCAGGTCAGAAGTGAACGCCAGATCAAATGTCAGGTTCATTTCTTTGAGTTTTTTACCAGCTGTTGTTGCTTCTTCAACACCCTGTTCTGTCAGGTCTGGGTTTTTCCAGCCGGTGAACAGGTTTTTCAAGTTCCATTCGCTTTGTCCGTGACGGACGAGAACCAAAAGGCGTTCCATTAAGCTCTCCTAAGGAGGTTATGTTTGCTTAAAACAGTTGTCTTGGAAGGACTGTTTCAAGTCTCATTTCACATGTCTTGCTCATCGCTCGTTAGAGCATGTCGCGTTCATGTACGTTTACGCATCGCGCTCTAACAGCTTTGTTGGAGCGAAGTCTTATCGTTTGATTGAACCCAATCAAGCGGAACACGCTCTAGCAAGCATGCATTGTGTGTCACTCATCGTTCAGGCCGAGAACATCAGCCATTGAGTACAGGCCCGGTTGCTGATTGTGCGCCCAGAGGGCTGCTTTCACGGCACCGCGAGCAAACAGTTGTCTATCCGTTGCGATATGTGAGAGATCTATACGCTCTCCCTCGCTCGCAAACATCACCGTATGTTCACCTACGACAGATCCACCTCGCAATGTTGCAAAGCCGATGTCGCCTCTTTTCCGTTCACCCGTAATGCCGTCTCGTGTGCGAACACTATGGGTTTCAAGATCAATCCCCCGGCCTTCAGCTGCAGCCTCACCTAACAGCAATGCTGTTCCTGATGGGGCATCAACTTTATGCCGATGATGCATTTCCAGGACTTCGATATCGAAATCTTCATCCAGAGCTGCAGCCGCCTTTTTAATGAGGCATGCGAGCAGGTTAACACCTAGGCTCATATTGCCTGATTTTACAATGCGGGCTGATGTCGCGGCGTGAGCAAGTTCAGTAGATTGGGCAGACGTCATTCCCGTTGTGCCGATAATGTGCGCGATAGAATGACGCGCCGCAGCTTCTGCAAATTCAACAGTTGCCTCTGGCACGGTGAAGTCCAGCACGCCATCTGCATCAGCAAATGCAGCATCAAGATCATCGGTGATTGCAACGCCGAGTTTACCGCATTCTGCGAGTTCGCCAGCATCTGTGCCCAGAAACTGGGAGTGTTTGTGCTCGATCGAGGCTGACACCACAACTCCGTCCATTTCGGTCACTGTGCGTACCAGTGCACGCCCCATTCGGCCTGCTGCGCCTACAACAACCAGTCGCATGTCACTCATCACGTCCCCCAAGCCTACGAAAGCCCCTCAAATTATAGTGTGGAGGGGTATAGCAGGCGCACTAAAGAGTTTCAAACTCATATGGCAGTTGGTGTCCCGGAGTTTGCTCTGTCTCGCGCAGCTGGTTCTCGTTTTGTGCATGTTCGCAGACAGCCTGACGTGCGCAAAATCTGAAAAAACTTATCCCCCTGCCCTCAACCACGCTTATTCTCAGTTTTGTGCTCACGTATTCGGGCAGCTGGTGGACCGTCCATCAGTGCGGCGTGGGCTGGGCGGAGCTACCGGATGAAGTAACGCATCACCCGGCGGGTTCGTTGAAACACCCCTTGAAAGTCTTTAGTGCAGGGACCAA
>NZ_LMCK01000127.1:0-70140 GCF_001623165.1 Pseudovibrio sp. WM33
TAGTGAGACAGAGGCTCTCCATTTTCTTTAGGTCAGTCCACTAGAGAGCATTCTCAGGACGTGGGCGATGGTATTTGTGCAGCACGGAAGCACATCAGCGCACCGACACCAACACCAACACCGGCACTTGGTGCGCTGTCCTTCAGGAAGCGTCTCTGCCCCTTCTTGGAATAGCTTAGGTTGTATCTGCCAATAGGAATACAGAGCATTTTGAGTTGCAGAGAGTGCCCTAGCAACATCATTCATTGTACCCAAGCGGTATGAGGAGAGGGGGAAACCGCAATTGCGGGGTTCAAGCCGGGTGCATTCGACGGGTGTTAAACTCAGCCTCTTATTCTTCAGAGCATACATTCAGGAGGTTTTTGCTCTGGTGTCGAGCGATACCCACGATTTCTACAGAGTTTATGTAATTTTTTGTTAGCTCTTGTGGAAATGATCAAGCCTATGGAAACTATAAGTTAAATTTGGTAGTGTTGTTTTGATTTTACTACCTGAAGTTCTTGGCTATTTCTTCATCTATACCAGTCACTATTTTGCTGGCCCCTTTCAACTTGAAACCATCAGATAATTACTTAGGGTGGGCCCAAATTCGAAATGTGAGGTCAAGTGCCGAAATGCGGGCGAAGTTGCGATCCATCATTGAAAGCCGCCAATGGGAATTCACAATCATAAGTATAATCGCGTTGAACGCTGTTGTTCTTGGCTTGGACACAAGCCAGATGCTTATTGCCAAGTATGGCCCCATACTGCGCTTTCTTGATGAGTTGATCCTTATAATTTTTGTTGTTGAACTGACACTGCGTATCATCGCGTTTGGTCCGGGTTTCTTTAAGGGGCCATGGAACCTCTTTGATTTCTTCATCATCACGATTGCAGTCATCCCGGCAACGGGTCCGGCAACCATTCTGCGATCTCTCAGGATTCTGAGGATTTTGAGGCTTATTTCGGTTGTCCCTTCTCTGCGAAGTGTCATTGGTGGGTTGATCCTCGCACTTCCGGGCATGGGCTCAATCGTCCTGCTCATGGCTCTTGTCTTTTATGTCTTCTCCGTAATGGCCACTCGCTTGTACGGCTTGGTATTTCCTGAATGGTTCGGCTCAATTGGAGCATCTGCCTATTCGTTGTTCCAGATCATGACACTGGAAAGCTGGAGTATGGGGATCGTTCGGCCGGTTATGGAGGTCTTTCCCAATGCATGGCTGTTCTTCATTCCCTTCATATTATGCACGGCCTTCACCGTCCTGAACTTGTTTATCGGTATAATCGTTGCAGCAATGCAGCAGGAGCACGATAAGGATATTGAGCAAGATCGTATCAACGTGCATGAAGAGACCAAGGTTGTCTTGAATGAACTAAAAGACCTGAAACTTGATCTGATGGTTGAGCTGGAAAAATTGCGGAAAAACCGCGAGTAAGGTTACCCACCAGCAGAACTACTTATGCTGAAGATCGTGATCAAGTTCTGATGAAGTAATCTTGATCACCGCGCGTGTGGATTGCGAGCGGACTGTTATAGGCACCTTGGAAAAAAAGCCCTAAGACGAAAAGCATATCTGATAGGATACGATATGTTTGATGCAAAGCTCCGCGGCTATATAGACCCACCTCTCAATAGAATGGGAAAAGCGCTGGCAGATCTGGGGATTACTGCAAATGCAGTGACCTTGGTCGGGCTTGGGTTTGGCCTAGCTGCGGGGGCGGCGGTAGCCGCTGGGCAATTTAACACAGCTCTGCTGTTTATCCTGCTCAATCGCTTTGCAGACGGGTTGGATGGTGCCATCGCCAGAGCGGCGGGATCAACACATCTCGGTGGGTTTTACGACATCACATTCGACTTCATCTTTTATGGTGCAATTCCACTGGCCTTTGCATTTGTCGCGCCGGAGCAGAACGCTCTTGCTGCGGCAGCCCTACTTTTCAGCTTTTACATTAACGGTTCCACTTTCCTTGCATTCGCAACTCTGGCACAGAAGTTGGGCATGCAAACCTCATTACGAGGCAAGAAGTCCTTCTATTATCTGGGAGGGCTCGCTGAAGGCTTTGAAACCATTGGTGTCTTCGTCGCATTTTGCTTGTTCCCCACTTACTTCTCATGGGTTGCATGGACTTTTGCTGCGATCTGCACACTTTCGGCCATTTCTCGCGTTTTTATGGTTCGACATATGGTTTTGAACCACCCAGATCCTTCGGTGTGAGATCGCTGCTCTTGCGAAGATCGGGGTGAAAAGGCTAGACTTATTAAAAATAGGATGCGTACTGCTGTTGTATTTGCAGTGGAATTTTCCTTAGAAATGGGTTGTGCTATGTATCGTGCCGTTACCCGAAATATACAGATCACTGTCGAACCGTATTATCTTGCTGAGGAGTCCACTCCCGAAGATGAGCAGTTCTTCTGGGCCTATACGGTCTCAATTGAGAACCTGAGTTCTGATACTATCCAACTGCGGTCTCGTCACTGGCATATCATCGACGCCAACGGCAACACGCAGGAAGTCAACGGGGCAGGTGTGGTTGGTGAAGAGCCAGTCATTGAACCCGGTGGGTCGTTTCAGTACACCTCAGGCTGTCCACTCAATACCCCTTCAGGCATCATGACGGGCAACTACCGTATGCAAACTGAAAAAGGGGAGTCCTTTGCGGTGAAAATTCCAGCTTTCTCGCTGGATCTGCCGGATATGGTCAAGACCGTGCATTAACAGCTGCAAACAATATTTTGCAGCGCAAAGAGCAGGATTGCGGGCAGTCGTGCTGCCCGCCAATCAGATTGAACTGAGTTATTGCGTGCGGAAGCGGGCCTGAGCGCCGCGCTCAATCGCTGCCATCGTCAGCTTGTCCAGCTTCAGGTGGTCACGCAGCAACTGCAACATACGCACTTCTTCAGGGCTTACCCGCAAATCTGCCGCAGCAATCTCCACACCAAGAGCATAAGCAGTGTCATGCAATTTGGTTGGCAATGACTCTGCCACAAGCGCCAGTGTTGCGTTCATGCCGTTTTCACCGGAAAGACGCTCAGCGCACTGCTGGGTAATCTTGATCAGGTTATTGTCGTCAAAATCTTTGAAGACAGGGAGAATGCCCACAATATCTCCAAGCTGGCGCAGCTCTGCGTCGCTCATCGCGCTATCTGCGGCGGAAACCATCACCATCACATGAATGAGAGCTTCTTCTACGCTCAGTAATCTTTCTATTGTACCCATATCTCCCCAAAGCGAAAAGCTTTGCCTCTTGGTTTGCTTTAGTTTTTCGCTCTGCCAAATTGTCTGGCGGCGGCTAATGACTGCAAAGGTAAGGGGGCTTCCGGCCTCATACAAGGGGGTAGAGCCGAAAACCCGAGAACTGTCATTGACGCGGGCGCTAGTTTTACATAAGTTCGCCCAGCTTTCCGGCATTAAATCCTGCTGAAGAAAGCGAAACTCAGTTACAATTTAATCTCCAAATACGGATCTCAAAATCCATGTCTATGAACAGTTTGCCTCAACTCGATCTCAGCCCAGAACTTATCGAGGCGGCACAGGTATCTAAAGCCTGGCCGTTTGAAGAAGCACGCAAACTGGTCAAACGGTTGGAGAAGAAACCCAAGACCGGGCCGGTCTTGTTCGAGACCGGCTATGGTCCATCTGGTCTGCCGCACATGGGCACCTTTGGCGAAGTTGCACGCACCACCATGGTGCGCACCGCTTTTCGTGTGCTGACAGAAGACAAGATCCCGACCAAGCTGATCTGCTTTTCAGATGATATGGACGGCTTCCGCAAAGTGCCAACCAACGTGCCTAATCAGGAGATGATGGCGTCATTTCTTGGCAAGCCACTGACCAGCGTGCCAGACCCATTCTCCAACGAATACCCAAGCTTTGCAGCGGCCAACAACGCAAAACTCATGGCGTTTTTGGATAAATTCGGCTTCGAGTATGACTTTGTGTCTTCCACCGACTACTACAAGTCTGGTGTGTTTGATAAAGCGCTCCTGCGCATGCTGGAAGTCTACGACAAGATCATGGCGATCATTCTGCCAACATTGGGTGAAGAGCGTCAGGCCACGTACTCTCCATTTCTTCCACTCTGCCCGCGCACAGGTATTGTGCTACAGGTGCCAATGGTGGATCGCAATGTCGAAAAAGGCACTGTGACTTACATTGACCCTGAGACTGAAGAGCGTGTTGAAGTTCTGGTGACAGGCGGCAACGTCAAATGTCAGTGGAAAGCTGACTGGGCGCTGCGTTGGTACGCTCTGGGTATCGACTATGAAATGGCTGGTAAGGATCTGATCGACAGCGTGAATCTGTCTGGCAAGATCTGTAAAGCTCTGGGCGGTCCTGCTCCGGAAGGCTTCAACTACGAGCTCTTCCTGGACGACAAAGGCCAGAAAATCTCCAAGTCCAAAGGCAACGGCCTGACCATGGAAGAGTGGCTCCAGTACGCCAATCAGGAAAGCCTGTCCCTGTTCAACTTCCAGAAGCCGAAAACTGCGAAGAAGCTGTATTTTGACGTCATCCCGAAAGCGGTTGATGAGTACTGCACCTTCCTGTCCAAGTTCGACAACATGGATGCAGCGCAGAAGCTGATGAACCCGGTCTGGCACATCCACTACGGCACACCGCCGAAAGAAGAGATGCCGATCTCCTTCGCAATGCTGCTCAACCTGGTGTCTGCATCTAACGCAGAGAACAAGGACGTGCTGTGGGCGTTCATCTCCCGCTATGCACCGGGTTCTTCTGCTGCAACACATAAGATGTTGGATGAGTTGGTTGGCTACGCCATCCGCTACTACGACGACTTCGTGAAACCAACGAAGAAGTTCAAAGCAGCTGATGAAGTTGAGACAGAAATGCTCACCAAGCTGGATGAAGTGCTCGCTGGCCTGCCAGCAGAGACTGACGGCGGCGATATCCAAAACGCAATTTACGACATTGGTCGTAATATTGAGCGTTACCAGAACACTGCAAAGCCGGGTCCTGATGGTCGTCCTGGTGTCGCGCAAAGCTTTTTCTCTGCGATTTATCAAGTACTTCTGGGGCAGGAGAAAGGTCCACGCTTTGGTTCTTTTATCGCCCTCTACGGTATTCCGGAAACTCGTAGTTTGATTGCAAAAGCACTTGCAGGAGAACTTGCAGCGTGATGAATTAGCCCCCTCAAACGAGGGGGCTTTTTTTATGTCTTTTCCCAGCTGGCTAACTTGGGCACTTTTACCCGTCTACATTTTCGAAGGCTTACGTGCTCGGGCCAACTCACTAAGGCTGTCACCCGCACCAGGACCGCAATTTGGTACCGTTCCCGGTCAGGGCCAGTCGATCAATCTGCTTGTTATTGGCGATTCCTCCGTTGCCGGAGTAGGGCTGGACCACACGACAAATGGCTTGACCTGCAAGATGGCCCACAAAATCGCAGAGGTATCTGGACGGCCTGTTAAATGGCGGGCTGCTGGTAGTAATTCTGCAACCTCCAGCCAAATCCGCGATGTAGTAGTCCCCAATCTACCGCATGCCGATTATACGCACATTTACATCAGCATCGGTTTTAACGACCTGAAGAACTTCCGTACTGGCAAAGCATGGAAGAAAGGGTTTGGTGAGTTGATTTATGCATTGCGTACCAAATACCCTCATGCACGGATTTACTGGTCTAACCTCATGTCACCAATGAATGTGCCTGCGCTCTCGTGGGGACTAGGCGCCGTTCTGGAACCTCGCCGGCAGATGATCAATCGTGTCGGCACACAGCTGTGCCATGAGCGCGGTGCCATTGCTATCTCTGTAACACCGGGAATAACGCCAGAAGGCTTTTGTGAGGACGGAATCCACGCAGAGCCGATTGGTAATCAGCACTGGGTGGATCATGTGGTCAACGAGTTGATGCAGGGCAACCTGCTAGGGCTGGAAGATCAGGATGAAGTAGAAGATAAACAAGACCAGATGGACGGCGCCCTGTAGGGCGTTCGTTCGGCTGCCGGTAAAGGTGATCATACTCAAAATGAGTGTCAGGAGGAGCAGGATCATGTCCGTATCCTTCACACCCAGCACAATATGAATGTCAAAGATCCCGGCTGCGATCAGAACAGCCGGAACTGTCAAACCGATGGTCGCCAGAGCTGATCCAAGACAGATGTTGACGGAGCGTTGTAACCTGTTCGACAACGCTGCACGGAAACTGCCCAAACCTTCAGGTGTCAGAACCAGAAGCGCAACAAGAACACCGCCAAATGCAGCGGGCATATGAAAGCTTGCTATGCCAAAATCCACCAGCACAGCGAATTTCTTGGAAAGCAGCACAATCGGCAGCATGGTCAGGATCAGGAACGTGGCGTGATAGCCGGTTGAATAGATCTCCAGATCGTGATGATCATCCTCATCATGAGCATGCTTGTCGTCTTCCACCTCATCCTTCGCCATCAGGAAGGACAGTGCCACACCGGAGTGTGGTTTGGGCTGAATGAAGAAAGACTTATGCCGGATGCTCTGGGTGGCAAGGAAGATCGCATAAAGCAGGCTGATCATCACCGCAAACGAGATCTGCTGTCCCGTCGAAAGGGAAGGGTCAGCCGTTGAGGTCGTATAGCGGGGAAGGATCAGAGAAAAAGTAGCGAGCGGAATGAGGACTGAAAGGAAAGAACGGGCGCCCTGTGTGTTGAAAGGCTGCTCCCCGTACTTTAGCCCTCCCAGAAGCAGACTGATGCCCACCATGCCATTCAGCACGATGTTGAGCACCGCTAGCATCGTATCCCGGGCCAGAGGCTCGTTTGTCCCACCTGTCAGCATAATGGAAACGATCAGCGAGACCTCAATGCCGATCACTGAGAGTGTCAGGATCAGCGTTCCGTAGGGCTCGCCAAGAATGACTGCCAGACAATCTGCATGGCGCACCACACCAAAGGCGCACCACAGCATGACACCGAAAAGCCAGATAAAGCAGAACATCTGCACAAGGAGACCGGAGGTCGGCAGTAACAGATCCGCCCCAGCCAGAAAGAAGAAGGCTGTGGTTGCAGCACCTGCAAGAAAGCAGGCCTCTCGTTTAAGTGTATTCCAAAACCCTGACATTATATTTTTATTCTCCAAGGCCCTGTAAAAAATAAGTTATTCGGTGGCAGACGTCTCCGCAGTCGCGCTGTTGCGTGGACGCCAGATTATTGCAGGCTCTCCTTCCATCACCAGCGGTGTGGTTGAGGTGCTGTCATCATCCAGCTCCTCCCAGGAGTTTACCAGCGTTGCGGTTTCATCCTCGCTCAGCTGAACCAGCTTGGAACGCCAGATACCCTGCTCAGACCGCCGAGCCCGTGCCGCGATCTCTTTTAGTGAATCTGGTGCATTCCGTTCAGCCTTGGCCCAACCATTTTCAATCAACCAAGTGGCAAGATCATGTTTGCCCACACTGCAGGAAGCAGCATATTCATCTGTTTGCACTGATTTTATGTCTGAGCAGGTGACACGCTTTTGGCGGATAAAAGCACGCAAAGCCGTCCGTGCTCTGATACCGCACGGCCATCTTTCACCATCTTCACTGGGGCATGTTGTGCTGAGCGGTACAGGCTGAATGTGATGAAGGGATATTCTCTTCTTTTTATCACTTAGAGTTGCACCGTCAACGGCAACAGGGCGATACAGCACGAGTTCTTTCGGAGGAGGCTGTTTGGATTTACGAGGTACTTTCACGTGTGCAACGCGTTGGAGTTGCGTCGTTACGGGAGGAGGGGGCGTGCGACTGCCGCCAACATTGCGAAGTGTTTGAGGATGCTTGGGCGGTGTCTTGGGAATTTTCGCCTCAGCTGCAACACGCGCAGCTTCAAGCGCAGCCAGCTTCCGCTGCTTCTCTTCTGCTGTCGGCTTATGCTCAACAGGAAACGAAGAAGGGCGGTACAATGTGCGCGCATTCCCACGTAGGGTTGTTGCTGCATTGTACTCTGTCAGCGCATAAAACCCGGCGCCAAGAAGCAAAGCTCCAAAAAGAATACTTGTGGTCTTGGTAATCCGCATAAGCGCCCTGCTTGCTTATTGGCTCACCCATGAAACTCTTGCTGTCCAAACCAGATCTGCAACCTGAACCACCCTTGGGTTATCGTCAGGGGTATCCCGCCGAAATTCAATGCGCTCGTTTGTTTGCCGTTGCAAAGCACCGCAATGAAAATCTCCGGATTTAGTTGCTATCAAAACATGATCATGACGCCGCAATGAAGTCTCGGGAGAGACGATTAGAATTTGTCCTTCCCGGTAGTATGGTTCAAAACTATTACTCGAAACTTCAAGCGCGAAGAATTTCTCATTCTGAGAACTGGGAAAAATGAAGCTATCGCAGAATTTATCCAACTGAAAATCGGTCAGCTGCTCCAGATCTACATCCCGTAACTCATCACTCGTGCACAGATATGCTGGAAAAGACCTGAAATGTGTACTTGAGATCTCTGCTTTATCTTGCAGCAAAGCGGCAAAGTCCGGGAAAGGCATCTGAGTGACTTCCAGCACCTTGGCAAGTGACTCGGTGGAAGGCCAGCGCGGACGACCATCTGCAGCGAACCGCTTGGAAGGATTGAAAGAGGTCGGATCAAGCCCAGCTCTGCGTGCCAATCCTGAAGGCGTCAATTGATGCTGCTCAGCCAGCTTATCAAGTGCGGCCCAAAGGTGTTCGTGATCCAGCATATATCCTCCAGCGATAGCAAGGGCGTTACCTGAAACAAACGCAGATATGATCAGAAAAACTAACTGCGCCTGCATCTCAAAGAAATCTTGTATGTGGTGAATAAAATCCTATTGCAAGCTCTAGACGAAAGAGAGGGGTTGCCAGCCACTGATTTGTGGATGTAAGAGCATGACTTCAGTTGAGTAGACGTCTCTCCTGAAAGGCAAGTCCCATGTCCCTCATATTCAAGATCGCCCCCAAGGCGCTTTGGCAAGAAGCTGAAGCAGCCGGTTTCTTTGCGGGTGAACCGATCGATCTGGCCGATGATTATATCCACTTTTCCAGCGCCGAAACCGTGAAAGAAACAGCAGCGCTGTACTTTGCGGGACAAACTGACTTGCTGCTGATTGCCGTCGAAAGCGAAGATTTCCCTGAAGAGCAAATGAAGTGGGAAGCCTCCCGGGGTGGAACGCTCTTTCCACATCTGTATGGCAAGTTTCCCGCCTTCAAAGCTATATGGGTCAAACCTTTACCATTGGATGCAAATGGCAATCACGAGTTTCAGGAGCTGTAAATGTCGATTGAAAACCTCATAAACAAAGTCGGTATCCGGGCACTGCATTGTCTGGACCCGGAGACCTCCCACAACGCAACCATCAAGATGCTTGCCTCAGGTCTCGCACCCACATTCGGCCAGATCGAGGACAAGGCTCTTGAATATAGGTGGGGTGATTTGACTTTTAAGAACCCAGTGGGCATGGCAGCAGGCTTTGACAAAAATGCCGAAGTAATCACGCCGCTGATGAAACTTGGCTTTGGCCATGTTGAAGTGGGAACGGTCACTCCTCTGCCGCAGGAAGGTAATTCAAAGCCTAGGAATTTCCGCCTGAGTGCTGACCGCGCCGTAATCAATCGCTATGGCTTCAACAATGACGGCCACGATGTCGTCTACGAGCGCATCCGCAAAGCAGGCCGCACACCAGGAGTGCTTGGCATCAACGTTGGTGCCAACAAGCTCTCAGAGGATCGTGTTGCGGACTATGTTCTGGGCGTAAAGCGCTTTGCAGAACTGGCGGACTATCTGACGGCCAACATTTCCTCTCCCAACACACCGGGCTTGCGAGACTTGCAGGAAAAGGATGCGCTGGGCCATTTGCTCACAGCCATCATGGAAGCGCGTAACGAGCAGGAAGACCGTCTGGGCCGTAAGGTGCCTGTCATGCTCAAAATCGCCCCAGACGTGACAGACGAGGCGCTCAAGGAAATCGCAGAAGTCGTCCTGACCAGCAAGGTTGATGGCATGATTGTCTCCAACACCACCATTGCCCGTCCAGCCACGCTGAAGGATCAGCTGCAGGCCAAAGAAGCAGGCGGGTTGTCAGGCGCACCGCTGTTTGAACGAGCCACCATTGCATTGGCGAAAACCCGACGCGCAGTCGGTCCGGATCTGCCGCTTTTTGGCGTCGGTGGTGTAGATACACCAGAAAAAGCCGCAGCAAAGATCTTTGCAGGCGCAAACCAGATTCAACTTTATTCTGGCATGGTTTATGAGGGACAAACGCTGGTGAAGAAGATCAACCACCATCTGTCCCGTCTGGTCGCCGCTCGCGGTGTTGCCAACTTGCAGGAACTTGTCGGCATCGACAATGACATCTGGGTCGATAAATCGCTGGAGAACTGAGGCTCACACCTATCGATAAATGAGGCCGGGCTTCGCAGGAAGTCTGGCCTTTTTCTTTGTGAGAACACCAGTCAAAGATATCCGCCGTCCGCTGAGTGGCACGAAAATCTCTACAACTGTCAATATATAATGAACAGACATTCTATTTAATGTAATATTGTTCATTTATGTCGGTGCTTTACCTTCACTGTAAGAGCAACATGAAGGAAGACCCATGACCAAAGTTCTCGTTTTATATTATTCAAGCTACGGCCACATCGAAACCATGGCAGAGGCCATCCGTGAGGGGGCAGAAGACGTCGCCGGAACGACTGTGGTTGTAAAGCGCGTGCCGGAACTTGTGCCGGAAGAAGTTGCTGTAAACGGTCACTTCAAGCTGGATCAACAGGCGCCGATTGCGCAGCCGGGTGAGCTGGCAGATTATGACGCCATCATCTTTGGTACCCCAACACGCTTCGGCAACATGGCATCGCAGATGCGTAACTTTCTGGATCAAACCGGAGGGTTGTGGGCTGGTGGTAAGCTGATTGGTAAAGTCGGCTCGGTGTTTACATCCACTGGAACAGGTGGTGGTAACGAGACAACCATCACCAGCTTCTGGTCGACACTGGCGCACCACGGCATGATGATTGTTGGCCTGCCGTACTCAAGTCCGGAACTCTTCAATATCACCGAAGTGCGCGGCGGTTCCCCATATGGCGCCAGCACCATTGCAGGCCCGGATGGCTCTCGCCAGCCAAGTGAGGATGAGTTGAAACTGGCCCGTGACCAGGGGCGCCACGTCGCAACAATTGCAAGCAAACTCGCCAGCTAAAAGCAAGTGCCACGCCTGATCACATCAAGCAGCACGTTGCCTGCGTTGTGTGATCAGGCGCATCAACTCAACAAAACCTTCAAGGCTGCCAAGGCCTGCCTCATATATTTCATTAAGAGATCATTCAATGACCGTTCCTAATCACGCGCAAAATCATCATCAGGGTATTGTTTTAAACGGAAATACATTCAGCTCCCATAAGTTCCCTGCAGAACCGCTTGGACCATTCGAAGTAAAGATTGCTCTGCAGTCCGCAAGCCTGAATGCACGAGATCAGATGATCCGAAAAGGCCAGTACGGTGAAATGCCAGCGGATCTTGTGCCTTTGTCCGACGGGGCAGGGGAAGTCATTGCTGTAGGTGAGCAAGTCACAAAATGGTCTGTTGGCGACCGTGTCATGCCAACCTTCTTTCAGGACTGGCTTGAAGGCTCATTCCAGCCAAGTGCATTATCTTCCGCAATCAGCTCAGCTGATCAGCCGGGCGTTTTAAGAGAGCAAGCGCAGTTTCATCAGGATACTCTTGTGGGTGTGCCAGATCATATGAGCTTTCAGGAAGCAGCGACACTCCCTTGTGCTGGCGTCACAGCATGGCATGCCCTTTTTGAGCAACACCGGGCTTTGCGACCAGAAGACACCGTCCTGATACAAGGCACGGGTGGTGTTGCCATCTTCGCTCTGCAACTCGCCAAAGCGTTTGGAGCCCGCGTTGTTCTCATCAGCTCCTCAGATGAAAAGCTGGAGAAAGCAAAGGAGAGGGGAGCAGACATCACCATCAACTATAAAACAACACCAGATTGGGACGTCGAACTGAGAGAACTGACAGATGGGCACGGCGCTGATGTGGTTCTGGACCTTGGCGGGAAGGAAACACTAGAGCGATCCATACGTGCCGTTGCCGCACATGGCCTGATTACACAAGTGGGTGTTCTGACTGGTTGGGCACACGCCCCTGAGAATATCAGCCAGCTTGTCCTGAATAACTCGTCGCTGTCAGGTGTTCTGGTCGGCTCCCGCGCTTATTTTGAGAACCTGTGTGCGTTTGTCTCCAAGCACCAGATCAAACCGCTCATATACAAATCTTTCTCCATGTCCCAGATCGACGAAGCCTATGCCTACATGGATCAGGCACAGCACATGGGCAAAGTCACCATCGACATTGCTTAGCATGTGACTTGCGTCTTGCCCGGGTATGCATATCGGGCAAGACAAGCTGCTTTCAGCTGAGGAAGTCCTGAAATTATGCCTTTTGGAGAGCTCCAAAATACTGGCGTTCGCGAACCACACAGAGATAGCTAAGGGTCAAACCACGCGCCCCGAAGAACACCAGCAATGAGAACCACAGGCCGTGGTTTCCGTAGAGCGGATAGAACAAGTAATAGCTGGCAAGAAACAGGATGGTGGAGACCACAACAGAGTTTCTCATATCCTGAGACCATGTTGCGCCAATAAATACACCATCCATCTGGAAGGCCAGTGTGCCAATGATCGGCGTCAGTACAGCCCAGATCATATAGGTACGCGCTGTTTCTCGCACCTCTGTATGCGTTGTCAGCAGGTCAATAACCGGTCCGCCAGCCACCCACAACACAACCGCCGCACCAAAGGAAAGCCCAAAGCCCCAACCGATGGAGAGCCGCAGTGCTTTGCGGAAGGCAGTCCGCTGTTTGGCCCCGATTGCTTGCCCTATTACCTGTTCTGCAGCTGATGCCGTACCATCAAGAAAGAATGCCGCAATCAGAATGAACTTCTCAAGCACAGCATTGGCGGCAAGCACTACTTCTCCCTGAGCAGCACTGCGAGAGGTAAAGAAGCCGAAAGCAAACAGCATCACCATGGAGCGGATCATGATGTCCCGGTTCAGTGCCAGCATCGGCTTCAGTTTCTCCCAAATGATGATCTGAGAAAACGAAGGCAGGCGTGCGCCGCGGAGTTCGCGCTTGATTAGAAAAAGACCGAGGCCAAATGTAAGCATCTCTGCAATAAAGGTTGCCACAGCGACACCGGGAATACCCCAGTCAAACCCGAGCACAAACACAACAGAAAGCACCATATTGATGACATTCAGGAAGGTTTGAATGAGCAGCCCAATACCAGCTTTGCTGAGGCCCAGATACCAGCCAAGAATGGAATAGTTGGCAAGTACGAACGGTGCTGAAAACGCACGGATCGCAAAGTATGTTGCCGCGGCTTCCTGCACCGCATCTGTCCCGCCAATAATAGGTAAGCCAAACCTTAGAAGCGGCCACTGTAAAAAGATGACGACAATGCCGCCAATGATCCCAAGCAGAAGGGCACGGGCGAGCACTGCACGTAGTTCATTGCCATTGTTGGCACCAAGAGCCTGTGCGGCAAGGCCTGTCGTTCCGGCTCGCAAGAAATAGAAGAAAGCGCCAATCACATCAAAAAGGATCGTACCAACAGCCAGACCACCCAAAAGGGCAGCATCATGCAACTGTCCAATCACCGCGGTATCAACCAGCCCCAATAAAGGAGTGGAGATATACGCCAGTGTCATAGGCACGGCGAGCGCAAGGAAAGAGCGGTTCGTCACCTTGAAACTTGTAGACACGCAGGAGACCTTCAAACGCACGAGTGCAGCACCAGCAAGCAGCTCAAAATGGATTGGATAATCAAAGTATCATTTGCATATTTGTTTGTTCTGCGTTTGTCCATACCATATTGCGCAGAACTGCTATAGATAAGAATGTATCTCCGAAACGTGGGAACCGGTTTTCGGATAAGGAAACGAGAAAGTAAAAGCGAATTCTAAGAAGGTACTGCCCCTGTGAAGCTCCCAATTGTGCACCATCCTGCTTACACGGCAGACATTCCGGAAAACCATCGGTTTCCAATGCGCAAATATGCGGAAGTAGCTCAGTGGTTGAAGCAAACTGATCCAGACGGTGCACTCTATGATTTCCACGAGCCGGAACCAATCTCCAGACAAGACCTGCTGCGGGTGCACGCAAAAGACTATGTAGATCAGGTCCTCAGCTGTAATGTTCCTCACGCCATCGCGCGTGAAATCGGCTTTCCCATGACCCAAAGCGTTTCCTTTCGAGCGCAATGCGCAACAGGTGGGTCTTTGCTCACGGCAATGTTGGCTCTGGAACATGGTGTCGCTTGCAACACTGCCGGTGGGTCGCATCACGCCCGTATTGCGCAAGGAGCGGGGTTTTGCGTGTTCAACGATGTAGCCGTCGCGGTGAGGGCGGTACAGGCCATGCGCATGGCACGCCGCGTGCTCATTATTGATCTGGATGTTCATCAGGGAGATGGGACGGCTGATATCTTCGCCCATGACACCAGCGTCTTCACACTCTCCCTCCATTCAGAAAAGAACTATCCCGTCCGAAAGAAAGCCTCCACATTGGATGTGCCTCTGATTGATGGCATGGAGGATGACGAATATCTTGAGATCCTGGAGGACACGCTCAAGCAGGTTCTCAACACCTTCAAAGCCGATCTGGTGTTCTTCAATGCGGGTGTTGACCCTCATCATGATGATCGCTTAGGGCGCCTTGCACTCTCTGATGAGGGGCTGAGAAAACGAGAAGAACTGGTCTTTAAACTGGTAAGAAATGAGGGACTTCCACTTGCAGGTGTGCTGGGAGGTGGTTATTCGTATAATCTTAGACTATTGATTAACCGGCATTCTAATCTGTACCGAGTGGCAGCGAAGTACTTATGATTCAAAAACAAGTCCTATTTATATAAAATTTTAGTAAAATGTAATATTCCACCTTTAAGAACTGAATAAGTAAATGTGTCTTGCCATTTTATGAAAAATGCGCAGTATCCCCTCCGTAAAGTGCAAATAAAATGCCTCGGAAGGCTAGGAGACACGTATGGGTGTTGTGGTCACCAATAGAAGCGTTGTACTGGATACTGCGGATTACATGATCCGGGAAAGCGGGCTGTTGGGCTTGAATGTCGATCAGCTTGTCAGCAGTACTGGAACAAGCGAGCAGGATATCTCGAAAATGTTCTCTTCCAATAAGGGGGTAGAGCATGCCGTGCTGCAAAGGTACATCGACCGCTTCCTGCAGATCCTGGGTGATCCTTCCACGCAAACCCTTCACTTCCGCAGAGCGCTGGATACCTACATTGCCGCCTTTCAGGCAGGCATGGCAGACGGTGGTGAGCTGTTCCTCTCAGCAGTGCTGGGCGATAAGGACGAAGAACTGCCGGATGAGCTTCAGGAACTTGCCGCGACATTCGCGCGCCGCAATCGTGTCTGGTTGGCGGACCTGTTGGAATACAGTGGCAGCTGGTCCTCTGAAGAAGCGCTGGTGAAATCTGATTTCGTGCTTGCAGCACTGGAAGTCGCCGTTTTGATTGGCAACACAAGCGAAGATCCGGAGATCTTCGACAACCTGTCAACCAACATACACAACATCTGTATGCAGTAGTGGTTTCTCTGCCGGAGCAGGCGCGGTTAACGCCCGCGCCAGTTCATAAGGCGAGTAATGAACCACAGTGGCACGACGACGATGGCTCCAAGGAAGAAGTAGGAGCCAAAGCGTTCAATCGCTGAGAAGCCCATATTCCAGATCCTGACAAAGAAATCCTGCACAGAATAGATCAGGCTCAGCGGTGAAAAGTCCAGCGCAGCCAAAACAATCCCGACAATCAAAGATAGAAAAATCAGCCGAATGAGAACGCGCCCCGGCGTGTCTCCCAGAAAACGGTTGAACTTATCGTTTGACATCAAAATCTCCGCAAATTTTAAAGCGCACCGCAAAAGCCAAAGCCGGTTTTGGAATAAGGATAGGCGCTGAAATCAAAGGCTAAAGCAGTTTGACTGTTCTAAGTTTAGTGCATACTGCTTAACATTGATTTCTATATAGGAAGCCTGAGGGATATTGCATAGATGCAAATCCAAATTGTACGCTCAGGTTAGTGCTGAAAGTTATTGGTGTGTCGTTTATTGTCTACGCTGCGGAACCACACGACGCAGATCTCCTCGCAAACATTCGTGTTCAGGCCATGCGCGAAAGCCTTGAAGCGCTGGGTCGTTTCGACCCTGAAAGAGCGCGTGAGCGTTTCCTGAAAAGCTTTGCCTGCGAAGACACTTTCAAGCTCGTGAGCGGACAGCAGATACTTGGGTTTTATGTTCTGCGGGACCGGCCAGACCACATCTGGCTGGACCATCTCTATGTCCACCCAAGCGCTCAAGGCACTGGCATCGGAGCTGCAGTAATCGCCCGGATCAAGGCACATGCGGTTTCAAACGGAAAGCCCATCCGCCTTGGTGCGTTGAAACAAAGCAAAGCCAACGCCTTTTACCAACGTCACGGTTTCCAGCATACCCACAGCGAAGACTTCGACAACTACTACGAACTCCCGCTGGAAAGCATCGAGCCATGCACGCCAGTTTTCATTCTGAAACGTGCCGAACCGGAAGATATCGAACAGCTTGCAAACCTGCGACATGAGGCAATGAAGGACGAATGGGCAGCCAACGGTCTGACGGAGTGCGCCCTTGCCCGCAGACATTTCTTTGAAGACTACAAACCGGAAGCCACACTAAAGATTGTGCTAGACGGAGAATTGCTCGGCTTCACAGCTGTGCATGAATATCAGGACTACATCCATCTCGACATGATCTACCTGCACCCGAAGGCACAAGGACAGGGCATAGGTGCACAGATTGTTGCAAACATCAAACAGCACGCAGCTCAGGTGGGCAAACCAATCCGCTTGGGTGCGCTTCGTGTCAGCAACTCCAATAAGTTCTATCAGGCACAAGGCTTCAACTTCACGCATAATGTGGAGTTCAACAACTACTACGAGTTCACGCCCAACAATATTGTGCAAGCGAGGCCTTCGTTCCTCTTGAAACCAGCTGAACAGGCCGATGCTGAACAGTTGGCGGATCTACGACATGAGGCCATGAAGGATGAGTGGGCTGCCAATGGTTTGACTGATTACCATCTTGCTCGCAGCCATTTTTTTGATGATTTCAAGCCGCAGGTAACCTCACAGATTTTGCAAGATAAAAAACTCTGCGGGTTCTATGCATTCCATTCCTATCCAGACCATTTCTATCTGGACATGCTGTTCCTGCATCCTTCTGCGCAAGGAAAGGGGATTGGCTCCCGAATACTCCGTCAACTGAAAGATATTGCCGTCAAAGCAGGCAAACCAATCCGGCTTGATGCGCTTCGGATCAGTCGCTCCAACGAATTCTATCAGACCCATGGTTTCTCAGTGATCCATTCGGAAGGCTATGAGAACATTTACGAGTTCACGCCGGAACCGGCCTTCCAGCTCGAAACGACTTCTCAGGGAGACTTCGAAGAACTTCAGCACATTCGCTATACGGCCATGAAGGAAAGCGCGGAAGCCAATGGGTTGTTTCAGCACGACAAAGCCCGCGAGATCTTCCTAAGCGAGTATGTCCCTGAGAAGACCCGGAAAATCCTGAGGAACGGCAAAACCATCGGCTTCTATGTAGTCCTGAACCACCCTGATCACCTGTATCTGGATATGTTCTACCTGCTACCTGAAGCGCAAGGCCTAGGCATCGGCTCGAAGATCCTGCAACAGATCAAGACACAAGCGGATGAGCAAAACAAACCCATCCGCCTTGACGCCCTCCGCATCAGCCGCGCCAACGCCTTCTACCAGCACCACGGCTTCCACCTCACGCATTCTGAGGGCGTTAACAACTACTATGAGTATGCCCCAGAATGCTCTCTCGAAGTAAGTGAGGCATGAAACTGGTCTTTACGACCCAAGGACTTCCAGAGGCTGCTTAGCGACGGTGATAAACTCCCAGGCGTTGTTGGGATCAGCGCCAGCTTGTCGGAGCAGTCCGTCAATTTTATCTCTGAACTCATACCGCTGGGTGTCTGAAAGTGTCCCGCTCTCTTCCAACGCATCCTGTAGCTGAGACTTAACCTCCAGAAACTGGAGTTCAATTTCATAATCGCCGGATTCTACATTGAACCAGCCTTTAGCGGCCTGATAGTAGGTCTCAGGATTTTCTTTTGTCAGCTGAAAAAGCTCTTCCGGGCCAGCCTCCTGGAGATTGCTGCTATCGCCCGGTCCAAACCACAGGCTCAGCACCTTGCCGTCTTCTGCTCCCAGTGCCACATGAGTATCCGCAAAAAAGAAGACCACATCGCCCGCTTCGAACGAAGTCGCAGGCTCACTGTCGTTATATCCGACCACGTCATCCAGAATTTCATTATAGCCAATGTCGTAGTTGAGATAGTCCTACAGCTCGCGAATGACCCGGTTGCTCTCCGGTGTGTCCGCATAAGCCTTAAGCCCCATCAGAAGAACAGCTTCCTTGCAGTTCATGCAGCTGTGCGCAGTGGGCTGTAGCAAAGCTGCATGATTGGTCAGGTGATCGCGAAAGTGGGAGTTGTCTTCAAGTGGCGTCGCCCCTGATTGCCAGTTGAGGCTTCCTTTCCAGGACTGCCCAACCTCGACAGCTTTATTAGCGCTTTGCACGTTTTGTGCACCAGCTGCCGATTGCAACGGATGTGTGGACTGAACATTAGTGAGGCTCTGGGTATTGATAGGCATCGCGAGATCTTTGCTACATTATTATCATCAACCTCTGGTATAGGATTTGACAGGCTTCGCGAGTGTCCTTCAGCACATCGCAAGGGGCAGGTGTAATTTCATCACCGGATGGGGCGTATGATGAAACAGGATGAGATTGGCAAACACGGTAAGGACCAGCAGGCTCTTTTAAAGCGCCCCTCATGGCGCTTAGAACCTGCAAACTCCGCTGACTTTGACCTGGTCGCAGATATCCGTCAGCAAGCTATGAAAGACAATATGGAAGCCAACGGTCTGTTCGACCATGCGCTTTACCGGCAGTCTTTCAAAGACAGCTTCGATCCGGCCTCAACCTGGAAGATCATTGAAGAAAGCGAAGTCCTCGGCTTCTACGTCCTCTGGAACAAACAGGATCACCTTTACCTCGAACGCCTCTACTTCCACCCAAAGGCCCAGGGCCGAGGCATTGGAGCAGACATCCTGAATATCCTGAAACAACAAGCCACCGCCCAAAACAAACCCATCCGCCTCGAAGTCCTCCCCCAAAGCCGCGCCAACGCATTCTACCTACGTCATGGGTTTGAGCTGATTGAGGAGAGGGAAGAGGAGAAGGTGTATGAGTGGAAGTCTTGTGTGATTGCGCAACTTATGGAGAGCTGGGCTCCTGCTCAAATTCCATAGCTTCCAATGTCGCTGTCATGGAACTCATCGAAAACAGAAGTTTGAGGGAAGCCTCTGGCAAACGCTGTGCGCCCCAGGAAACGTAAAACGCAGCTATCTCCTCATCCTTCGCATCCACGACCAAACCAGCTGGAGCAGGCAAGGGTTGTAAATAGTCAACAGCCAAGCGCATAGCTTCAATGAGCAACAGGCTACCATTCCCACTGTTTTGATGGGCTTTGTCAACAGCAAGACGCGCCAGCAGCATTGAGGGATGTGCGTTTAGTGTGTCTTGCACAATGGTTATGAAGCCAATGACTTTTTGCGGGTCATTGATATCTTCAAGGATCAATGTCTGTTGTCTCGGCGGATTGTTATACTGCCGGGCACTTTTAGCGATGTAGCTATTCAATAACTTGTTGCCACAATCAAATGTTCCACGATCATGGTCTTTGCGAATATCTTCTAAAGTATTGCGCATGGGTCTCCTGACTAACTCATGAGGCAGCTTTCTTCCTTGCCTGCATAGCTGAGTGTGCTCTTTGAACCAGCTTGCGGTTCACTGTTCCTGTCTTAGCGTTTTCCCTACGAATAAACTCAGCATCTGTGTTGGATACTCTCATTATGGGAATTTCGCCGGTGTCTTGTATTCGTGCTGCGACATCCATTGCTGCTCGTATCAGGAAGGAACTTAAGTTTAATCCTGACAGTTCAGCGGCTTTGGTTAGTGTCTCTTTTTCAAATTCTGAAAGTCTAATATTTGCTCTTTCTGTTCTTCTATTTTTTCCTAAGGTTACTTTTTCAGTTGACATCTCTTGAGTTGCATTCATTTCTCTCTCATCTCTATCTATCTATCTATCTATCTATCTATCTATCTATCTATCTGGCTATCTGGCTATCTGGCTATCTGGCTATCTGGCTATCGGATATGACTGTACTTTGTACGTACAGAAATGTCAATTATGTACGTACAAAGTGTGGTAAACAAAAAACGCCGATGAGATTTCCCTCACCGGCGCTTCAATCTCAAACCAGACGGCTGAGCAATAAAGCCCAGCCTGACCTGACTTACTCAGCAGCTTCTGCGACAGCCTCTGCAGGGGAGAACTTACCGTAGTAGGTCTCGCCAGCGTCGGCCATTGCGCGCAGCTGTTTGTTTGGTGCGAAGCGGTCGCCCCATTTTGCAGCTAGCTTGTCACAGCGCTCTACGAACTCTTTGGTGCCAATGCCGTCGATGTAGGACAGCGTGCCACCGGAGAATGGTGCAAAGCCGAAGCCGAGGATAGAGCCAACGTCTGCTTCACGAACGTCTGTCAGGCAGTTCTCTTCAAACACGCGTGCGGTTTCAAGAGCCTGAATGCCGAGCAGACGGTCCTTCAGTTCTTCAACGTCGAACTCATCGGCAGATTTGGATGGGCCTGTGATGTCAGTAATGCCAGGCCACAGAGCCTTGTCCTTGCCTTTGTAGTCGTAAAAGCCCTTGGTGTTCTTACGGCCAAAGCGCTCATTCTTAACAACCATTGCATCCAAAATGGTGTCAAAACCGCTGTTAGGATAAGCATCGCCAAGGTCTTTCTTGGTCGCTTCCTTAATCTTCCAGGCAAGGTCCAGTGCAACTTCATCACCTAGAGACAGCGGACCAACAGGCATGCCTGCCATCTTGCCAGCATTCTCGATCATCGCAGCTGGAACACCGTCGGAAAGCATCATGATGCCTTCACGAACATAAGTGCCAACCACGCGGGAGGTGTAAAAGCCTCGGCTGTCATTCACAACAATCGGGGTCTTCTTGATTGCTTTCACGTAGTCCAGAGCAACAGCTGTTGCCTTGTCCTCGGTCTTCTCACCCAAAATGATCTCAACAAGCATCATCTTGTCGACTGGAGAGAAGAAGTGAATGCCGATGAAGTCAGCTGGACGGGAAGACGCTTCTGCCAGTGATGTGATCGGAAGAGTAGAGGTGTTGGACGCATAAACTGCGGAAGCTGGCATTGCTGCTTCTGCTTTCTCGGTCACAATGCGCTTCACTTCGCGGTCTTCGAACACAGCTTCGATTACCAGATCCACATCGCTCAGGGCGTTGTAGTCAGTCGTCGCAGTGATCAGGCTCAGCAGCTTCTCTTTTTTCTCAGGAGTAGACTTGCTGCGCTTGATAGCTTTGTCCAAAAGGCCTTCAGAGTAAGCCTTACCTTTGTCAGCAGCTTCCTGAGACTGGTCGATCAGAACAACCTCAAGGCCAGCTTTTGCTGTCACGTAAGCAATGCCTGCACCCATCATGCCAGCACCAAGCACACCAATCTTCTTCAGTTGTGTCTTAGGCACACCAGCTGGGCGGCGAGCCCCTTTGTTCAGCTCCTGCATGGAGCCAAACAGAGAGCGAACCATAGCGGCAGCTTCCTTGCTCTGCAGAACATGGGCAAAGTAGCGGCTCTCAATGGTCAGGCCAGTGTCCATTGGTACCATCAGGCCTTCAACAACAGAGTGCAGCATGTAGCGTGCGCCCGGATAGTTGTCATAGGTGTTCTGACGGTAGATCGCGTTCGCAGCAGGCCAGAACTGCATTCCGGATGGGGAGTAAACCTTACCGGTTGGGATTTTGAAGCCCTTTTTGTCCCAAGGTTGGGCAGCGTCAACGCCATCTGCCAACATCTTCTTGGCAGCGGCAATCAGCTCAGCTTCAGGCGCAACAGCTTCAATCAACTTCAGGCGCATGGCCTTCTTGGCATCAAGGGTTTGCCCCAACAGCAGGAACTGCAAGCCACCCTGCAGATCGCCAACCATACGCATAACACGCTGCGTACCACCGCCACCTGGGAACAGGCCGACTTTCACTTCAGGCAGAGCCATTTTCAGGCTCTCTTCAGCACCGATCCGTTTATGACAGGCCAGTGCCAGCTCTGTACCGCCGCCCATACAAACGCCGTTCACAGCAGCTACATAGGGCTTGCCTGAGGTTTCCAGTTTGCGGAACACTTGAGACAGTTTGCGAGAACCGTCAAACAGGTCCTTCGCAGCCCCTTCTGCATCAACAGCCTGACGTTTTTTGAAAGTAGCAAGCAGCTTGCCGATCATGCTCAGATCAGCGCCAGCAGAGAATGCTTTTTTGCCAGAAGCAACAATAACGCCCTTGATCGCATCATCAGCGGAAATGTCATCGACGACTTTGTCCAGCTCAAGAATGACGCTCTCGTCAAACACGTTCATCGGCTTTTCTGGCGAGTCCCATTTCAGAACTGCAAAGCCGTCCGCATCGGTTTCAAGGGTAAAGTGTGTGTAAGTCATGTTCGTCTCTCCCCTTAAACGCGCTCAATGATGGTTGCTGTGCCCATGCCAGCGCCAATACACAGCGTAACAAGAGCAGTGTTCTTGTCCTGGCGCTCCAGCTCATCAAGAACTGTACCAAGGATCATTGCGCCAGTTGCACCAAGTGGGTGACCCATTGCAATTGCACCGCCGTTTACGTTTATGTTGGCGTGGTCAATCTCAAACGCCTGCATGTAACGCAGAACAACAGCCGCAAAGGCTTCGTTCAGCTCAAACAGGTCGATGTCGCCAATTTCCATGCCAGCGTTTTTCAAAAGCTTCTCTGTCACATCAACCGGACCTGTCAGCATGAGTGCCGGATCAGAACCAATGTTTGCAAACGCTTTAATGCGTGCGCGTGCTTTCAGGCCGTAAGCCTCGCCAGCCTCTTTAGTACCCATCAGCACAGCAGCAGCACCATCCACGATACCGGAGGAGTTACCAGCATGGTGCATGTGGCTGATTTTTTCGATCTCAGGATGGGCCTGAATACCAACAGCGTTAAAGCCACCCATACTGCCCATCATCTCAAAGGATGGGTTCAGGCCAGCAAGAGACTGCATGTTTGTTTCAGGACGCATGTGCTCGTCACGGTCCAGAATGGTCAGGCCATTGATGTCGCGTACAGGAACAACTGAGTTCTTGAAGCGGCCTTCATCCCATGCCTGTTTTGCACGGCGCTGGCTTTCCACGGAGTATGCATCCACGTCATCACGGGAGAAACCATATTTGGTGGAGATCAGGTCAGCAGAAACGCCCTGCGGCATGAAGTAGGCAGGAATAGCCACCTGCGGGTCTGCAGGCCAAGGACCGCCCGATGCACCAAGACCTACACGGCTCATGGCTTCAACACCGCCAGAAATAACCAGCTGGTTCTGACCTGACATGATCTGGGAGGCACCCATGTTCACAGCATCCAGACCAGAGGCACAAAAGCGGTTGATCTGCATACCAGGGACTGAGCGGTCATAGTCTGCTGCGAAGACAGCAGCACGTGCAATGTCAGAGCCTGCGTCACCCACAGGGTCAACACAGCCAAGCACAACGTCGTCTACAAGCTTCGTATCAAGCTCATTACGGTCTCTGATGGCTTCAAGAGCGTTCGCCGCAAGGCGCGCTGTCGAAACTTCATGCAAGGAGCCGTCTTTCTTGCCGCGCCCGCGTGGGGTGCGCACATGATCGAATATAAGGGCGTCTGCCATATTGTCCTCCGCAAAAATTGGTCAGGCTGGTGTAGGCAAGGGGTGGCCGGGCATCAGGTCATAAGGGGCTACCCAATGGGGCAGGGCCTTAATCCGCTCAAGCCATGCATTCACATTTGAATAAGGGCCGAAGTCCACACCAATCTCTTCTGGCCAAAACAGGTATCCGCACACCGAAAGGTCTGCGATTGTCGGGCGATTTCCAACAAGGAAGTCACTGTTTGCAAGGCGCTGGTCCAGCACCTTCAAAGTGGCGATGGTCCGGCCTTCAAAAAAGCGGGTCACATCGGTTTCACCGGTCTTCACCATGGCTCGCATATAGCGCAGGGTTGCCACATAGCTGGTCAGCTTGTGGTTGTCCCAGAAAAGCCAGCGCAGGATTTCCCGGCGTTCTTCCTCGCTCTCCCAGCCAAATGTGCCAAGCTGCTGGGAAAGGTATTCCAATATCACGGCAGACTGGGTCAGCCGTGTTTCCCCGTGGATCAGCACGGGAATTTCCCCCATCTCGTTCTGCTCACTGCGGAACTCAGGATCGCGGGTCGCACCATTGAAAAAATCAACCCAAGTCGGGGTCCATGATGCCTGGGAAAGCTCCAGCATCAGCGCAACCTTGTAGGCATTGCCGCTTTGCGCAAAACACTGAAGTTCATATTCCGCCATATCGCACTCCTAAAATCTGTCAGCTTAATATATCAGATTGAGAATAGGGCAGGACAAGAGCCCGGGATAGGTCCCGGGCCCTTGAGTTACGGTAATGTGATTAGAACGCTTCTGCGTCCAGGCTCATCATTGTGTCCGCACCAGTGGAGATGCGAGCCAGATGAGCAGAAGATTCCGGCATGATACGCTCCATGAAGAAGGTACCAAGGGTCAATTTGGTGTTCAGCCAGTCTTCCTTGCCGTTTGCGCCTTCAGCAATTTTACCTTTTGCTGCAATCGCAATCTTGGTCCACATGTAACCAAGGGCAACAAGGCCAAACAGGTGCATGTAGTCGTTGGATCCGGCACCCGCATTGTCTGGGTTCTTCATTGCGTTCTGCATAAACCACATGGTCGCGGCCTGAAGGTCCTTCAAAGACTGCTTCAGCGCCGTGGTGTAAACGCTCAGCTCTTCGTCGCCTTCATGCTCTTTTACAAGTGCGCCAACTTCTTTGAACCATGCCTGAATAGCGCGGCCACCATTTGCTGGCAGCTTACGGCCAACAAGGTCAAGCGCCTGAATGCCATTGGCACCTTCATAGATCATGGCGATACGAGCGTCGCGAACGAACTGCTCCATACCCCATTCCTGAATGTAACCATGACCTCCATAAATCTGCTGAGCCATCACAGCGTTGTCAAAGCCCTTATCGGTGATAACGCCTTTGATCACTGGGGTCAGGAGACCCATGATGTCGTCAGAAGACTGTCTTTCAGCTTCATCCTCGGAAAGATGAGAGACATCACCATGCAGGCCAGTCCACATGTAAAGAGCACGTGCTGCCTCATTAAAGGAGCGGATGGTCATCAACACGCGGCGCACATCCGGGTGCACAATGATTGGGTCAGCTGGTTTATCTGGTGCCTTAGGTCCGGTCAGGGAGCGACCCTGCAAGCGATCCTTCGCGTAGATAACTGCGTTCTGGTAAGCCACTTCGGACTGGGACAGACCCTGAATACCAACGCCAAGACGCGCTTCGTTCATCATCACGAACATGGCGCGCAGGCCTTTGTTTTCCTCACCAACGAGGAAACCAATCGCATCGTCATAGTTCATGACACAGGTTGCATTGCCGTGGATGCCCATCTTCTCTTCAATGGAACCACAGGAAACGCCGTTCATTTCACCCGGATTGCCGTCTGCATCGAGCTTTTTCTTCGGCACAACAAACAGGGAAATACCCTTGGTGCCGGCAGGAGCGCCTTCGATACGAGCCAGAACGAGGTGAATGATGTTCTCGGAAAGATCGTTGTCACCTGCAGAGATGAAGATCTTTGTGCCGGAAATCTTGTAGGAGCCATCCGCTTGCGGAACAGCCTTGGTGCGCAGCATGCCCAGATCCGTACCACAATGCGGCTCGGTCAGGTTCATGGTGCCAGTCCACTCACCCGTTGCCATCTTAGGCAGGTAAGTGTCCTTGATCTCATCACTTGCATGCGTATGCAGAGCAGCCATCGCGCCAGCTGTCAGGCCCGGATACATGGCAAACGCCATGTTGGCCGAACAGATGTACTCATTCACAATGCCGGAGAAGATGGACGGAAGGCCCTGACCACCATACTGCTCAGGAACGGACAGACCACCCCAACCAGCTTCAACATAGGCGTTGTAGGCTTCTTTAAAGCCTGGAGGCGTTGTCACAGAGCCATCATCATGGCGGATACAACCAGCTTTATCGCCAGAATGGTTCAGCGGCTGCACGATCTCCTCAGAGAACTTTGCGCCTTCTTTCAAGATGGCTTCAACCAGATCCGGCGTCGCCTCGGAGAACCCGGGCAAGTTGGAATGTTTTTCGTAACCCAAAACATCTTTGAGCAAAAAGAGAGTGTCTTCTACGGGAGCACTATAACTCGGCATAGCAATTTTTCCTTCCGACCAACCCTAGAGGCATGGCTTTAACGTTTGCGTAAACGTCAACTTGTGACGGAATATAGAGCGCCCTCGCGCCTGCGGCAAGTTATACCCAAGTGTAATTTCTTAGGGGTAGGTACGTATCCGCGGAATCCCGCGGGTTTGTACCTGATAACTTCCCTGTGAAATCTTAGTGTGCCCTGCCTCTGGCACTATGAAAGTGACGTGTAAGCTTTGTCTGCCCCTCAATTTTAAAGGGAGAATATGGCGTGAAAGTGAGAATCGCCGCTTTTGGAAAACTCGATAATGCGGCTTCCGTCCACACGCTTGGCCCAGCCTTGCTCCAGAAAAAACGAGAGCAGGGAGGTGCCCGCAATTCCTGCCAGATGCGAGCGCCGAGCACTCCAGTCCAGACAGGATTTGCACAAAGGGCGGCGCTTGTTCTCTTTGTCCGGTAGCACCACGCCCAGTTCACTGAGGAAGGATCGCCCGTCGCCGGTCAGATGAAGCTGCTCGCCGTCCTCCACCAAAAACTCTCGCGCCAGCAGACTGTCATAGGCCTGCACCCCGTATTCTCCAGCCAGATGGTTGTAGCAAACTCGGGCTTTGCGCAGGGCAGGCTCCTTCGGTCCAGTCCGCACACGGGTCATACCAGCGCGCATGGCAATCCCGCTCATAGCTTCCAGCAAAGCCGCAACATCAGCATCTGCCAGATTGTAATACTTGTGCCGTCCTTGTCTGCGCAGGGTAACCAAACCGGCCTCCGCCAGTCGTCCCAGATGAAAACTGGAGGTCTGAGGCGTGACACCAGCCTCCTGAGCCAGCTCACTGGCCGTCAACGCCACGCCGGTCATAAGAGCCTGCAACATGTTCGCCCGTGCCGGGTCTCCAATGAGCGCGGCAATCCCGGCAATATTCGGACCTTCTTTCATGTGGGGCTCCATTCTTGAATTCTGTCCGATGACTATAGCACACACGCAAAATTGATAGTTCGATCACGATCGAAACAACAGCGCAGGCTAGCTTGCTACACCGGGGGAATTGATGAACTGAACCGGAGATTTGTGATGCTCACCTGTGTCATCCGCTACCAGATAGACCCGACGAAAAAGGCAGAATTCCAACAATACGCGCGCAATTGGGGGCAGGCGATCCCGCGTTGTGGGGCAGACTTGATTGGCTACTATGCCCCTCATGAAGGTTCCACCACATTGGCCTATGGCATCTACAATGTGCAAAGCTTGGCTCACTATGAAGAATACAGAGCCACTCTTGCAAATGACCCGCTCGGGCGCGAAAACTATGAGTTCGCTATGAGAGAAAAGTTCATCCTGAAAGAAGACAGAACGTTTCTCACTCTTGCATCAACGCCGCATGCAAAGCCGTAATCGCCAAACAAGCCGTGAAAGTTCCCAGCATGATTGCCGTTATTTTTGAAGTTGAACCCTTCGCAGACCACAAAGCCAGTTATCTGGATGTGGCCGCCTCAATTAAGCCTGAACTGGAGAAAATCCCGGGGTTTATCTCTGTTGAGCGATTTCAGAGTCTCACCAATCCTGAGAAAATTTTGTCACTGTCATTTTTTGAGGATGAGGAAGCCGTGAAACGCTGGCGCACTCAGGAAAAGCATCAGGAGGCGCAGCAACTGGGAAAAAATGAATATTTCCAGAAGTATCGCATCCGTGTGGCAAGCGTTTTGCGAGATTATGGCTTGGATAACAATTAAATTAAGAAAGTTCGGGAGATAAGCCGGTATTTTATAGGTGAAAAATATTGAACGTATTCTTCATGAATAAATTCAGGCACCTATAAGTGGCTATAAATCAAAAAGGTGGGGTAAAAGCCCCACCTGACCAGACTGAAAATCAGCCTCTTTTTTCGCGCAGCATACCTTCAACAATCGTGACGGTTCTCTGCAGGTCTTCAATCGCTTCATCAATATTGGCGCGCTGACCTTCAAGCACTTTAATCTGCTCCTGAAAGCGGCTCAGTGCCACCTCAAGCTGGGTGACCTGACCGTCACGCAGATCATAAAGATCCAGCATACTGCGGATTTCAGTGAGAGAAAAACCAACACGTTTTCCCATCAGAACCAGCTTCAAACGCGCACGATCCCGACGGTTGTAAATGCGATTAAGCCCGTCACGCTTAGGATTCAGGAGGCCCTTGTCCTCGTAAAATCGAAGAGTACGGAGGGTAACATCAAATTCTTTTGCCAGGTCGCCAATGGTAAACTGTGTCTTCTTTCCCTTACCCAGCTCATTGGCAACAACATCAACAATCATCTCATTGATATGTAGGGCTTCGCTCATCTGCTTGACCTGTTCTTCTTTGCTCTCACGACACTGCCTCTAATGTACGATATCCGTACTTAAGTACATGCTAAATGATGCACCGCGCAATTTCCATCAAGTTTATACATTGGCAAGAACACGTAGGTCCAGCGTGCGCGGCTTGATAACCCTTAATTCGAGTAAATCGGGACACGAATTATTTTCATGAGTTTGTTCCGTACTCCCTGAAATAGCAGGGTATCTGCATGATAACCGCCGTAATTCACATTCCTTAAGGGCTCTTCACGCAGAATTCGAGCTATTAACCCGCTATTTACCCTAACGAGTAAAAAACTAGTCCTACGAGTTTTAAGACCGGTGCAAAACCGCAAAGTGATTCGTTTCTTGACCCACTCACAAACCACGTAAAGTGGTTGACGTTTATTTTTATAATGTGATTTGGGCAGGGAAGGACGACATGGCGCGGTCCGGACAGTTTTATGAGGCCCTTCAGGCATGTCTTGGAATAAACCAGAATTTGGAAAATCCGCTTCAGACAAGTCCTTTGGTGAAGGGCTGGATGCAGACCACGTAAAGTGGTTGGAGGAAAGTCGAATGGCGCAACATAATCCTGCAGCAGCAAGGCATGCGGCCCATTCTCCCTATTCTGATGAATTTGGTGCAGCGGCGCAGCAACCTTACGGACAACCTCATCCCACGTCTCAGGAAGCGGCGATGAACGAAGTTGCGCAGGCACTAAGCCGCCTGATGCAGTCTGAAGGCCGTACCCCCCTCGCTCATGCAGAACCGCAGCCACGTGCACGTGATCAACACATGCATGCGCCGCATGCGCGTGATCCTCATGTTCGCGACCCACATACTCGTGATCCCCAAAATCGTGATCCATGGCGCCGCTCTGATCTGAGGTCCGGTCTCGACCAGTCAACAAGCCCACATGCCTATGAGGATCAGTACGATCCGTCTGCCGACCAGCACCTGTATGCACGCGCTGGTATTTCTCGTGATCCGCTCCTGCATCCGCGCCCGCCAGTTATGCGCAGACAGGAACAGGCTCCTTTACCACAGGCACCTGAAGCTTATGCGCCGCAGCGTCGTGCCCAGCAATACGCTGAGCCTGCACCAATGCAGCCGCGTGCGCACCAGCCATCTGCTCATCCTGCTGCCCCTATGCAGCCGGAAAATCAGGAATGGGCTGCACCAGTGGCCAGACAGGACGAAGATCCAAACGCGGAGAATTCTAAGGTAAAGCGCATCAGCTCCGTGCTTGATGCCTTGAACGCCCTGGATGAACGCTTGAACTCCCTTGCTCATAACGAAAATGAAAAAGGGAAGGGTGTTCCGCCAAAAGCTGAAAATACTGCGCCTATGCAGGAGCCGAAACCAGCTCCTGTAGAGCAGAACTGGGCACCCGCCGCGCAAGATTATGCTCGTCCGCCGGTCACGCAGATGGAGCCTCGCTTCAACGCAGGCGCAATGCCACACGGTGTAGAAGCACGGCAAAGCCAGAGACCAGCAGCACCGCAGCCAGCACAAACTGCGGAATATTCTGAGCTCAACACAATGATTGATGGCCACTTCAAGCAGCTGGCCAGTCAACTGGATACATTGCGTGAGCCAGATGAAGCACGCTTTGAGCAACTGCACGATGGCATGCAGACACAGCTCAACAGCCTGCGCGACGAAATGATGGATCGTACCTCTGACAATCGCTCGCAGCTCTCCGAGATTATTGGGCGCCTGCGCGATGAAGAGGGCAACGGCCTGCTGCTCAAAGAACTGCGCCACGAACTGGAGCAGATGAAGTCTGCGCTGTCCCGCTCTGACATTGAGGACAGCCTCAATGCTCTGGGCATGGCGCATTCATCCATCCAGTCTCGCTTGCAGGAACTGGCAGAAAAGAATGTTGATCCGGCGATTTACGAGAGCCTGTCTGAGCGGATGGCCGAGGTGGAAAACCAAATCCGCCAGCTGCCTCGTGTTGATCAGCTCAACTCGCTGGAAAACCGTCTGTCCTCCATGGGCGACCGTCTGGAAGATGTTTTGCTTCGCTCCGGTACCGCTGGCCTGGAAGTTGTCCGCGATGAAGTTGCTCAGCTGAGACAAGTTATTGATCGTCTGGATTCAGGCCGCATGATCCATGATGTGGATCAGCGCATCCGGTTCCTGACAGCCCGCATGGATGAGCTGGACCATTTCTCTGCAATTCAGCGCGATATCCAGTCCCGCCTCAGCAGCGTTGAAACACGCATGCCGGATGGTGAAGTGATTGACCGTCTGCATGGCCGTTTGGACTCCATCTCCAACATTCTGGCTGAAGGCCCGGAAAAAGCAGGCAACAACGATCAGCTGAACCGCTTGGAAGATCGCCTTTCTGATATCGGCCAGAAGCTGGACCGTATGGAGAAAAGCCCGGAGGCCTCAACTGGCTTCGATCAGGCTTTCTCTTCCATCGAAGGACGCCTCGACCATCTCTGCAATAAAGTGGATGGCATCGAAGTCCGTCTGGCGGAAACCTCCTTCGAGGTTGTTTTGAACGAGAACGAAAGTGCGGCTCTTGCCCGTCTTGAACAGCGTGTGATGACGCTGACCCAGATGGTTGAAGACAGTGCCCATGCTGGTTCCTCCGACAAAGCAATGTCCATGATCCGCGCCGAGATCGCAGAACTACGCGGCCACATCGGTGCATTGGCAACTTCCGGCGACATTGAATCCCAACTGCAGGAGCTGGCTGCAACCATCTCCAGCCCGTCTGGTCTGTCCTCTGATGTTGAGATCGATCGTCTGGAACAGCAGATTGCAGACCTTTCTCAAAAACTGGATATGTCTCAAACCCAGTTTGGTGCGATCGGCAATCTGGAAAACAGCTTCGGCACCATCGAGCAAGAGATCAAAGGCCTTCACACCGACATGGTGGATAAGGCGCAGCAGATCGCACAGGATGCAGTAAAGGCTGCAACAGACAATCTGGCTCTGGGCAATGGCGCGGAGCAGGGTGAGGCTGTTGAAGCTGCCATTTCTGCGCTGCGTCTCGACCTGCAGTCCCTGCTGGAAGCATCCGGCCAGAAAGACGATGTAGACCAGCATGCGCTGCAAGATGTGCGCGATGTGCTGGGTACCATTTCCCATCGCCTGGAAAATCTGGAAAGCATCCGCAACGCCATCGGCAACACAGAGATTTCCAACGAACACCAGAAACTGGTTGGCGACACGCAGATCAGCAGCATTCTGGGCGCCTTCAATATGGGGCGCAAAGGAAACTCAGCGGAACAGGCTTCTGCCGCGGCGGAACCGGAAGGTCCACGTAACCGTAAAGCAGACTTCATAGCAGCGGCTCGCCGTGCTGCAAAAGCGGCTGCCAAAGAAGTGAAGACAGCCAAGCAGGAAGAAGAAAAGCCAGCATCCGGCACGAGCAAAGCACCAGAACGGGCACGCCGTCTGCGTGACTACATCAGCCCGAACCGGACCAAAAATGTTGAGGTTCCTGAAAACCTGCGCGCCAAAAAGGCAGCTGCAACGGCTGAGGTTCTCAGCAAACTTCAGGTAGCCGAAGAGCCTATTTCCTTAAGCTCAGAAGATATAGTAAGCGAGACAGAGACTGCGGTGAAAGAGCCGATCAATCTGTCTGCTGCACCTGTTGAGCTGGGCAAAGTTGAAACAGAAACAAAAGGCAAGAAGAAGGAAAGCAAATCCAACCGCCGCCGTGCAATCATGCTGGCAGCAGCGGCTCTTCTTCTGACCATCGGCGCGTTGCGGGTGTTCGACACAGGTCTGTTCTCCAGTTCAGACGGCGTTGACACTGCAGGATCTGACACAATGCCAAGCATCATGGCGCCAGATGCACCAATGCCAGGCAAAGACAACTCCTCCCTGCTGAGCGGTGGTGTAGACGCAATTGCAGCACCTGATGTTATCAGCCGCGTATCCTCCATGCCTTCTGGGGCAGAGTTACCATCACCCGTCAGCTCCACAAGCATCTGGCAGTCTGGCTCCGCCACCGCACCGTCCGAACCAACCAAAGAGTTGATCTTTGGTCAGGCAACCGACATTGGCGGGGGAAATAGCAAAGCACAGCCAGCTCAAAAAGTTGCTTCCAATGTGGCCGCTGATCCAATCACAACGGCCAGCGTTCCTACCACACAGGCAACAGCCTCTGGCTTTGGCGAGCAGGTGACACCATTCATTCCGCGGCAGCCAGTTCAGCAAGTTGCGCCAAAACAGTCAGCTTACGATCTGCCGTATGCAATCGGTCCGATTGATCTGCGAACAGCCGCCGCGACTGGCGAAGCCGCCGCCCAGTTCGAAGTGGCCCGTCGCTACACCGAAGGCAATCTGGTTCCGGCCAATCTGGGTGCAGCAGCGGACTGGTACCGCAAAGCAGCAGCGCAAGGTCTGGCGCCAGCGCAATACCGCCTCGGCAGCTTCTATGAAAAAGGCCGCGGTGTTGAAAAGGATCTGGCACAGGCACGGGACTGGTATTCTCTGGCAGCCGCGCAAGGCAACATCAAAGCCATGCACAACCTCGCTGTTCTCTTCGTAGAGGGCATCGATGGCAAACCGGATTACACCTCCGCCGTCAAATGGTTCCGCATCGCTGCTGATCATGGCGTAGCAGACAGCAAGTTCAACCTTGCCATCCTCGCAGCGCGTGGCCTTGGCATGAAGCAGGATCTGGTTGAAAGCTACAAGTGGTTCGCCCTCGCAGCCCTGCAAGGGGACGATGACGCCGCCGGAAAACGCGACGAAGTCGCCGCCAGCCTGACCAAGCGCCAGCACGGACAGGCTCTGGAAGCAGTAGCGACCTATCAGATGAAGCCGGTTGATCCAGCAGCCAACAAGGTCATGATCGACACCAAGTGGTCCGGCAAGCCGAAAACCACAGTTTCACAGGCCGGTTCTCCATCTGTGAAAAAAATACAGCAAGCCTTGCTCGATATGGGGTATGATCCAGGCAACCCAGATGGTGTAATGGGACCTAATACACGGCGCGCAATCAAGAGTTTGCAAGCGCGCCTGGGAATGGAAGCAACGGGTGAACCTGACCGGCGTCTGATGACGGCGCTGGCCTCTCAGACCATATAATTTCACGTTACTAGGGGATTTCTGGTTAGATTTGCACTTGCTGCTCCGCGTAGATTGACAGGGCGTCTGGAATGGCGCTTAACACTCTACAATGTTGTTGGATAAAAGGTGACTCGGGGCGCACTGTCAGGTCACCTGAGTGACCCGCGGTGCCATTTTGCAGATCTATCTACCCATTGCAGAACTACCGATTAATGTCTTTATGATCTTCGCCATGGGCGGAACCGTCGGGTTCCTCTCAGGGCTTTTCGGCATTGGCGGCGGCTTCCTGCTCACGCCACTGCTCATTTTCTCCGGAATTCCGCCAGCGGTCTCTGTTGCAACCGTCACCACACAGATCGTTGCCTCTTCGGCTTCCGGCGTTCTGTCGTACTGGCGCAAAGCGGGCATTGACTTCAAACTCGCCGGAGTTCTGCTGTGTTCGGGTATCGTCGGCTCGGCAATCGGCGTCTGGATCTTCGGCATTCTGCGCAGCCTCGGGCAGTTGGATCTGGTGATCTCACTGGCCTACGTCACCTTCCTCGGCACCATCGGCGTGCTGATGCTGGGTGAATCCATGAAGGCCATCATGCGCCGCAAAAGCGGGAAAGCACCTGCTGGCCGCAAACCCGGACAACACAACTGGGTGCATGGCCTGCCGTTCAAGGTTCGCTTCCGCCGGTCCAAACTGTATGTGAGCGTCATCCCAATCTTCGGTATCGGCAGTTCCATCGGTTTCCTCGGGTCCGTTCTTGGCATCGGCGGCGGCTTTATGATGGTGCCAGCGCTCATTTACCTGCTGCGCGTACCGGCCAACATCGTCATCGGCACCTCACTGCTACAGATCCTCGGCACCATGGCCGTGGCAACGTTCCTGCATGCCATCAACACCCAGTCCGTTGATATCGTGCTCGCCCTGACGCTCATGATCGGCGGCGTGATTGGCGCTCAATTCGGCGCTCAGGTGGGGCAGGGCATGCGCGGTGAACACCTGCGCCTCGGCCTCGGCCTGCTGGTGCTGCTCGTCGGCCTGCGCTTCGCGTTCAATCTGATTGTGGAACCGGAAGACCTCTATTCCGTCAGCGTGATTGAGGAGCCAGTCAAATGAGACGAGCGCTCCACTCACTCACAACACTGCTGACAGTTCTCTTTCTGGCACTCATCTCTGGCGCACCCGCTCTGGCTGAAAAGCTCGTGTCTGCCGTCTCTTCCTCTCACGTGGCCATCACCTCCAACTTCACCGGAACGCAGATCCTCGTTTACGGAGAGATCGCCAGAGACGCAGAAACCGTCTCCAGAACCGGCAATCAGGATGTGGTCGTCGTTGTGGAAGGCCCGCTGGAGCGCGTCACCACATGGCGTAAGGATCGTATCGTCGGCCTTTGGATCAACGCCACTTCGCAAACCTACATCGCTGTTCCAAGCTTCTACGCCGTCCATGCAACGGATGACCTGCGCAACATCGCATCAGACGACTGGCTCAAACAGTACCGCATTGGTTTGGAACACCTGCCGCTTGCAGCCTTGGGCACCCGTGCGCCAGCGTTGGAGCGCAATGCGTTCAAGGCAGCGTTTCTGCGCTCCCGTGTCCAGCACGGCCTTTATTCGCAGATGTCCAAGTCCATCAACTTCCTGAGCCCGACCCTGTTCTCCACCACAGTGGACCTGCCAGCCACCATCCCGACAGGGGACTACAAAGTCACGACCTTCCTCTTCAGCGGAGGCGTATTGCTGGACCAGCAGGAGCAAGTCCTGACCGTGGCGAAAACAGGCTTTGAGCAGGTGACGTTCAACCTGTCCCGGCAACATCCGGCAGTCTACGGCGCACTGGCCATTATTCTGGCCCTGTTCACCGGCTGGCTCGCAGGCGTGATCTTCAAGAAAGATTAGGAAGCGAAAGCGTTCAGCGATGGTAGACAAAAGAAAAGGCCCTCAAATCAGAAGGGCCTTTTTTATTATTCGCTGAGGAGCTTGGAGGCAGTGAATGGGAACAATCGCCCGTTGCCCAGCATGAACACCGAGAACCGCTTCTCGGCAAAAACATCAGAAAAAGCTCTGTCCATCACATTCAGGCCACCTGTCAGCGCACCAAAGGCTGGCAATACAAGGCGGTTGCCGTTGGTCGCAAAGCAGGCTCTGCGAATGGTACGGCCCATCCGGCGCACTTTGGCGGCTGGATGCAGATGCCCGCAAATCTCGCCGCGCTCGGCCTGTTCATTCGGCTCATGCCGGAAACTGAGGGATTTGATGGAGAGCTCTTGATAACGCTCACCGCATATGTGCCGGGCAATCTCAGGGTCGTGGTTGCCGGTGATCCAGATCCACTCCCGTCCCAGTTGCATGGTTGCCAGCATGGCGAGATACGCCGCAGGCATGCGCTCGGAGCTTTCGCAGTCATGGAAACTGTCACCAAGGCAGATCACGCGGCGCGGATCGAACAGATCGATCAGGGCGGAGAGCTTTTCCAGTGTGGCAGCTGTATCATAAGGAGGCAGCATCAGGCCCTTGCTCTTGGCAATGCTGGCTGCTTTTTCCAGATGGAGATCAGACACCACAAGGGTCCGCTCTTCTGGCCACCACAAGGCTCCACTGTCGTGAAGGCCAACAAGTTCTCTTGCGAGAGACAAGTCGTGGCATACAGGAATAGGTTGACGATAACTCGGTTCTACTCGTGGCTGCAACTGACTGTTAAGTCTCACAATTGGGCCTCCAGTAATAAATCATCTGCTGCGTCCGCCAGCAGCTCTTCTGTCGCACTTCCAAAGATAGGCTCTTTCCCAATTTCAAGAAGAACCGGAATAGCCAAAGGAGAAACGCGACCCAAAGCACTATGCGTGATTCTTTTGTCGATACGAGAAAGAAAGTGACCTAAACGAGAGATATCCAGAAGTCCTGTAGCGGCATCCGTCCAGGTTGCTTGTAAAAGCAGGTGATCGGGCTCGTGTTCGTGCAGTACGTTATAAATAAGATCCGTATTTATAGTTATCTGCCGCCCGGTTTTCTCTTTGCCAGGGTGCCGTCGTTCTACGAGACCTGAGATCATAGCGCAATTTCTAAAGGTTCGTTTCATCAAACTACTTTCAGCAAGCCACGCTTCAAGGTCATCACCAAGCATATCTTCTTCAAATAGGTCATCCAGCGTCAAACGCCCGCTTTTTATGGCAGCGCCCAAATCTGTCAGCCCCCACAGGGCCAGTGAATACTCAGTTGCCACAAACCCCAGAGGATGCAGACCAGCGCGCTCAAGACGGCGTGTCAGCAGCATTCCCAGCGTTTGGTGAGCCAATCTGCCTTCAAACGGGTAGCACACAAGGTAGTGCTTATCGTTCCGCGGAAAGGTCTCTACCAGAAGACGTTCATAATCTGGTAACTGTGATTTCTCTTTTTGTAATTCCAACCATTCACGAACCTGACCTGGCAAAGAAGACCAACTGTTAGGATCAGAGGCAAAGTTGCGCACGCCCTCTGCAAGATAGGTGCTGAGCGGAAACTTGCCGCCCTGATAACTCGGGATCTTCGGGTCTTGCGAAGCACTGCGGGACACATAGGCCTCGCTCTCCTTAAGGCCCTCAAACTTCAACACCTGACCGGCAAACACAAAGGTGTCACCAACAGCAAGCTGCTCAATAAACCACTCTTCAATCTCCCCCAGCATCTTGCCGCCAAACCCAAGAGGCCGCTTGCTGTTGGCTCCGCGTGGTTTCACCTGCCGTACTTTGAGCGTTGCCGCGTCCAAAATTGTGCCGGAGTTGAGGCGATATTGCTGGGCAAATTGCGGGTGGGAAACGCGAAACAATCCCTCTTTGGTTGGGCGCAACTTGGCGTATCTGTCATAGGCTTTCAGCGCATAGCCACCTGTTGCCACAAACTCCACAGCCTTCACAAACAGATCATAATCCAGATGCCTGTAGGATTGACTGCTGATCACCTCTTCATAAAGCTGCTCAGGCTCAAACGGCGCAGCACAGGCAACGCACATAATGTGCTGGGCCAAAACATCCAATCCGCCCTCGCGAAGAGGAGGGGTATCTTGCTCTCCTGCTTCAGAGGCTTCCAGAGCAGCCTGACATTCCAACACTTCAAACCGGTTGGAGGGCACTAAAATGGCCTTGGAGGCTTCATTCATGCGGTGATTGGCGCGTCCAATACGCTGTGCCAGTCGGCTTGCTCCTTTAGGCGCACCCACATTGATCACCAGATCGATATCACCCCAGTCGATACCCAGATCCAACGAGGAGGTACACACCACAGCCTTCAGCTGACCCGCCGCCATATGGGCTTCCACTTTGCGGCGCTGGCCTACATCCAGCGAGCCATGGTGAAGCGCAATGGGCAGAGTGTCCTCATTGATACGCCAAAGCTCCTGAAACAGTCGCTCCGCCTGCGAGCGCGTGTTTACAAACACCAGTGTGGTGGTGTGGGCTTTAATCTCCTCATAGATCTCCGGCAAAGCATAGATGCAGGAATGACCAGACCACGGAAGACGCTCCTGCGTTTCCAGAATGCTGATATGCGGCTTGGCTCCACCTTTGGCCTGTACAATTTCAGCATGGTGAACGTCTTGCGACAAAGGTTGTTCTACCAGATAGGCACGCAGATCATCAGGGTGCGCAATGGTGGCTGAAAGCCCGATACAGCGCAAGTTAGGAGCCAGCTTGCGCAAACGGGTCAGAGCCAGAGCGAGCAGGTCCCCGCGCTTAGAGGTCACCAGCTCGTGCAACTCATCCAAAATGACATAGTGCAGATCAGCAAACAGCCGCTCTGCGTTCTTGTCAGAAAGCAGAAGCGAGATCTGTTCCGGCGTGGTTAGCAAAATATCTGGTGGAAGACGTTTCTGTCGCTGCTTCTTGTGGCTGGGCGTATCGCCGGAACGGGTCTCCAGCTTGATGGAGAGCCCCATCTCTTCAATTGGCACCTCAAGGTTACGGTGAATATCTGTCGCCAGAGCTTTAAGGGGAGACATGTAAAGCGTGTGCAGACCGCCTGTCCCAGCAGCTTTTGCTTCTCCGGCCTTGCGCTTGTCTGCCTGACGTTTGTGATGCAGATCCACCAGTGACGGCAAAAAGCCCGCCAGTGTCTTACCGCCACCAGTAGGAGCGATCAGAAGGGCGGAGTTGCCAGCAGTCACCTTGTCAAACAGCTCCAGCTGGTGAGCACGCGGTGCCCAACCACGGCTGCCAAACCAGTTGTTAAAGACTGAGGGAAGGTGAGAGGTGTCTGTCATAAACGACGAAAAGGTCCGATCCTGAAAACAGTTGAGCGCACTTTGCCACCAATGATCACATGTGCCAATCAGAAATGGGGCAAACCAAGAACATTTTAGCAAAGAAGAGAAGGGAGGGGGATAAACCGATCTCACTCATCCCATTGGTGTCAAACCATGAGATTTATTCTGTGAGGTGGTCGGGATATCGGCATAAAAAGCGGAAAATACCCATGAAATTTGTTTCCTTCTGAAAAAAGGACTGGCAAACTGAGCCCTATCCACGGCATATAAGGGAAAACGGGCTCCAGAAGCCTTACCTTCGTGAAAAATGCTGGCACATCAATAAGCTGGGAAAAGGGGCAGTCACTATGAGTGTTCAGGACGAAACAGAACTAATGCTCTCCGAGTTGTTTGATAGCTATGCAGATGCCTATGAGGATTATGACGCCGGGCTGATTGCAGATTGCTTTGCGTTTCCCTGTGTAATCTGGCAGTTGGAAGAAGGCCATGTCTTCAACGACAAGGCTGAGCTTTGCGAGAACATCGAAGCACTCTTGGAAGTGCACCGCGAGCATTATGTAACCTCTTCCATCTACGAAGTGGTGTCCTCTCACATCTCCGGCTCCACCGCGAGCGTCAGCCTCGACTGGCAGCAGGAAGATGACGAAGGCGAAGCAGTCTTCGATTTCACTTGCCACTACCTGCTTATCAACATTGAAGGCCGGTGGAAGATCGCAAGCATTGTGAACGAGCCTGCCTGATTGAACTCGGCTCAGCAATGAAGAATGAAGCTCCCGACTGCGAAGTTTGGGGGCTTTTTTGTAACCAACGCACAAAAAACGCCTTTAACGCAAACCAACGCACATAAGAACGCAAAGCTGGTTTCTGATGTGTATCCGACTCCAATGTGACCGGTTTTCAGATAAACAGCCGTAAAAACAAAACTCTACAGCTGCTCATACGGTCTGCGCGTTTTTGTGAACGCCAGCACAGGGCTTTCTCATTGAAATCGGTCTGTTTTTGCAACAGGATAGGCTGAGTGTTTACATTGGGGAACAATCATGACTGCACAGATCGATTACTTCTATACGCACCTTTCACCATGGGCGTATCTGGGCCATCAGGAATTTCTGCGCATCGCGGAAAACTATGATGTCACAGTAACCTTTCGGCCAGTCAATCTCGCTGTCTTATTCCCGCTGACAGGCGGCCTGCCTCTGGGCAAACGCCATCCGGCCCGCCAGAAGTATCGTTTTATTGAGCTCCAGCGCTGGGCAGAAAAGCGCGGCGTTTCAATGAACTACAAGCCAGCCTATTTCCCGACGGACATCGCACTGGCAGATTCCATCGCAATTCGTCTGCAGGAGCAGGGCGGTCCGGTTGGCACTTATTCCCAGAAAGTCTTTGAAGCTGTCTGGCAAAAAGACCTCAACGCAGCCGATGAAAATGTCCTGACAGCCATCTTGAATGAGCTCGGTCTGGACGCGGATAACCTCATCGCAGCTGGAAAGTCTGATGAGATGCTGGAAGCTTACACTGTCAACTCCCGCATGGCTGAAACGGCAAATGCGGTCGGTTCACCAACCTATCTGCTCAACTCCGAACCATTTTGGGGACAAGACCGCCTCGATCTTCTGGAAGATGCGTTGAAAAGTGGCCGCAGCCCTTATCAAAGCCTCGAGTAGTCCCCATTTCACGCCTATGTCTGATCAGATGGTCAAGGCGCTCTGATTGCTGCTAAACTGAAAGCCATATCTGCCAGCAGGTATGGCGCTGCAATCTCCAACCGCTTTAAGTCATTGATTTGAAACAGAGATGGGAAGAAATCGTGAAACAGTCTTATCTGGCCAGTGGAATTCTCGCGGTCATCTTTGCGATGAGCGGACAAGGCGCATTTGCTCAAACTGAGCAGGATGTGCCCGTTCGCTTTGAAATGCAGCAGACGGATAAAGGGCTGGTTCGCCTCGATACCCGCACGGGGATAGTCTCACTCTGCGCCACCAAGGCCGAAAAACTCGTCTGCCAGCCTTCCCTTGACGGCATCATGGTCTACGAGGACGAAATTACCCGTCTGGAAGCAGAAAATGACAAGATGCGTCAGGAACTTAGACGCATCTCAGAGGCACTTGCTACCCTGACCGAAGACGCCAGTATCGCCGCAATCAAACCCGAAGCAGGCCTCGACCTTTCCATCGTCAAACAACAGGAAGAAGGCTGGTTCGGCGATGAAGAAGAACAAAAACTGGAAGAAGCACTGGAGTTCACCGAAAACGCCATGCGCCGTTTCTTCTCTGTTGTCGAAGAAATGAAAGACGATTTCCAGAAGGGTGAAAACGAACAGCCAGCGCAGTAACAAGCGGGCATAAAAAAACCGCCTTCAAAGGAAGGCGGTTCTTAACGCGTTGATCGCAAAGCTTACTGTGTTTGTAAAGCCACCAGTGCTGTGCGGAAATCTGCTGTCAGAGGAACAGTCTTACGGCTGTTCAGATCCATGCTGATAGACACCTGATCACACACCGCCGCCAAACGCTTGGTACGAGATTCAAACAGATGATGGCGGATTGTGAAGGTGTTTTCCTGAACGCTGGTCAGCGTAGAAATCACCAGCGCCATATCCCCCAGCTTCAGCGGGCTGATCCAGGAAAGCTTCTGCTCCAGCGCAACCCGGCCATATTCATTCTCATCCAACCACGCCGTGTTCATCGGAGTCCGCTCCCACACATGCGCTGCTGCATCAGAGAAGCAGGCAAGTGCAAATGCGTCTTCAGCTTTCTGTTCAGCATTCAGATTCCGTGGCAGAACTGTTGAGCGGCCAGTAATCTGCGCACCGCTCTTGAGCAAATCATCAATGGTTGGTTTGCCAGAGAACGGGCTTGGAGAGATGCCACGTGGAACCGCTGGCTTGGAGATATTCTCCTCAACATCTTTGAAGCGCGCCCGCAACTGCTTTGCAGAACTAGGATTTGGCGTATAGCCATCAATCGCAGTTGCGCAGATCTCCCCGGTGGAGCCTTCAATCATTTCATGCACAACAGAGAGCATGTGCGGCCCGTCAAAGGCCACATAAGACTTCACGGTAATCAGGGATGCAGCAACCAGCTCTGCATGGTAACGCACGTGTCGAACACGCCGCGCACCAACCAGTGCTTCGCTAAATCCGGTCATCATTCTGAATTGACGGTCAGCTTCTTCAAATTTGGAGAAGTAAAACTGCACGTTCAAATGGTCGTTCTCGTCGCATTCCCATGTATTCACAAACGAGAGAAGTGTTTCTAAGCTTGCCATATCCAACCCTTTGTGCAGCCTCGGTCCATAAGCGCTACTGCGATAACCCACTAATTATTAATAATTAGGTCAGGTCGAACCGAATTTCGTCCGAAAAAAACTATCTATCCTTTGGGTGCTCAGCTTGGCAAGAGCAAGATCAAAACTTTGAAAAACATGACATCCATGGGGATAAACCTCAAGTGAAGTCTCCACTTCAGCAGATTTCAACTTGGACGCGAGAAAACAAGTATCATCCAGTAGTGGATCTTCTGTACCTACACTTAGCAGTGTTGGTGGCAATCCTTCCAGCCGGGCATACAAAGGAGAAACAGCTGGATCTTCCGCGTTTTCCTCTCCAAGCAGAAAATGCCTCCCGAACATCTGAAGGTCACGGGTTGTCGGAAAAAGCACCTCTTCACCCCAAAGGCGGGCAGATGGCGTAAGCCCGATGTCATACCAACCTGATAACAAAACCAATGCCTTAAAAGGGATCATCCCATGCTTGTCACGCAGGCGCAAGGCGGTTGTCAGAGCCAATGTTGCACCAGCACTTTCCCCGGTCAGAGCAAAGGCATTCCAGCCATATTGGCCCGCGCCTTCATTCAGAACCCAATGGCAAGCCGCCTCACAATCATCAGGCCCTTGCGGAAAAGGATGTTCTGGAGCAAGCCGGTACTCAACTGAAATTACATCTAACCCTGTAGTCTTCGCCATGCTCTCTAGGTAAGGATCCTGAAAGGAGGCAGAGCCGAACACAAAGCCTCCACCATGGAAATGAATAATCACACCATTTGATGAGTTTTTATCAGCTTTGAAGAGCCGTAGGGGAATAGAACCATGCTGCCCTTCAATCTCCAGGTCCTCAGCCTGCTCCGAGTAGGTGGGGATAGGAAACGCACCAAGCCCCTGTAACCGGCGTTCACGGGTGACAGTAGGGGGGAAACTCCATGGATCAGGAAGCGCGCGCAGCTGCTCCGTCATTTTCTTGTTAAATGCCTTTGCTTCAGCGACGGCCTCTTGACTTATCGACAGAGGAGCGAAATTCTCGGACATGTAGTTTCTCCGGAAGCGACAATAAAATGTTGCCAATATGTTTGTTATAGAAATTGTTGCGCAATCTCGCGTCAATGACAACGACACGATCTTAATTAACGAATAATAAGGGGATGGATTTCCAGCATGTCGGGTTGGTCAAAAACGAAGAACAGCTGTGAAGTCTGGACCATTGATAGTGGTCAGACGCAGCTTTCTCAGTCCATGGGACGACTAGTGTTCATGACGGAGGGGTTGGGCTTTTATGAAGTTACCAAAGAGATCCGGGAATGGGCCAAGTCGCTCCAATTAAAAGATGGATTGCTCACATTATTCGTTCGCCACACTTCGGCCTCTGTCACCATACAGGAAAATGCTGATCCGACTGTTTTGCAGGACCTGCAAAAGGCCCTGACAAATCTCGCGCCTGAAAATGGTGGGTGGCTCCATTCCTATGAAGGCCCGGACGATATGCCTGCGCACATCAAAACCATGCTCACAGGAGTATCTCTGCAAATACCGGTGGTCGACGGGGAGTTGGATTTGGGGACCTGGCAGGGTATTTATTTGATCGAGCATAGAAGAGCGCCGCATCGACGCTCCATGACCCTGCATTATCTTGGTTCCTGACCACTGACAGCAGTCAGTCAGAAATACTAGCCACAACGCTTACGAACCAGAGCCCCAGAGCGACAACCATCGCCCGCTTGGAATACTCATGATAGGCGGTGCGTAGCGCGTCGCTTTGCATTCTGTTTGGGTCTTGCCCGCTGCTGTCCTGCCCCTTGATCAAGGCCCACGCATCATCGCCGTCATGCTTACCGTTTGGCATGATCCAGGCCTTGTAAACAAGCATAGCACTCAGAGCGATTGCGAGCATGGCACCTGTGCGAAAGGAACTGGCCGGATCAAAGCTGAGCGCTGCCATAATGAGGAGCACGCCGAGGCAATAAAATCCGCAGATACGAGCAACGCTGGCACGAGCAGCACGTTGTAAAGCGTCCATAGGTTTCTCCTAGGCTTCTATTGGAGATAAACTATAGACGCAGCTCTATTGAATTCGACTTAGCGGAAGTTGTAAATTTGAATCGGCGTAAATGGACTGCAAACGACCTTCAGTGTTTGTAAGAGTTTACTTACAACTTTCTGAAAATTACGTCTTAATCTCTATGAGTTCTTCTGGTTCATCCTTGTCAGAAGTATCAGGTGGATCTACCGAGAGATCACGTTCACCTGGTTGCTCTAGTAGACTTGCCAGATGAAAATGCCGCTCATCCTCGGAAAAAGTAACGTACGAAAGTGAAATTCCGACGGCAAACCCAAGGAACACACCGAGCAGCCCGCCCATCTCCGCAGGAAACCCAAACCAGAAACCGGTAGAGCCACTGGTCACCGCAACAGCGTAAAACAAGGTCGCTAAGCTGCCTGCAAGCATTGTGCTGTAAGCCGCAGTTGCGTGAAACCTGCTCCACCAGCATGAAAGTACAAGTACAGGAAAGAATGCAGCTGCTGCAAGGGAGAGCGACAATGTCAGCATGTCCAGAAACAACAAGCTCTCGCTATAGGCCAGGTACGTGACAAAGGCACAAATCAGCAGCACCACAACACGTGCCAGCACGATCTTCTGGTTGAGTGAAGCACGCGGCAGCACCAAAACTTCAATGAGATCTCGCGAAACGCTTGTTGAAAGTGCCATTAAGAGGGCCGAACTTGCCGCAAGTGCTGCTGCAACAATCCCGGACCTGATCAGCGCGGCAATGAGACCGCTTTGATGACCTTGATCCAATGCGTTCGGCCCAAGCAAACTCTGAAGCCGCTCATCTGCCAGCAACAGGAAATAAGCCGAACCAACGACCATCAGGAGTAAAAGGAAGGAAAGAGAATACCCGGCTGCACGACGAGAAGACGACGAACTCCCAGTACCCAAAAATTTGCTGAGAAGGTGGGGAAGGCTAGCCATGCCAATGGCAAAGAAAAGAGCTGTTCCAATCAACGGCCAGAGCCCACCAGCATATGGACCTTGCATTAAGAACCAACCGATACTGGTATTCTCAAGATCAATGATTGCAGTGAGTTGCTCTGTGAGCGAGGTGCTGACAACGCTGGTGAAACCGGCATTTTCAGAGATCATAGGTGATGTCAGCTGGTCTAACCCAAGCAAGACGACTGGAGAAAGACAGGCAAACACCATCAGCACGCCTTGCAGAGCCTGGGTCCACACAGCACTGCTGACACCGCCAAGCACAACAGAAATGAGCAACACGATAGAAAAGAGCAGAATACCCGTTGTCGAGGTCGCGCTGAGAGATGTTGCCAGTACCTGACCGCCAATCAACATCTCGGTGCATAGGAAAGGAATGCCAACAAGAATAACCAATCCGCTGGCAATCAACCGAACCAAATTACTCTGCAAACGGACACCCAAAAACTCAGGAATCGTCGCTGAACCAAATTTCCGGAGAGGGGAGGCAAATAGCACTGCACACAAGACAAGACTGCTCACCCATCCCAAAACAATTGGGAAACTGATGTATTCTGGCAGGAAAATGACAGAGAGAAACAGCGGAAAGAAGCTGCCGCCAACAAAGCATGCAGCCAAGGTCACACCTGTCAAACCAGCAGGCACGCTCTTACCGCCCCAATGATACTCGGAGAGCTTCATGGTCCGTGCCAGAACGCCCACCATGGCGAATACCAGCAATGGCAGCAAAGCCATCAACGCTTCGATGAGCACGACAACAACACCGGCTTTCTCCATAACGGCAAGTAAGCCAGTCAGCAAAAAGAGTGCGAGCGTAAACAGAGAAAGCGCTAGTGGAAGGCCTTTGTATTGCGAAGGATGAGGATCGAGACTGGAGAGTGTCATGATGAGCTCCCCCGTCGCTGAGATGAACCAGTGCTGCCTTCATCAAGCCTGTCCTGTGCACCGCAAAACCATGAGATCAGGATACTGGCGACGAAAAACAGGAGGCATCCCCACACATAACTGTTTGACAGAGAACCGAAAAGCCCACTCAATCCATTTTGAGGGGCATTGGGATCAGAGCCGGGTGCTCCATAAAAGACAGCGACGCCAAAGAAGATGAGCCAGAGAATGAGCGTTGCAGCCATGAGCGCACGTGTTTTGGTCCAGTAGGCGACTCTATTTGGTGTACGCACTCCCACCTCCAGTAATGATTACCCAACGTATACATACTCTACAGTCCCCTAAGCGAACCGCTAGACTAAAATTCTACTACCTAATACTAATCCCCAATCCTCGAAGTGCCCAAAACAGAAAAACGCCCGATTTAGGTAGCCCATACTTTGGGAGCAACTCTTGAGTTCTCTGCATGCCTTCTTGCAATATCTTAATGATTACTGACGGTTTTGTGGTAAAAGTACGTGAGATGAGTGAAAACAATCAACTTCATGCTTGCCAGCACCTCCCTGTTTCGCATAATGCTTTTGTATAGGGGGATGCGACCGGTTGAAACTCCGCGGAGTTCTAAGGTTGTAAAATATCTATCGTGGCGTTTTGGGAGAGCTGCGAAATTCTCGTTTATGCTCCCGAGGCGTCGAAAACTGCAAATCTGATGATCTTATTTCGACGAGACGGATCGAAGATCATTGGAGGCAGTCCACGACAAGAAATGGAGGAGCACAGCGTGCACAACGCGGTCCACCGCTTTATTATCGCTGATGACCACCCGCTGTTCCGTGGTGCAATGCGTCAAACAATCGAGAAACAGTTCGCATCGGTAAAGATTATCGAGGCTGGGAGCCTTGATGAAGTCACCGCTGCTCTCGATCGGGAGGAAGACGTAGACATGATCCTTCTGGATCTGTCCATGCCGGGCATGCGAGGGTTCTCTGGATTAATGTACTTGCGTGCTCAATATGTGGGTGTGCCAATTGTTGTCGTTTCCGGAACAGAAGATCCGACTACAATTCGCAGTGCCATTGAGTTTGGCGCGTCCGGGTATATTCCAAAGTCACTTGGTATTGATGTCATTCAGGATGGTGTTTCAGTAGTTCTGGAGGGAGGCGTTTGGATTCCACCAGACATTGACCTGAACACCGTTGATGAAGCAACCAAAATGGCTCAGCGTCTCGCGTCTTTAACACCGCAGCAAGTGCGTGTGTTGATGATGCTTTCGCAAGGTTTGCTGAATAAGCAGATCGCCTATGAGTTGTCTGTATCGGAAGCGACTGTAAAGGCGCACGTTTCTGCTATTTTGCAGAAGCTGGGCGTTGAAAGTCGGACACAGGCAGTCATTGCAGCGGCAAAAATCGAAGCTGGTCAGTGGCAAAGCATCGCTGGCTAGGCATTCTTCGAGATGATCTACGAAAAAAGGCGCTCTTTGGAGCGCCTTTTTTGTTGGCAATGCCAAATAAATGTCTCCTGAAAGATCACGTATCCCCAAAAGCTGCCTTACAACGCATCAGATGTGCTCTGAGCACAGCTGGCTTCAGTGGTTTATGGATCATCTCCATATCTTTATCAAAGGCCTCTGCTCGAACCTCAGCTGTTCGGTCTGCAGTAATAAGCATAGCAGGGAAGTGTACGCCAAACTTCCAGCGCAGGTGCACAACGGCTTCAATGCCAGTCCCCTGATCCAGATGGTAATCTGCCAGAATGATGTCTGGTTGTGTCTTGCTGGCATAGATTGCCTTGGCAGCATCCTGCGCATTTGGAGCCGTCAGCACGTTACATTTCCATGTACGCAACAAAGACTCCATGCCCTCCAGAATCTGCGGTTCATTATCGATAGCCAGCACATTGAGACCAGCCAGTTGACTGACGATAGCACTAGGCTGAGCTTGTTTTGCAGCAACCGGTACACTCATGGCTTCTTTAATGGCAAGAGAGAAGCGAGAGCCTTTCCCATCCTGAGACTTGAGTGCCACGTTGAGCGCCAACACCTTACTAATGCGTTCCACGATAGAAAGGCCCAGCCCAAGCCCGGAGGCGATGCGTGCGCCATCATCAAGGCGGCGGAATTCCTTGAAAATCAGCTCCTGCTGCTTTTCTGGAATGCCGATCCCGCTATCGTAGATCTCAATATTCGCCATGTTGTTCTTCGTCTTGCGAACACCAACTACGACGCCACCTTTTGTGGTGTACTTCAGCCCATTTGAAATGAGGTTCTGCAGCAAACGCCGCAAAAGACGTCGATCTGAGCGCACGCAAACATCAGTGCTGCGGATTGTGAGCTTGAGCCCTTTTTCCTTAGCAATTGGAGTAAACTCTACGCGTAATGGATTGAGAATATCATCAAGGCGGAATGTCGAAATCTCTGCCTTGAACGCTCGGGTATCCAGACGGGAAATATCGAGTACGGCACCAATGATCTCTTCCACAGACTCCAGCGATGCTTCGATATTGCTAACCAGTTTGCGGTCTTCCGGGTCTCCGTCCATGAAACGGTCGGTCAGGGTAGAGGAGTAAAGTCGCGCTGCATTCAACGGCTGCAAAATGTCATGGCTTGCAGCAGCCAGGAACCGCGTTTTGTCCTGATAAGCCAGCTCTGCTGTCTTCTTGGCAGCCTCGAGCTGCTCATTCACCTTCGTCAGCTCTTCGGTCCGATCACGAACACGCTGCTCCAAATTCTCATTGGCGCGGGCAAGAGCTTCCTCTGCAAAAACACGCTCAGTAATATCGGTGTAACTGGTAACCAGGCCACCATAAGGCATTGGGCTGGTACGCACTTCCAACACTGTTCCGGTGCTGACCAGATGCTCCTGATAGGTCTCTTGGCGATTGATGAAATTGTGCATGCGCAGGCCGACAATCTCGTCCACGTCGCCATCACCAAACTCGCCTGCTTCTGCAATATGGCGGATCATCTCCTCAAGCGAAGTGCCAACTTGTCCAAACTTGGCCGGCAACATAAGCATTTCGCGATACTGCCGGTTCCAGCAGATCAGACGCAGATCCTTGTCATAAACGGAGATACCCTGCCGCACTTGGTCCAGCGCGATCTGCAAAAGGTCGCGGTTATATTGGATGGCCTCGGTCGCATCATCCAGCAGTTTGATGGCTTCCTGAGTGCCCGGGTCCCGCCGTTTGAGGAGAAGAGAAAGCACCAGTCGTGCGGATGCTGATCCGATTGCACTGGCAAGCAGTTGCTCGGAAAAACGCAGGATCACGGCATCGGCTTCTTCACTGCTGTCAATCGTGATGCGATGCTCCGCAGCATAAGTATCAAAGGAGCGTTGTGTCCGCTCTTCTCCAACATAACGAGAAATCGTTGCTTGTAGATCTCCGATCGTCACTGTTGTTCGCAGCTTCCGCAGGGCAGGGGCCTGTGCAATCCCAGTGGGCACAAAGGTGTTGGCCTGAATGCGCTCAATCGCAGTTGGTTGGCGCGTGAGTGAGAAGACCACGTAAAACAGCAGTCCCGACAAAAGGCTCCAGAGCACACCGTGCACAAACGGGTCCATATCAAGATACAGCAGTGCTTCAGGCTTCAGGAACTCTATGCCGAACGGGCCGTTACTAAGGATGTTTGAGCCAAAGATACTCTCCCGCGCAAAGACTGGAAGCAGCAGAGTGTAGAACCAGACTGCAAATCCAGCTGTCATACTGGCAATCGCGCCGCGCGCCGTCGCTCTGCGCCAGATTAAGCCGCCGATAAAGGCAGGAGCGAACTGCGCAATTGCTGCAAAAGAGAGAAGGCCGATGCTCGAAAGAGCCGCGCTATCACCCGCAACGCGGTAGTAGACATAACTTCCCAGAATGACGAGGAAGATCGACATGCGCCGAATGCCCAGCACCAATTGGCTCATGTCTTCGCCTGAAGTCGAAATGATCTCGTCCTCACTACGCCGGCGCAGAATAATCGGCATCACCAGATCATTGGAAACCATGATGGAAAGTGCAACGGTGGTCACAATCACCATGGCAGTTGCTGCAGAAAGACCACCAATAAACACCAGCAGGGTCAACCAGTCAGCATCATAAGCACGAGGCAGCGCCAGCACGAACATGTCTGGGTCGACCGTGTTGCCCAAAATGGTCATACCTGCAAGAGCAATGGGCACGACGAATAGATTAATGGCGATCAGGTAACTTGGAAACAACCATGTCGCCCGTTTCAACTCAGCTTCACTGTTGTATTCCGTCACAGTCACATGGAACTGGCGCGGCAGAAGCACAATCGAGAATAAAGACAGGAGGGTGATAACCGCCCACTTGCTGGCATTGATATTCGTGAACAGGTCCTGTGAGCTGTTGGTGTTGGCAAATGAAGCGTGCAGGAGATCCCATGGCCCATCAAACAGCATGAAGGTAACCCAAATGCCGATCGCGAGAAAAGCAACGAGCTTAACAACGGCTTCAGTCGCGATGGACAGCATCAAGCCTTCTTGGTGCTCTGTCGCATCAATATGACGGGTGCCGAATAACCATGTAAACACGGCCATGAAAATGGCGATCATCAGTGTCTCATCACCGAAGATCGAAATCTCTGCATCATCAAGCGACAATAAGGGATGCAGCACAATCGTACCGACAGACAGATCCAGTGCCTTCAGTTGAAGCGCGATGTAAGGGATCATGCCGATAAAGGCGATCAACGTAACAATCGCACCAACCATAGGGTTTTTGCCATAGCGTGCAGCAATAAAGTCGGCAACGGATGTAATCTTTTCTGCCTTCGCAAGTTGGATCACCCGCAGGATCAGCGGAAACCCAAAAGCGAACACAAGGATCGGTCCGAGGTAAATGGCAATAAACTCGAAACCATTTCTCGAGGCAGATCCGACAGATCCAAAAAATGTCCATGATGTACAGTAAACGGAGAGTGAGAGGGCATAGATGAGTGGCCGCCCTCTTGTCTTCTTAACGCGGTTCTTGGCGACTTTGTCACCGTAACTCGCGATAACAAATAAGAGCAGTATATATGCCAAAGCGACAAGGACTACGATCCAACCTTGAAGCATGCTTCCCCCGCCGGACTGGTAGTCCGTTACTTCCATTAAGTGTTTTTTGTCTCTCAATGTTGCACAGTTGACCGATCTTTTATGAAAGGCAAGAGTTCAATACGAGTTATTGCGTCTTTGTAACTGTAGATTTTTCCGACCACGACGAAAGGCTATAAGTTGGGACAGCAGCGCAATTCCACCAAAGAGAACCTGCTGGGTGCCTTTGAAAACATCGAGAATGTATCTCTCGACAGTCCAAGCTGGCTGAAGCGCATCTATGCTTTCTTCTTTTATAGATCTGACTTGGATACCCTTGTTAAGCTGAAGGTGTATCTTGGGCGCAGTGCGGCGTATCTGACTTATAAGAATGTGCAGGAATATTCCCGCTCTCGGGCTGGAGTCCATTGGAATGCATTGCTTGGCGAGGAAGATTTTCAGCAGGCTCTGGAAGCCTCCCGCTGGAGCTCCTTCTCCATCACTGTTGAGCTCGTCGGCGAAATGGCTCTCATTGTGTTGCGGCAAAAAACGAGAATGGACCCGCAGGATCTTGCTGGCATGATCGGGCAACTGCTTAAGGAAATCCTGGTCGAACATCAGGACGCTTCCGTTTGTTCGGCGCAGGAATGGAATGCATTAGCTCAGAACATGTCAACCAAAATGCGCACGGATGCTTTAGTGCCAGCCCGCAGTGTTGTAGACATTGCGGCTACACAAGTCTCGAAGATCTTTTGTAGCTTACCGGTTCACAAACGCCTGCATGGTCATGATGAGCTGTTGCTTCTCAACGGATTGCGCTTGAACCTTTTGCAACTGCAGCATGAGTTTTCAATACGTGCCAACTTCAAAGCACTTACAGAACTGGCACAAAACCATCAGACCCGATCTCCTGACCCCGATTTGTGAGTGGCGAAATAAAATTTCAATTGCCGCACGCGACTCAAGGAGGAGACTTCAATACCGGACGAAAAGAGCCAGAAACGTTGTGCTTCGGTGGAAAACCTGGGCTCAGAGTATGATATATCCTGCGACATATACGCGCCGTATAGGTGAACACGCTTACTACTTTTGGTTTGCTCTACTTAGTCTTATTCCAAATTACGCAATGATTTTGCGTTGCGACCCGAAACTTGTAAAATAATATTATATATAAACTAACCTAAGGGTTCTCTGGGTTTTACAATAAGTAAATGCATTATCCAGCCGGGGATCAGCCTCGCTTTCAATGTCTTCACACTTCAAACTTACACGCTCAGGTTTAGAGAACGCTTGTCTCCTACATAATATATCAATGAATTAGCGGAAATTAATCGTTAAATCAGTCGCAGGCTAGGTGATTGACCTAGCTCAGGCCATGGGATAGCTGATTAGTCAAAATACCCATCTGATACCCGTTTAGATAAGCGTACGGGTACGCCTACAACAACTAGGAAACTACTATGGTCTCCTCTTCATGCTTGCACAGTGTTCTGGATACAGCCGTTAATGGCATCATCGTCATAGATGATAACGGAACTATCCTGATCTATAACCGTGCTTGCGAGAACATGTTTGGCTATAAGAGCGCCGAAGTCGTTGGCAAGAATGTCAACACATTGATGCCGAGCGCCATTGCTAAGCAGCATGACCAGTTCATTCGGAACTATCTGAAATCCGGAGACCCGAAAGTTGTCGGCATTGGCCGCGAAGTTGTCGGTCGCCATAAAGACGGAACCGAAATTCCAATAGAACTGTCCGTTGGCGAAGCTCAGACAGAAAGCGGTCATCAGTTCATTGGCGTCCTGAAAGATCTTAGGGCAACCAAGGAATATGAAGAACGCCTTCGTGTGCTGCAATCTAACCTGGTGACGATGACCCGCGTGAACGCGTTGGACGAAATGGGCGCAGCGATTGCTCACGAAGTTAATCAGCCACTCACGGCTCTGATGCTCTATCTGCAAACGGCAGCGCGCCGTGCAAGAGCTGCCGATCAGCCAGATGATCCCATGATCAGCCTGATGGATAAGGCTGTGGTGGAAGCTGAACGTGCTGGTCAGATCATCCAGCGGATGCGTAACTTTGTCGAACGACAGGCTCCGCAATGCATCGGAACCGGCCTTGCAACACTCATTGATGATTGCCTTGAGCTTGTTCGGGTAGGGCACGAAGCGGATGATGTCGAGTTCATCTCTACTTTCGTGGACTATAACTACCAGCTTGAGTTGGACTCCGTACAAATACAACAGATTCTTGTAAACTTGATCCGAAATGCAGGCGAAGCCGTAAAGGATCAACCTGTTAAGCAAGTAGTTGTTTCTGTCGAACGCGACGATGACAATGTGTTTGTTAAGGTTATGGACACCGGACCAGGGCTGGATGAGGAAGCAGTGTCGCACCTTTTCAAGGCCTTTACTGGGACAAAGCGGCGCGGTTTAGGTATTGGACTTGCGATTTCTCGGAGTATAGCCCAAAACCATGGTGGCGATTTACTTGTAGAGCCATATGAGGAAGGTAAAGGTGCAACCTTCACTTTGAGGCTCCCGGTAAACTCAAAAGCAACGAGCTAAGCTGAAGCTGTTGCTTAGAACAACAAGAATAAGGACCTGAGCAATCATGACCATGCCGTCTGTGATCCATATTGTTGACGATGACCCAGCGGTTCGCGACGCGCTTTCTCTGCTGTTTGAAACAGAAGGGTTTCGCGTAAAATCCTTTGCGAATGCTGAAGAGTTTCTTGGTGGGGTAGAAGAAGAAACACCGAACTGTGTTCTTCTTGACGTTCATATGCCAGGACGCTCAGGCATTGATATTCTGAAAAGCCTGAATGGTGAGAATTTCCCTGCACCAATCTTTATCATTTCCGGTCAGGGCGATATCCCAATGGCTGTTGAAGCGATCAAATCTGGCGCTTACGACTTCATTGAAAAGCCATTTGACGTTGAATCCATCATCTCCCGTGTGCGTGAAGCTGTTTCCAGAAACGCTCAGGCGAGTGGTGCAAATACGCTGACATTCCCAGGCGCAGAAACTTTAACGCCACGCGAACGTCAGGTGTTGACTGAGATCACTGCCGGTTCCTCCAACAAGGAAGCTGGTAGAAACCTCAAGATCTCTCCACGTACTGTTGAAGTTCATCGCGCGCGCATCATGGAAAAACTTGGTGCACGTAATGCTGCGGATCTCGTCCGTATCGTCCTCACGGGTGAGCCACCAGCTGCTTGATGTAGCGCAACTTCATAGGGAATGACTGGCTATACTTTCGGCCAATCTTGTTATTCCCGAGTGTTACTACGCATTACAAGACCCCGGCGCTTGGTTATGGTGACTGGTGAGACAAAGTGCTGCACCTTTGTGCTTTGTCTCATGAGCTACGAGAACAACGCTGGGGTTTGTTGTGATCTATATTGTCGAAGATGATGTATCTGTGCGAGATGCAATTGCTAGGATGTTTGAGAGTCTCGAACTCTCATGCACCGCTTTTGCAGATGGAGAATCGTTTCTCTCAGATGCTTCACCTCGTATAGATGACACTGTCTTTGTTGATCTGCATCTTCCCGGATTGGCAGGATCTGATCTGATTGAGAAGGTTGCTGCTTTGGATGAGGCGCCACAAATTGTCGCAATCAGCGGCCAGCCTCTCTGGAAGATCACGCGCGATTTACCAAAAATCACCACAACGCCTGTTGTTCGTAAGCCATTGAAAGAACAGGATTTATTGGTGTACGTATAAACTTGATCTAACGCAAAAATTCGATTGTTTCAGATCAAATTACTGAGATATGAACCTGCTCCATAAGTTTTAATGCGTATTTTGACGTTGCATTCTAATCAGTAAATCTGCATCAACAGGTCAGGCAAACAATGACGGATGTTTGCCATGGCCAAGAGGCATTTAGAGAATAGACGAATAGTTCTCGCTACTTGCCCAGGCACGATGTTTGCGGAGATGTCCGCGAGGAGGGATTATGGTATCGGCCACATTGACAAAGCTTAGCGACCTTGATGGCCAGGCACCATTCAACGGTTGTCAGGAAAACTTCAAGCAACCAGAAGCCGCGGGAAAGCATCTTGGTCGTAAGCAGCGTTTGTCTGCGCATGACGTGCTTTTCTATGAAGGTGATAAGGCAGAGCGCCTCTATGAAGTCGTGCGTGGGGTTATGATGCTCTACAAGCTGCTTCCGGATGGTCGTCGCCAAGTGGTCTATATTCTGCGTGAAGGCGATATGCTCGGTTTCTCCAACCGTGACTTCTTTGACTGCACAGCTGAAGCGCTGACCGAAGTTGAGCTGCAGGTTTTTGAAAGCCGCGAGATCTCTACTTCTCCGATGATGCAGCATTATGTAAATCGTTGCTTGCTCTCCCAGATGGAGATCCTTCACGAACATACAGTTCTGCTGGGCCGTAAATCCGCACTAGAGCGCGTTTCTACCTTCCTGATGAGCTTGGTGCCAAATCGTGGTGGACACGGCTGCTCAGGCCCGAATGAAGAGGGTCGACCAGATACCAAGACTGTTGCTCTGTCCATGACCCGTCAGGAAATTGCCGACTATCTAGGTCTGACCATTGAAACCGTAAGTCGCGTGATTTCTCAGTTGAAGCGTCGCGGTCTGATCAAGGTTGAAAAGCAGGACAGCATCCACATCACCAACATCTGTGGCATCTGTCAGCTGACTGGCATGCACTAAGAAGCTCACTGTAAGATTGAAGTTGTCCGACTAAGGCATCCGCAGTACATGAATGAAACTGGCGCTGAAAACTCAGCGCCTTTTTTGTTGTCCGGATAAAAGAAAAGCGACCCATAAAGGCCGCTTCTTTCATCTTTGGATCCGATCGGGATTAAACCGCGACAGAGTGCCGTGCTTGCTGAGTTGCAAGGTAAGTATCAAACGCCGCTGCCACGACGCGAACATAGCGTCGGCCTGCATCAGTCACCGTAACAACCGTTCCCTCAAGGGTCGCAACGCCATCATCGATCATATCCTGCATGTCAGCTGGAATGCTGTCAAACTCACTAACTGGCAATCCGTGCTTTTCTGCAGTGGCTGCGTAATCGACCTCATAGTAGGTCATTAGCTGCATGATGATTTCAGCACGACACAGATCAACCTGATCAACGGCAATGCCTTTCTTGATCGGCAGTACATCATCAACAACCATACGCTCCCATTCGCGAGCTGATGGTGTCGTTTGCACATAGCCCTGTGGCAAGAAGCCGATGGAGCTGCAACCGAAGCCGATCAAGGTATCAGCTGTGTCGGTGGTGTAACCTTGGAAGTTCCGGCGTAGGCGGCCTTCCTTCAAAGCGATTGCCATCTCATCCGTTGGCAGAGCAAAGTGGTCAAGACCGATCACTTCATAGCCTGCATCGACAAGAGCATCGCGAGAAACGTCAGAAAGGCGGATACGCTCGTTCGCGCCCGGCAGGTTCTCTTCCTTGATCAACTGCTGGTGCTTCTTGAACCAAGGCACGTGCGCGTAACCGAACAGAGCAACACGGCCCGGCGCAAGTTCTTTGGTGTACTCAACTGTCTCGCGAATTGTCTGCTCAGATTGTCCCGGCAACCCGTACATCAAGTCAAAGTTGATATCGTTCAATCCAACATTACGAAGAGCGGTAACAGCCTTCATCACTGTTTTGTAGGGCTGAATGCGGCCAATCTGTTTCTGAACGTCTTCATCAAAGTCCTGAACGCCCAAGCTGGTCCGTGTGATGCCAGCCATCTTAAGTGTCTCGGCCAGATAATCACCAACGGTTCTCGGATCGAGCTCGATCGCGTGCTCAATGTCCTCGGAGAAAACGAAGTTGTCCTTCAGCTTTTCGACAATCTTCAAAAAGGCTTCGCGCGGAACGAGGCTTGGTGTGCCACCACCCCAATGGATGTGGTGCACCAGACGGCCTGTACCAAGGCGCTTTAGCACAAGGTCGATCTCTTTGAGCATCAACTCCACATACGCAAGCACCGGCGCCATCTTGCGTGTCGCCTTGGTGTTACATCCGCAGTAATGGCACATTTCCTGACAAAACGGCACATGCAGATAAAGCGACAAAGGAGTGTCATGAGGAATACTCTCCAGCCAGTCACCATAGAGAGACGGCGTCACAGCTTCACTGAAGTGAGGGGCTGTGGGATAGGAGGTATAACGGGGTACGTTCAAGGACGCATATTTTTGCTCTAGATCGGTCATGACGCTACCATACGCAAATGGACTAATTGAACTTTGATCCCTGTCAACAACACCGAGTTTTTAAAAAACTCAAGTCCCTTCAAGCAATTCGTGGCTGTTTGCGAACAGTTCTAAACTCTCTGGTTGAAATTATATATTGATTGGTTCTATCAAGATTGATCATATGAATTGCGATTTGTACTTCTTGTGTCGTGACGACATGAGGAGGTAAAGCCGTGAGCGGAAAAGACATTCTGAGTTTAGTTGGAGTTCTTGCGCTTGGAGGGGCAGGAGCTGCTGTCTTTGAACTGCTTTCTCTTCCTGCTGGTTTTCTGGCAGGGCCTATGGTTGTCTTGGTTCTGGCGAAATCTCTTTCTCTGCCTTTGATCGCTAATCAGGATTTCACATTTCCCAAGCAACTAACCTCTATAAATTCCATATTTATCGGCGCTGCAATGGGGACTGCAGTCTCTCCAGATTTCTGGGAGGGGGCCTCTTTGTGGCCTTTGTCGATGTTAGCACTGGGTGCTGTTGTCGGCGGCATCACCTCAGCGGTCTACCTTTACGCTTACAAGAAATGCAAATGGGGTAGGGATGAGGCATTCTTCGCAGGTTTGCCGGGCGTACTGGGAATGACGACTGCGCTCGCCCTTGAGAGGGGAGCGCCCATGGACCGAATTATGATTGTCCAGCTCGTGCGCCTCTTCCTTTTGATTGCTGTTCTGCCTTTGATTGTCACAAATATGGTCGATTCAAATGGGGCAGCCGACGTTATAACTAAAGATGCCGAAGTGGCGTTCAGTCCAACGGTTGCAGTTGAACTCATAGCTGCTCTTCTGGTCTGCGCGATCTTTGCAGTGCTGGCCTTAAGGCTGAAGGCACCTGCTGGACTGCTCACCGGAGCATTCTTTGCCAGTGCTGCCCTTAACTCAACGGGGATTTTAGAGTTTACTTTGCCTGCTCGGCTTGCCATACCTTGCTACGTAATCCTGGGAACCAATGTAGGCCTTTATATTGGGAAGATGGACAGCAGCACCTTAAAGCCCATGCTTGGCACGTCTCTTGTGGTGTTTGCGATCAGTCTGTCAGTTGCGCTAACAGGAGCGCTGGTGACGTCTTGGGCTCTGGACATCTCATTCGATAAGGTTTTTCTGGCCTTTGCTCCCGGAGGTATGGAAGCAATGCTTCTTATATCGATCCTGCTGGACATTGATCCGGTGTTCGTTGCCACGCACCAGTTAGCTCGTTTTATGGGGCTTTTAGCATTCATGCCGGTCGTAACCAGATACGTGCTGGGGCCAATCTCCGCACAGAAAACAGATCCCACGGAAAACTCGGTTGCGACCTAGGTCGAGTTTTGCCGCGAGAGTTTGGTGCGCTGCGGGATGGATACGAGAACTTATCTAACTAATCATGGTTCCATGTATACGTGCCGTCGCCACTTCACCTATCAAATTACGCTAATTTTTTCAGGAACCAGTGAAACTCACTTCAAGCTGCGCCAAAACAACGCATCTTACCCTAAAATTATGTAATATATGACGAAAACCCAATAATGGGGGGTGTAGTTGCGAATTAGAGTAATTTTATTTTTTTTGTTCGAGTTCTTTTTGACATGTATCAAGGGCGGGGCAATTTGCCACCCATAGAACTACGCTCAGGTAGTCCTATCTGGACGAACTTGTTTACTTTATATGGGGCGAACATCATGGGTGAGCGGAAAGTCAGATATCTGTCACTTGAAGAAGGCGGTTACACCGTACTTCTTTTGGTAGCAGCGATTTTCTGTCTGATCATTGCAGGGAAAACCTGGGATCAGGTCTTGGCATTTCATACCGCTTTGATTGCATTAGCATCACTGGCGGGTATCTTCTTTATTTTTCGCCGATACTTCGACGGAAACAACAATCCGGCACCGTTAGAGATTAACGGCAAACCGAACTATAATATGGGGCCCGTAAAATTTGCGACTTGGGCTTCTGTTTTTTGGGGTATCGCAGGCTTTTCAGTCGGCGTGATTATCGCTTCGCAATTGGCATTCCCAGCGTTGAACTTTGATCTGCCTTGGACCAATTTTGGGCGTCTCCGTCCTCTCCATACTTCAGCCGTGATTTTCGCATTTGGCGGAAACGTGTTGATTGCAACATCGTTCTACGTTGTGCAGCGCACGTGTCAGGCCCGCTTGATGGGTGCGATTTCGCCTTGGTTCGTTGTTCTGGGTTATAATCTGTTTATCGTTGTTGCAGGTACAGGCTACCTGCTTGGTGTTACACAGAGTAAAGAATACGCCGAACCAGAATGGTACGCAGATTTGCTGCTAACTATTGTGTGGGTGGCTTACCTGTTGACATTCTTGGGGCCAATCTGGCGCCGCAAAGAAGCTCACATTTACGTAGCAAACTGGTTCTACCTCGCGTTTATCGTGACAATTGCAGTTCTGCATTTGTTCAACAATGCGGCTATTCCTGTCAGCATCTACTCCACTAAATCCTATATTGTTTGGGGTGGCGTTCAAGATGCGATGGTGCAGTGGTGGTATGGCCATAACGCTGTTGGCTTCTTCCTGACTGCTGGTTTCCTGGCAATCATGTATTACTTTATTCCAAAGCGTGCTGAGCGTCCGGTGTATTCTTACCGTCTGTCAATCGTGCACTTTTGGGCTCTGATCTTCCTTTACATCTGGGCTGGTCCTCACCACTTGCACTACACGTCTCTGCCTCAGTGGGCGGGCACGCTCGGTATGACCTTCTCCATCATCCTCTGGATGCCATCCTGGGGTGGTATGATCAACGGCCTGATGACCCTGTCAGGTGCTTGGGACAAACTGCGGACAGATCCTGTCCTGCGTATGATGGTTGTTTCCGTTGCATTCTACGGCATGGCGACCTTCGAAGGACCTCTGATGTCCATCCGCGCTGTGAACGGCCTGTCGCACTACACCGACTGGACGATTGGTCACGTACACGCTGGCGCACTCGGCTGGGTTGGTTACATCTCCTTCGGTGCTCTGTATTGCCTGGTTCCTTGGCTTTACAATAAGTCATTGTATTCTTTGCGCTTGGTTAACTGGCACTTCTGGGTCTCAACATTGGGAATCGTGTTCTACATCTGCTCAATGTGGGTATCCGGCATTATGCAGGGTCTGATGTGGCGTGCTTACGACAGCCTCGGCTTCCTTGAGTACTCCTTCATCGAAACGGTTGATGCGATGTACCCGTTCTATGTCATGCGCGCATTCGGCGGTCTGCTCTTCCTCGCAGGTGCTCTCGTCATGGTTTACAACCTCGTAATGACAGTTCGTGCCGGTGAAGCAGTTGAGAGCGAAGGTGCAGGTCAAGCTGCTCTGACGCCAGCGGAATAATCGGGAGATCACGAATGTCTGCTTGGAAAAAACACCAAATCTTCGAGAAAAACTCGCTGATCCTGATTGTTGGCATCATCATCATGATCTCAATCGGCGGTCTCGTAGAAATCGTGCCTCTCTTCTACTTAAAGAGCACGATCGAAAAAACTGAGGGTATGCGCCCTTATACGCCGCTTGAGCTTGTTGGACGTAACATCTATGTGCGTGAAGGCTGTTATGCATGTCACTCACAGCAGATCCGTCCAATGCGTGACGAACTGCAGCGTTATGGCAACTACTCACTGGCTGCGGAATCTATGTATGATCGCCCATTCCAGTGGGGTTCTAAGCGTACTGGTCCTGACCTCGCTCGTGTGGGTGGTAAGTACTCTGACGAATGGCAGAGAGACCACCTGATTGACCCACGTTCAGTATCTCCGACTTCTGTAATGCCTGGTTACCCATTCCTGATGGATGCCAAGCTCTCTCCGATAAAGATCGAAATCGAAAATAATCTTAAGGTAAATGCGCTTTACGGCGTGCCTTACACTGACGAACAGATTGCAAATGCAAATGCGGACATGATGGCGCAGGCAATGCCGGATAGTGATGCTGCGGAAGGTTTCTTGGAACGTTATCCAGAGGGCAAGTACCGTAATGTCGTAGTTCGGGATTTCGACGGAAATCCAGATGCAATCACGGAGATGGATGCACTTGTAGCTTACCTGCAGATGCTTGGCACGCTCGTAGACTTTAGCCTCTATGACGAAAAAGCCAACTTGCGTTAAGGAGAAGATGATGGACGCGACGTACACCGCTCTCGCACACTTCGCGCAAACTGGTGGCCTGCTCTATTTCATGGCAATCTTTGCAGGTGTAGTTCTTTACGCTTGCTGGCCAAGCAATGGGGAGCGCTTTAACGATGCTTCACAGATCCCGCTTCGGGAGGATGACTAATGGCTGAGCACAAAAAGGAAATCGACCAGGTAACGGGTATCGAAACCACTGGTCACGAATGGGATGGCCTGAAAGAGCTCAATAACCCGCTTCCTAAGTGGTGGCTCTACATGTTCTACGGGTCCATCGTATGGTCTGTAATCTACTGGATCCTCATGCCAAGCTGGCCGCTGGTCAACGGTTATACAAAGGGTCTTCTGGATTACAGCCAGCGTGCAGTAGCAACAGAGAATTTTGATAAAGCGGCTGCAGAACGAGCAGAAATCGGCACGATGCTTCTTGAAGCGTCTCTCGAAGAAATTCGTGATACTCCGGCACTGCTCGAGTTTGCTATGGCTCAGGGTGAAGTGGCATTTGGTGACAACTGTGCACCTTGTCATGGAACTGGTGCGACAGGCTTTGAGGGCTATCCAAACCTTCAGGACGACAGCTGGATCTGGGGTGGCGATTTGGACACCCTGTCAACCACTATCTCTTATGGTGTTCGTGCAGAGCATGACGAAACCCGGTATGCGGAAATGCCTGCATTCGGTCGTGATGAGCTGCTTGAAAAAGAAGAGATTATTCAGGTTGCAAACTATGTCGGTTCTGTAGCTGGTCTGCCAACGCAAGAAGGCGTTGATCTGGAAGCGGGCAAAGTGATCTATGAAGAGAACTGTGCTGCCTGCCATATGGAAAACGCCAAGGGCGACTTGGAAACAGGTTCTCCGAACCTGACAGCACCAACCTATCTCTATGGCAAGTCTGTAGAAGACATCATCGCGCAGGTGAATGCACCACGTCACGGTGTGATGCCTGCATGGATCGACCGTCTGGGTGAGACCACAGTTAAATCACTGGCTGTGTACGTTCACTCTCTCGGTGGCGGTCAATAAGATCTCTGAATATTTTTGAGATGACGACATAAGCGAGGACGCGTAAGTGCCCTCGCTTCACTTGCACAAAGCACATCGCCAACTGAGGAAGACATTATGTCTAGCCAAGTTGAACCCATCGATAAAGAAGAGGACGAAGCCTGGTTCGCGTCAGCGGCTAAAGTTTACCCCATGGAGGTAAAAGGCCGTTTTCGGAAAATCAAATGGGCAATCCTTTTTATTACCCTTGGAATTTATTACTTTACTCCCTTCATTCGTTGGGACAGAGGGCCTTTGCTCTCTGATCAGGCTGTTCTCGTCGATTTTGAGAGAAAAAGAGGTTACTTCTTCTTTCTCGAAATTTGGCCGCAGGAAGTCTACTACCTTGCCGGTTTGCTCATCATTGCATCGGTAGCTCTGTTTTTGATGAACGCGATCGCAGGTCGCCTATGGTGCGGTTATCTTTGCCCGCAGACAGTTTGGACAGACCTGTTCTTTCGCGTAGAAAGCATGATTGAAGGCGATCGCCGCAAACGGATTACGCTGGACAAACAGCCTTGGAATGCAGAAAAAATTCTCAAAAAGGGAACAAAACATTTTCTTTGGCTAATGATTGCCTGGTGGACCGGAGGGGCGTGGGTTCTTTACTTCGCGGATGCACCAACCCTTGTATATGATCTTGCAACAGGGCAAGCTGCATTCTCTGCTTACGTCTGGATTGGAATCCTGACGTTCACCACCTACTCGCTGGCTGGTCACATGCGTGAGCAGGTCTGTGTGTATATGTGTCCTTGGCCACGTATTCAGGCAGCTCTCACTGACGAGCACGCTCTAAACGTAACCTATCGTTATGACCGTGGTGAACCTCGCGGTCACTTGAAAGAGAGCAAAAAACGCATCGCAGATGGCTTGCCTGCGGGTGACTGTATCGACTGTAACCAGTGTTTCTATGCATGTCCGACAGGTGTCGATATTCGTAAAGGCGCGCAGCTCGATTGTATCCAGTGTGGCTTGTGCATCGACGCCTGTGACTCGATCATGACTAAGGTTGGCAAGCCAACGGGTCTGATCGCGTATGACACGGACGACAACATTGAGCGCCGCGAAAGAGGTGAGGCATCAGTTTATCGTCTGATCCGTCCTCGTACTGTTGTCTATACAGCAATCATTGCGTTGATTGCGGGTGTGATGTTGTACGCACAGCTCAACCGTTCCATGACGGATCTGTCTGTCGTTCATGACCGGAACCCGCTCTACGTTCAACAAAGTGACGGGTCCTTCAGAAACGGCTACTCGCTTCGCCTGCTGAACAAACACAACAACGAGCAGTCCTTTACGCTGAGTGTTGAGGACATGCCTAAAGGGGCGACCCTTGAAGTTGTGGGCATTCACAAGAATGCGGATGACGTGACAAAGGATACTCAACTGAGTTTGTCGGTAGATGCTGACACGACCCGTTCTGTACGAGCACTCGTGTTCTCTCCAGCTGGTGTCGAAATGCCAAGTTCTCTGCCTATGAGCTTTAAGCTGGTGGACACAGAGACTGGTGAAACAACAGTGATCAGCGACTTCTTCCGGGCACCCGGCAAGTAGGCGTCACAGGCTGTAAAAGCACCTAATTCAACTTGCGTGATAAGGGGTACGCCCCTTATCACTTAAACGATCAAAAAGGCGAAGCTCACCCCCCATCTTATGAGCCGCCAAAAAGGAGCTAGGATATGACAATGGCTGTAGACCACAAGTCTCCGCGTAAACCTCGGCAGATTACCGGCCGCACGGTTCTGTTCAGCCTCATTGCGTTCTTCGGCGCTATCGCTGCAATGAATGCTGTTATGGTCTATATCGCAATTGACACCTTCCCAGGACTGGAAGTCGATAGCTCCTATAAGGTAAGCCAGCGATACAACAAAGAAATCGCCAATGCGAATGCTCAAGCCGCTCTTAACTGGAGCGTAAATGCTGCCATTGAACGCAATGGCGACGGTTCTGCTCATGTGCGCGTTTTGGCAAAAGATAAAGCCGGTGCTCCGATCACCGGTGAAATGGTAACCGTTAAACTACATCGCCCAACAATCACAGCAGCTGATCAGGATCTTATCTTGTCTGAGCGCTCCGCGGGTGAATATGTAGCCAATGCATCTGGCATTGGCGCTGGCAACTGGAACGTGGTCGTAGAAATCGCGGATCGAAGCGACAAGACGCTTCCGATTTTCCGTTCCAAAAACAAGATCTTCTTCGCTGAGTAAGGCGGTAATAGCATGTCTGCGCCTGAAAGGGATTGGGCTGCATTCGTAACAAACACCGACGATGGCAAGGCTCATATGGACCTTGCCGTCGACGGTATTACGTGTGCTGCATGTATGTACGAAATTGAGCGCGGCCTCCAGAAGTTGGATGGCGTAGAAAAAGCGCGCGTGAACCTATCATCCCATCGCCTCTCAGTTGACTGGGATGGCGAAAAGACCAACCCATCTCCTATTGTCGATCTTCTCCAAAGGCTGGGCTATAAAGCGTATCCTTTTGATCCTGCGCAGGTGAAGTCGCGTGGCGATGTCGTCGGCAAAGAGATCTTGCGGGCGCTGGCTATTTCTGGCTTTGCAGCAATGAATATCATGCTGCTATCCATCTCAATCTGGTCTGGTAACGCATCGGATATCGATCCAGAGACCCGGTCGTTCTTCCACTGGATTTCTGCACTCATTGCATTGCCGACCGTCGTTTACTCTGGCCGCATTTTCTTCCGCAGTGCCTATATGGCAGTGAAAACAGGTCGTTTGAACATGGACGTGCCGATCACGATCGGTGTGTTGCTCGCAACTGGTCTGTCCATGTGGCAAACTGTTCAGGAAGCCGAACACGCTTATTTTGATAGCGCGGTGATGCTGCTGTTCTTCCTGCTTGTCGGGCGTTATTGCGATCATCTCATGCGCAGAAAAACGCGTTCTTTTGCTGAAAACCTCGCGACTTTGAAAGCTGAGAGCGCTGCAAAGATACAAGAGGACGGCAGTGCACTCGATGTACCTCTGTCAAAGTTATCCGTCGGTGATCGCGTTTTGGTCAGAGCCGGTGAACGCATTTCCGTTGATGGCAAAATCTCGACGGGCATATCAGAAGTCGATCAGAGTTTGGTGACAGGTGAAACCCTCTTGCAGCCCGTTGGGGAAGGGGACCTTGTCTACGCAGGTACGATGAACACCTACGGCGTGTTGGAGATTGAGGTAACAGCTGCAGCCAAAGGCACATTGCTTGATGAAGTGAACCGACTTCTGGAAACGGCCATGGAAGGTCGTTCCAAGTACGTTCATATCGCAGATCGCGCCTCACAGCTTTACGCGCCCGTCGTGCACGCCGCTGCGCTTCTGACGCTCGTGGGCTGGATCATGCTTGGTATGGCATGGCAACCAGCTTTGGTCATCGCGATCTCTGTACTCATCATCACATGTCCTTGTGCTCTGGGACTGGCGATACCCGCAGTTCAAGTTGTTGCAAGTGGTTTGTTCTTTAACGAGAGAGTTCTGCTGAATGCTGGTGATGCGATTGAGCGTCTGGCGACAGTTGATACCATCGTGTTTGACAAAACTGGCACACTGACACTTCCAGAAACCTCACTCTCAGAAAAACATGACCTTTCAGCAGACCAACTGGAGCTGGCTGGTCGTCTTGCTCTGTCTTCTTCACATCCATTGTCTCAGGCCATCGCAAGAGCAACCGGCGCACAACAAGCACTGCCAGATGCAAAAGAGAGTGCGGGCAAAGGGGTGGAAGCTGTCGTCGATGGAATGTGTGCGAAGCTAGGCTCTCCCGCATTTTGCGGTGTTTCTGATGAGCAGCTCGAACAAGCAAAAACGCAGCAACCGGATGCCTCCTTTGTCGCTTTCCAATCTGGAGACAAGCCTGCACAATTGCTTCCCGTTGGCCAGTTTATGAGGGAAGGGGCAACTGAAACGATCCAGAAGCTCAAAACTGCGGGCTACACAATTGAAATTCTCAGTGGTGACCATAAAGGTGCAGTCGAACACGCAGCGCAGATGCTTAGTGTTGAAAGTTGGCAAGCTGCTATGAAGCCTCAAGACAAGATCGACCATATCGAAAAACTGAAAGCACAAGGCAAGAAGGTTCTGATGGTTGGTGATGGCCTCAATGATGCCCCCTCGCTCGCGGCAGCAAATGTATCCATCTCGCCCGTTTCAGCAGTTCACGTCAGTCAGGCAGCCGCAGATGCAGTCTTCCTGGGAGATAACCTTGCGCCCGTTATGAGCGCACTGACAATCTCGAAGAAAGCGCGCTGGGTGATGAACCAAAATCTCGCCATTTCTGTTGTCTATAACTTGATTGCAGTGCCGTTTGCAGTGCTAGGTTTTGTCACACCTCTTGTTGCAGCCTTGGCTATGTCGGGTTCTTCCATTATTGTGACGCTCAACGCTGTACGCCTGAGAATGCTCGCAGGCTCATCTACTCAGCCTAATCCGGAGGCCTGAACAGAACTATGGAAGTCTTAATCTACCTCATTCCGATTGCGTTGTTTCTTGGTGGCGCAGGTTTGGTAGCGTTTTTATGGTCCCTTCGCTCTGGTCAGTATGATGATATGGAAGGGCCGAAATGGCGTATACTGGATGATGGTGATTTGCAGGAAAACAGTACACCGATAGAAGCTGCAAAACGCAAGGTTTCCTGAGTAGGGACCTCAGCGTCACGAGCTGTATTTAGCGAAATGAAATATGAAATGAGAGGCTTGTAAGCGACCCGCTTCAAGCCTTTTTCTTTGCAGCTTTATAAGCAACAAAAAAGGCCAGCAAATTTGCCGGCCTTTTACAATGAATTGAGGTGGCGTTTAACCGCCAGCAAACTGATAAACAGCCTGGCCTTGCGCAGCATCCAGATCTTCTTCCGCTGGAGCATCGGTGAATGGCAACTCAAGAGTCTGCCAAACATCCACCAGAGCATCGCGCAGATGATCAATCAGGGCATCGTTGTGGACTGGGCCCGGAGTGATGCGCAGACGCTCAGTGCCGCGTGGAACTGTTGGGTAGTTGATTGGCTGAATGTAGATGCCATGCTTATCCAACAGCAGATCGGTTGCCTGCTTACACAGATCAGGATCAGCAACCAGCACTGGAATGATGTGTGTGTCAGAAGGCATCACAGGGAGGCCTGCTGCTTTCAGTACATCTTTTGTGCGCTGTGCCTGACGCTGCTGACCTTCGCGCTCTACACCGGATTCCTTCAGGTGCTTGATGGAAGCTGTTGCTGCCGCAGCAAGTCCTGGTGGAATAGCAGTGGTAAAGATGAAGCCTGGAGCATAGGAGCGAACCGCATCAATGATAGTCTGAGAAGCAGTGATATAACCGCCCATCACACCGAATGCTTTCGCCAGTGTACCTTCAATAATGTCGATGCGATCCATGACGGCGTCACGTTCAGCAATACCTGCGCCGCGCGGACCGTACATGCCAACAGCATGCACTTCGTCGATATAGGTCATCGCATTGTACTTGTCGGCAAGGTCACAAATGCGCTCGATCGGTGCGATATCGCCATCCATGGAGTACACGGATTCAAACACGATCAGCTTTGCGCGGTCGTTTCCAGCAGACTTGAGCAGGTCTTCAAGGTGCTCAAGGTCATTATGACGCCATACTTTCTTAGAAGTCCCTGCGCCGCGAACACCCGCAATCATGGAAGCGTGGTTCAGCTGGTCAGACAGGATCAGGCAATCAGGAAGCAACTTTGCAATTGTCGAAATGGACGCTTCGTTGGAAACAAAACCACTTGAGAAAACGAGGGCGCCTTCTTTTCCGTGGAGGTCTGCGAGTTCTTCTTCAAGCTGTACCAGAGGGTAGTTCGTGCCCGAGATGTTACGCGTACCGCCTGCGCCAGCTCCCATGCGCTGAACGGTTTCTGTCATGGCATCAATAACTTTAGGGTGTTGGCCCATCCCCAGGTAGTCGTTTGAACACCAAATGACGATTTCACGGAGGTTTTGATTTTCTTTACGCCACAGTGCGTGTGGGTGACGCCCTGCAATGCGTTCGAGATTAGCAAATACGCGGTACCGTTTTTCATCCTTCAAAGAAGCAATCGCCTCATTGAAGATATTTTGGTAGTCCATTTTTTGCCCCTTATATTGCGGCGGTATTATTCGGCGATACTTTAGAGTTAGCCTAAACTTAGCGATAATCCTTATCCCTGTCGAAGGACACATTGACGCGGTCCATGGAATTGCGGATTTATCAAAGGATTTTTTCACCTAACGCATATCAGCCTATATATATCGCAGACATAGTCTTTGACATAGAACTATAATTGGGCAGTCTTGCAATTTGTTTTGTTCTCTGCCACACCTTGTAACTAATAACTGAATTTCTGTTCTAATTTAATTGGGTTACGTCAAGTGACCGGGGCATGACTGCGTGAGTATAGACCTCTCATCCTTATCGTTTTTGGTGGTTGAAGACAGCGCTTATATGCGCACAATTCTGCGTACAATGCTTCAAGGGTTTGGAGCCCGGAAAATCGTCGAAGCGGAAGACGGAGCGTCTGGTCTGGAAGCGATGGATCGCGCTAATCCGGATATCCTGATTCTCGACTGGGTTATGCCAATTCTCGACGGGGCAGACATGGTACGCATGATCCGTACCCAGAATAATCCGTACGCTTATATCCCGATTATTATGGTCACGGCCCATACCGAACGCAGCCGTATTATCGAAGCCAGAAAGCTGGGCATCCACGAGTTGCTGTGTAAGCCGATTTCTGCCAAAGCGCTCTATCAACGCATTGCATCGATTATTCTTCAGCCAAGAGACTTTGTGAAAACAGCAGGTTATTTCGGTCCGGCACCGCGTGAAATCCGCGGACACAAAAAGAACTGGGACGGAAACAGCATCATTGGCGAGGCAAACTCAGCCACGATGGTCTGAGCTTTCTTTTTTCGCAATGAGGCATGCAATAACCTCCTCGGAGGCGCTGAGTTGCCCCCAAGGTGGATCATCTATGACACCTACAGAGCGGAGAGGGCCTTGATCGCTTGATCCCATTTCTCTGATGGAAGACTGGATACCAATCGAATGAGTTTGGCGAACTCTGCTTCCTCAAGTTGGTAGCGAAGCATCTGTAACTCTGCTTCGGAAAACTTTCCGTGTGCTGCTGTCGGGACATCTGCGTCGATGACTGCCTGATCCATTTTTACCTCCTGAAACTCCAACAAAATGAATATCAGCGGACACTTGCGCGAGAGCTCATGCAAGTGTGCTTGGGAGGCATACCCTCTTCCCCGATCCGCAAAACGGTTGGTTGGAAAACTACCCCAATACGCCCCCAAGACCACAGAAACGTCGCAGGACTCCCGCCACATGTAAACCAACTCCAAGATGAAATTTGGTCGAATTGTGGCACGTTGCATCTCAGGCACAGTGCCGCAAAGGCATGTAGAGCTCAGCTCAAGAACGTGGAATTTTATTTCATTGAACTGATATTTATGTGTTCGGGTGAGTTTGTTTGTTTCGCGACCGCTTTGGATTATCGATGGATTACCGTTGATAAGTGCGATTGCTTGCCCTCAGAAAAGTCTGCGCGTTAGAGAGGGCTCACGGCAGAGTTGTAAATTGTTCTAAAATTCAGTGATTTTTTAAAATCAGATTTCACAGAACGCGCAACAGGAAGGCAATGCGCATGACGTAAATCGGTGAAACGGTCGATTATAGAGAAGAATGGTGCTGCCGGAGAGATTTGAACTCTCGACCT
>NZ_LMCK01000127.1:70150-110573 GCF_001623165.1 Pseudovibrio sp. WM33
GCGCCGAAATTTGTGCAGTGCTGTTAGAAGAATGGTGCTGCCGGAGAGATTTGAACTCTCGACCTCTCCCTTACCAAGGGAGTGCTCTACCCCTGAGCTACGGCAGCATCGCATAAATATGAAGCACTTAAGTGCTTCTCGTATCTTCCAAACCAGCGTATTTTGCAACGAGGTAAGTGCTCCGCAGGCAGCGCCCTCGGAACGAGGAGGCTTATGTCATAACCCTTTTAAACCTGCAAGGGGTTTTATTGGCAGTTCTGTGGAAACTGAATAACACAGTGAAATGAGAGCATTGCCATGCACTTGTCGTATATTAGGGCACTTGGCTTCAATCTCGTCCTCGTGTACCTGTTGAGCATGACAGATTCAAAGAAAACCGAAACAACGGGCAACCAGTCAAAGTCCGTAGCAAAGCCAAAAAGCGACCCGAAAGCAGATCGTTTGGCCGAAGCCTTACGCGCCAATCTGCGTCGCAGAAAACAGGCAGCTAAGAAGAACACTGACGAAGCCTAGAGATTGCTGCATGCGCTTTGCTCAATCGCGAGGGCGTTAAGTAAAAATCTAGCATTTATCGCTAAATTGAAAATATATGGAAATCTCGCCGAAAACTGCAGGTTTTGGGCGGAGTAGGATGTTGCGGTCCTTGTAAATCCTGCTAATGCGAAATATCAGCAGGATCTATTGGGGAAAACCGTTGGGGAAGAAACTAGGCAGAAGCGCTGCCTTGCTTATGCCACAGCCCTGATGTTAGTGGACACGATCAATTCTTCTTCAAATTTGTGTTTCCCGCCGCGGGCTTTATTGGGGTTATAGAAGTATGGACAAAATTCGTATTGTTGGTGGCAATCAGCTTAATGGTGTTATTCCGATCTCAGGCGCGAAGAATGCTGCGCTGCCTTTGATGATCGCGTCACTGCTCTGCGAAGATACATTGACCCTTGAGAATGTGCCCCGCTTGCGTGATGTCGCACTTCTCACTCAGATTCTTTCCAATCACGGTGTAGATTATTCGGTCGACGGCAAACGGGCAGGTCAGGATACAATGACTGGCCAGACCATTCACCTGAATGCCAGCAACATTGTCGACACAACAGCTCCATATGAGCTGGTGTCCAAAATGCGTGCAAGCTTCTGGGTCATCGGTCCATTGCTCGCACGTATGCATACAGCCCGTGTGTCTCTGCCAGGGGGGTGTGCAATCGGGACGCGTCCGGTTGACTTCTTCATCGACGGACTGAAGGCACTCGGTGCTGATATCGAGATGGATCGCGGCTATGTTCAGGCAGATGCCAAGGGCGGCCTGAAGGGTGGTCGGGTCGTTTTCCCGAAAATCTCCGTGGGTGCAACACACACAGTCATGATGGCTGCGACACTGGCCAAGGGCGAGAGCGTGATCGAAAACGCCGCTCAGGAACCAGAAGTCGCCGATCTTGCAAACTGCCTGATTGGCATGGGTGCAAAGATTGAAGGTGCTGGCACCGACACAATCCATATTCAGGGTGTAGACAGCCTGGGCGCACATCGCCATCCGGTTATTCCTGATCGTATCGAAACCGGGACCTATGCCATGGCAGTGGCAATGACAGGCGGTGAAGTCACTCTGGAAGGCGCGCGCGGCGATCTTCTCGAAGGTGCACTGGATGTCCTTCGTCAGACCGGAACAGAAATCACTGAAACCAATATGGGTCTCAAAATTAAACGCAACGGTGCTGGTATCAGCCCGGTAGACGTTTCCACTGAGCCGTTCCCGGGTTTCCCAACAGATTTGCAGGCGCAGTTCATGGCGCTTATGACCCGCTCCAAGGGTGTGAGCAAGATTACTGAGAACATCTTCGAAAACCGTTTCATGCACGTTCAGGAACTGGCACGCCTTGGCGCCAAGATCACATTGGACGGGCAGGTGGCTTCTGTTGAGGGCGTTGAAACCCTGCGCGGCGCTCAGGTTATGGCAACAGACCTTCGTGCATCTGTTTCTCTCGTCATCGCTGGTTTGGCGGCGGAAGGTGAAACGACGGTCAGTCGTGTCTATCACCTTGATCGCGGCTTTGAGCGGCTGGAAGAGAAGCTGTCTCGCTGCGGTGCCGTGATCGAGCGTATCTCGGCCTAACGAAACCGAAGCAAATGATTTGAACCCGGTCTGTTTTTCAGTCCGGGTTTTTTCATGGAGATTTTCTCAAAGAAACTGGATCACACCTTCATGCTTGAAATCTGCTGCGTTCATTCATAGATGTTTTTCTGTAAATTGTTGTAATAGTAAGGATGTCTCGCGCTATATACGGTGCGTGAGGCTAGGGAAATCTGCAAGGGATTAATATGGAACAGGTAAAACCAATGAAGCTGATGGCGCTGGATCAGGAAGATTTGCAGATCATCTCTTCCATGGTGCAGGACAGTGTTCTGAAACTCGCAGATATCAAGTACTTACCTGCTGAGCGCCGCCTGGTGCTGACAATGAATCGATACCTTTGGGAAACAGACGAAAACAACCAGAAACGAAGAATGCGGGCGCGGTCTGTTCTTTCTGTGTCGCGGGTGGATGCGGTCAAAGCTCAGAAAATCAACCAAACAAACAAAGACATGGTCCTGTCTTTGCTCTGTGTGCTGTTTGAAGAGACAAATGCACCGGCTGGTCAGTTGAAGCTTGAGTTTTCCGGTGGGGCTGCTATTGCAGCAAATATCGAGTGCATCGAAGCGCAATTGGCAGATCTGGGCTCCGTTTGGGAAACTGAAAGCAGACCTGAACATGATCTAGAAGGCTAGTTGGAAAGCGCGGGATAGTTTCGTAAAATCCCGATACAACCTGAAGGTTTGGACTGCATTTCGAAAATTCTGACATCATCTCGGGAAGAACAGTCCCGGGAACTATAGTAAATTGGGAACGATAACGTGGCGATTAAGCTCTCCTCAAAGTCTGAAGGTTTCGAAGAAGAAATTCGTGCCCTGCTTGGAAGCAAGCGGGAAACTTCAGAGGATGTGGATCACATCGTGCGCGACATTCTGCGGGATGTCGAAATGCGCGGTGATGCAGCTGTGCTCGAATACACCAACAAATTTGACCGCATGTCGGCCAAATCTATGGACGAGCTGAAAGTAACTGAAGCGGAGATAGAGGCAGCTGTTGCTCAAATCCCTGCTGAAACACTGGAAGCCTTGCAGCTTGCCCATGATCGTATTCGTTCCCACCATCAAAAGCAGCTGCCCGAAAGCTACACCTACAAAGATGCCATCGGCGTAGAGCTGGGCGCCATCTGGACTGCTGTGGAAGCTGTTGGTGTGTATGTCCCTGGCGGTCTTGCCAGCTATCCATCCTCTGTGCTGATGAATGTCGTGCCTGCAAAGGTTGCTGGCGTTGAGCGCATCGTGATGGTGGTTCCAAGCCCTGATGACGTGCTCAACCCACTCGTGTTGGCAGCAGCTAAGATGTCTGGTGTCTCAGAGATCTACCGCGTAGGCGGCGCTCAGGCTGTTGGGGCGCTGGCATATGGCACAGAAACAATTGCGCCGGTCTCCAAGATTGTTGGTCCGGGCAATGCCTATGTTTCAGCAGCAAAGCGCCGCGTATTCGGAACTGTCGGCATCGATATGATAGCTGGCCCATCTGAAATCCTCGTCGTGGCTGACAAAGATAACAACCCGGACTGGGTTGCCGTCGATCTGCTCTCTCAGGCAGAGCATGATCCGGTTGCGCAGTCCATTCTCATCACGGACAGCGAAGAACTGGCAGCAGCTGTAGAAGAGGCCGTGGAGCGTCAGCTCACCACGCTGCCACGTGCAGACGTTGCGCGTCAGAGCTGGAATGACTTCGGAGCGATCATCACCGTTGACAATTTAGACGATGCAATGGTGCTCTCCAACCGTTTTGCACCAGAACATCTTGAGCTGTGTGTTGAGGACCCTGATGCACTGCTGCCAAAAATGAGAAATGCTGGCGCAGTTTTTGTTGGACGTTACACACCAGAAGCGATCGGTGATTATGTCGGCGGTTCAAACCATGTGCTGCCGACGGCTCGCTCGGCGCGCTTCTCCTCTGGTCTGTCTACGCTGGAGTTCGTAAAGAGAACTTCGCTTCTGCGCTGTAACCCGGAAAACCTCGCACAGATCGGCCCTGCGGCCGTCACACTGGCAGAAGTGGAAGGTCTGCAGGCGCATGGACGTTCAGTCTCTATTCGCTTAAACCACTAGTTAATTGATCCAGGACGGAAAAGATCGCTTGATGAATAAGGAAGTCCCTGTAAACGAAGAACAGAGACAACAAGGAATAGAACGCCTTTTTGAGGTGGTCCTTGATCCGGATTCTATTGTGCGCGCCGACAAAGACGTCGAGCGGGAGCGGAAAATTGCGATCTTTGATCTGGTAGAGGAAAACATGTTTTCTCCGGTCGGGCCCGATCAGGGCCCGTACCGGTTGGACCTGGCTATGATCAAGCGTAAGCTTGTGCTGGGAGTTCGGGATGAAATGGGCAGCGAAATCGCAACCCACATCCTCTCGCTCACCCCTTTCAGGAAGATCATTAAAGACTACTTCATGATCTGTGAGAGCTACTACGATGCAATTCGCAGTGCCTCACCAAAGCAGATCGAAGCAATCGATATGGGGCGTCGTGGACTACACGACGACGGCGCCTGCATATTGGAAGAGCGCCTGAAAGGGAAAATCACCATCGACCATCAAACCGCCCGACGACTGTTTACGCTCATTTGCGCCTTGCAGCACCGGGGGTAAGTATGGCCGAGTTTATGTCACGGCCAAGTTCCATCCTGTTTATCTGCAGAATGAACGCCGTACGCTCTCCGATGGCAGAGGGCTTGACCCAACTGCTCTACCCCAAACAGGTCTACACGCGCTCCTGTGGCGTCTTTGCAGGCGAACGTGATCCGTTTGTCGACTCTGTTATGGATGAGCTTGGGATGGACCTGAGCAATCACCATCCAAAAACCTTCGAGGATCTGGCCGAAGACGGGTTCGACCTCATTGTTACGCTTGCTCCGGAGGCCCACCACATGGCATTGGAGCTGACACGCGCACAGCACGTCGATGTTGAGTACTGGCCGACGATTGACCCGACAGTGGCAACAGGAAGCCGTTCACAAATCATGGATGCGTACAGAGCGGTGCGTGATACGCTTAAGAGAAAGATAGAACAACGTATGCAATAAGCTGCTGAAAATACTCTACGCGTGGCCTTTGCATGTGTTTTCCACCCCAAAACAAGGAATAAGCGGTAAAACTCGTCAAACTGCCCTCCAAGAAATGGAGGTAGCCTGTTCACTTTTGGCGAGTTATCCGGTAGGTTCCGCGAAAATTCCATTTAACTAATCAGGAATCCTAATGGCTAAAGAAGAAATGCTGGAGTTTCCAGGCGTCGTCGTCGAACTCCTTCCTAATGCGACTTTTCGTGTGAAACTTGAAAACGATCACGAAATTATCGCTCACACTGCTGGTCGTATGCGTAAAAACCGTATTCGCGTTCTGGCTGGCGATAAAGTGCTCGTGGAAATGACGCCATATGACCTGACAAAGGGTCGTATCACCTATCGCTACAAATAAGCGATCCACTGAGCGCGGGTTCATGATGAGCCTGCCTTAGTTGAGCTCTGGTCTGTAATTCATCGGGGAACTGGCATATGACCAAAGAACTGCCGTTAGTATTGGCCTCCGGGTCACCACGTCGTCTGGCGTTGCTTCAGCAGATTGGTATAGAACCGGAATTCCTCCTGCCTGCAGATATTGATGAGACGCCTGTGCGTGGGGAAAGCCCGCGCGCGCTGGCTCAAAGACTTGCACGCGGCAAAGCAGCCGCTGCACGTGTTCTGATCGACCGGGATGACGAAAAAGCGCATTCCATCATCCTGGGGTCTGACACAGTTGTTGCAGTAGGACGCCGCATCCTGCCAAAGGCCGAGAGTAAGGAGCAGGCCAGCGTCTGCCTTCAACTGCTTTCCGGTCGCATGCACAAGGTTTACACCGGCGTTTGCGTGAACATGCCTGATGGCGTAGTTCGCACAAAACTGGTTGAAACCCGCGTACGTTTCCGTCGTTTGTCTTCTCATGACACTGAAAAGTACCTCGCCTCAGGGGAGTGGCGTGGTAAAGCAGGCGGCTACGCTATTCAGGGCCTCGCTGGCGCGTTTATTGCGCGTGTGATTGGATCTTACCCAAGCGTTGTCGGTTTGCCTCTGCTGGAGACCGCAAGCCTCTTACAGTCAGCTGGCTATCCAACTCAAAAAACATGGGACGAAGACGCTGTACCTGCAGCATAGGCAGGAGAAGGCTAACGCGCAAACCCACCCACAGTTTGCACATATCGTGGTGACAGGCTCGCAAGTGCATTTCGCAGCTCCTGAGTTGGTTTGCCATAAACCGTCATGCCTGTTGGGTGCAATGTGTCCATAAACTGCTTGGCATAGGTGTTGGAGAACCACGTCAGGTGCAACATTGCTGAGTTGCTGTCCTTGAAGCTCGTAAAAATCTCGCAGGATTGCCCGTCTTCGCTCAGGTACCAGACATAAGCTGTGGTATCACCCTGCATTTGCTGCACTGCTTTCACCATCTCCACCATTAGTCCTTCAAAGACTTTCGGTTCCGCGGTGGCCAGGTGCGCTGTCAGGATCCAAGAAACTTCATTGTTCATTATACGCTTCCCCGGTGTTCGCGAGATACTTTCAAATCCATGCAGAACTCAGAGTGTATCCCTGAAAGGTGGTTCTGGTGTTCGGATAAGGATACGAACATGTTCAAAAGTGCCTGCCTATGGCTAATCTTAGTCTGAACTCTAATTACTGCAAAGTTGTTTGCACCTAAACTGTTTAACGCCTTAAATTTAGGAGATAATTTGCAGTTGTGAAGGGGAGGGCTGACGCGACGTTACTCCAAATTCGACAAAACCATCAAAATGATCTGATTTTATCTCTTGATGTCCTGTAGATTTCTGGCTAGAGGCACTGGCAGATGCTCTGCTGAGCCGGATAGGTGAACAGCCATATCTGCGAAGATCAAAACTAGCAGTTGAGAGAGATGATGAAGAAGCCATCAGTAAAATGCCCGATCTGCGAGAAACCAGCGCAAGAGGCAACAAAGCCGTTTTGCTCAGACAGGTGTAAACAGGTGGATCTCAACAAGTGGTTGAGTGGTCATTATTCCGTACCCGCGGTTGAGGAAGAGTTCTCTGAATCTGATATCACTGACCTAGAAAATTCACGTATTCTGCACTGAGCATTTGGGGATAAATATTTCGAGAATCTAAGGGTTTTTTCGATAAATTTTACCAAATTCGGGTGTTTTCTACCTCTGATTTATTGAGCCAACAAGTTGATATATTATAAGGATTCTCAACAATCCTACCCCTTGTAATAGGTACTAATAGGGCTCGCGATTAAAAAGTCAGGCTCTGAATTTTTTTTCAGTTAGATGGCGAAATATATCTCCTTTAGTCTTGTGCCTGTCACAGTTATGGGCAATTGTACCGAGCGTGTTCTTGGGAGGTTTGCGCGGATATAGAGATTCTCGCGTAGCCGTCTCGTTAAATTGCTTGGGGCAATTGAATAAAGGCAAGACCTATGAAAAAGCATCTCTTGGGCGCAACTGCGCTTTTGTTGTCTTTTGGCGTTTCCGCGCCGGCTATGGCAGAATTTGATCTGACCATTTTGCATACGAATGACTTCCATTCCCGCATTGAGCCAATCAACAAGTACGACTCGAATTGTTCCGCAAAGGATGATGCAAAAGGCAAGTGTTTGGGTGGCACTGCCCGTTTGGAAACAGCAATCAAGGAGCGCCGTGCAGCTGCTAAAAACTCTATCCTCGTGGATGGTGGTGACCAGTTCCAGGGTTCTCTGTTCTACACTTACTACAAAGGTAAGGCTGCTGCTGAGTTCATGAACACTCTTGGTTACGACGCAATGACCGTCGGCAACCATGAGTTTGATGATGGTCCGGAAGTTCTGCGTGGCTTCATGGATATCGTGAACTTCCCGGTTCTTCTTGCAAACGCTGACTTCTCCAAAGAAGGCAAGCTGATCGGCGTTCTGAAGCCTACCTCCATCGTTGAGCGTGACGGCGAAAAAATCGGTTTCATCGGCCTGACGCCAGATGATACTCATGAGCTGTCCAGCCCTGGCGATCATGTTACATTCTACGACCCAATCGAAGCAGCTAACAAACACGTTGCTGAGCTTCAGGCGCAGGGTGTGAACAAGATCATCGTTCTGTCTCACTCCGGTTATGACGTTGATAAGAAAATCGCTGCTGCTGTAGACGGTATCGATGTGATTGTTGGCGGTCACACCAACACGTATCTGTCCAACACTTCTGACCGTGCTGAAGGCCCATACCCAACTTGGGTTGAAGCTCCAAACGGAAAGAAAGCTGCGATCGTATCTGCATACGCTTACGGCAAGTTCCTTGGTGAGCTGAACGTGAAGTTTGACGACAACGGCAACGTGATCGAAGCTGTTGGCGAGCCAATCATCATGGACGCGAAGGTTGCTGAAAACGAAGTAACCAAAGCACGTATCGCAGAACTTGCTGGTCCGCTTGACGAAATTCGCACCGAAGTTATCGGCGCAACTGCAGCACCAGTAGATGGTGACCGCAAGTCTTGCCGCGCGCGTGAGTGTGAAATGGGTGTTCTCGTAGCTGACGCTATGCTTGCAGCAACCAAAGACAAAGGCGTTGAAATCGCAATCACCAACGGTGGTGGTCTGCGCGCTTCTATCGACGCTGGCGAAGTAACCATGGGCGAAGCTCTGGCAGTTCTTCCTTTCCAGAACACTCTGGCGACCTTCGAACTTCAGGGTAAGTTCATCAAAACTGCTCTGGAAAACGGTCTGTCCAAGATCGAAGAAGGTGGCGGACGCTTCCCACAGGTTGCTGGTCTGAAGTTCACCTTCGATGCATCCAAGCCTGCTGGTGAGCGTGTTGTTGAAGTAACCTTGGAAGACGGTTCTGCAATTGAAGCAGACAAAGTTTACAAGCTTGCAACCAACAACTACGTTCGTAACGGTGGTGACGGCTACAAGATCTTTGCAGCAGAAGGTAAAAACGCATACGACTACGGCCCAGGCCTTGAGTTCGTACTTGCTGACTTCCTGAAAGCGCAGGGCGGTGCATACGAGCCTAAACTGGCTGGTCGCATCACTGACGCAACTGCAAAGTAAGCTGGCCTTGTTGAGTAGATGAATTTAAGCCGGAGGCTCACGCCTCCGGCTTTTTCTTTGCCTTGCTCATTATTGCTCTTTTCAAACAGAGACTTGCACAAAAGCGCATTGACCCCTTACAAATATGCAGCTTCTGAACTTCAAAAGGCGTGTGAACGTGAGCATTCTCGAAACGGAACAACAAAAGCTCATTGATCGCTTTCACGCGCAAAAGCCGATCCGCTCATGGTCCATGATCATTTCGATCTTTGGAGACTGCGTCGCTCCGCGTGGTGGCGAGCTCTGGATGGGAAACATCACCGAGATCATGCAGATGGTTGGGATCAACTCCGGAGTGGTCCGCACCGCCATGTCTCGTCTGGCTACTGATGGCTGGCTGGAGCGCACACGCATCGGTCGCAACTCGTTCTATCGCCTTACCAAAATGGGCCGCGAGACTTTTGATCAGGCAACGCCGCGCATTTATGCCCGTGGTCCGGCAAACGGGAATGGCAACTGGATCACGGCAATTCTGAGTGAAGGGGAGGGGCGGGCTGAACGCCGGGAACACCTGACAGATCAAGGCTTTGGCGTGATCGCACCGAACGTCTTGATCAAACCAAACATCGGACATCAACTGCCCAGATCCTCCGACAAGATCGTGTTTATGCAATCCACGGCACCGCCAGAAAAAGCTGTGCAGCTTGCCCGGCAGGCCTGGAATTTGGAAAGCCTACAACAGGGTTATCACGAGTTCATCGAGACCTACAGCGGCCTGCAAGCGCTTCTTGAGTGTGGCGCGCGGGCTCCTATTGCGCCGGAAACAGCTCTGATCATCCGTATCATACTGATCCATGACCTTCGGCGATTGGTTCTCAGAGACCCGGAATTGCCTCTGCAAGCTCTGCCAGAAAAGTGGGCGGGAAGTGTTGCACGAGAGCTTGCAGCAGGCATCTACAACACTCTCAGAGACCACGGTGAGATCTGGCTTGATTCTAACGCCAAGAATGCAGAAGGCACGCTGCCACCTCCTGAGCCTGCTTTTTTTGAACGGTTCCAACCTTTGTAATCATTGGCGAATTTAGAATTATCCTAAAATGCACCCTTAAATGTTACAGAAAATACTTGTGAGAATGATATTCTGTGACATATTGAGGCGGAGACAAACATTGGTGTGCTCTTGGGAGGGACCTTACCTATGTACACGCAAGCATTGAACAACCCGGCTGTTGAAGCTGGCGTTGAGGACGAAGAGAAGCTTGCTGCTTTTCAAGCTCGCATTGATCGTGAAGAGAAGATTGAGCCCAACGACTGGATGCCAGCAGCCTATCGCAAGACGTTGGTTCGGCAGATCTCGCAGCATGCGCACTCCGAAGTGGTTGGCATGTTGCCAGAGGGCAACTGGGTGACGCGGGCTCCGTCTTTGAAGCGCAAAGCCATTTTGCTTGCCAAGATTCAAGATGAGGGTGGTCACGGTCTCTACCTCTATTCCGCCGCAGAAACTCTGGGTGTTTCTCGCGAGGAACTGGTGGATCAGCTGCTGACCGGCAAAGCCAAATACTCTTCCATCTTCAACTACCCAACCCTCAACTGGGCGGATGTTGGGGCCGTTGGGTGGTTGGTTGATGGTGCCGCGATCATGAATCAGATCCCGCTATGTCGCTGTTCTTTCGGGCCATATTCCCGTGCAATGATCCGCATCTGTAAGGAAGAGAGCTTCCATCAGCGTCAGGGCTACGATCTTCTCGTTGCCATGATGAAAGGCACGGCAGAGCAGCAGGAGATGGTTCAGGACGCCGTCAATCGCCTCTGGTGGCCTGCATTGATGATGTTTGGTCCTTCTGACAAGGACAGCAAGCACTCAGCCGCCAGCATGAAGTGGAAGATCAAGCGCTTTACCAACGATGAGCTCCGTCAAAAGTTCGTCGATGCCACTGTGCCTCAGGCAAAGGTTCTTGGCATTTCTCTGCCGGATCCTGACCTCAAACTTAACGAGGAAACGGGGCACTGGGAGCATGGTGAACCGGACTGGGACGAGTTTTACAACACCATTCAAGGCAATGGCATCTGCAACAAGCAGCGGATGAAAGACCGCATCAAGGCACATGAGGACGGTGCCTGGGTGCGCGAGGCTGCGCAGGCGTACGCTGCAAAGCAAGCCGCAAAGAAATCAGCTGCTTAAGGGAGGGCAGAACATGAGCGAACAAGCAACACCACTTTGGGAAGTATTCATCAGAGCGCGCAATGGCATGTCTCATAGACATGCAGGTTCTGTCCATGCAGCTGATGCGGAGATGGCTCTGCAGGCAGCGCGAGACGTTTACACACGCCGCGGAGAAGGGCTGTCTATCTGGGTTGTCCCGTCTGCGGCAATCATCGCGAATGATCCGGACGAGAAGGGCGAGATGTTTGAGCCAACAGCTTCAAAGATCTATCGCCACCCAACGTTCTATGAGTTGCCTGACGAAGTCGCGAATATGTAAGGAGGCCATGATGACAGATACGGCACTATTTACATATTGCATGCGGCTGGCTGATGACACCGCAATTCTTAGTCAGCGACTGGGCGAATGGTGTGGTCACGCTTCTCACCTGGAAGAAGACATCGCACTCACCAATATCGCGCTTGATCTCATCGGCCATGCCCGTGAGCTCTACACCTATGCAGGGCAAATCGAAGGCAAAGGCCGCGACGAAGATGCCCTGTGTTTCCATAGGGTTGAGCGGGAGTTTAATAATCTTCTGCTGGTCGAACAGCCCAATGATGACTTCGCATATGCCATCATGCGCCAGTTCCTCTTCTCCGCGTTTATGCTTCCTTTCTGGGAAGCGATGATGAGCTCGAAAGACGAACAACTGGCAGGTCTGGCCGCAAAGGCAGAAAAGGAAGCAACCTACCATCTGCGCCATTCTGCTGAGTGGGTGATCCGTCTGGGAGACGGCACCGAGGAAAGCCACAATCGCATAAGTGATGCGTTGGAGTTCCTCTGGATGTACACCGGCGAGATGTTTGAATGTGACGAAGTTGTATCATCATTAGTTGCCAAAGAAGTTGCTGTAGATCCTATGTCTATCAAGCACTTATGGGACGAGACGGTGAACACGGTTCTGGCACGCGCCAATCTGGAACGTCCAACTGAAAGCTGGATGCAGACAGGTGGCCGTAAGGGCGAGCACAGTGAGCATCTGGGACATATCCTGTCGCCGATGCAGTATCTGCAGCGCTCGTTCCCACAAGCCCAGTGGTGATCGGGAGCTAACCCATGGCAGTTGCAGCGAAAATTCTGAGATCTGAGTTGGATCAAAAGGCCTGGGATGCGGTGTGCGATGTACCCGATCCTGAGGTGCCGGTGCTCACCATAGAGGACCTTGGTGTCTTGCGCGATGTGCACGTGCAGGCAGATGGTTCTGTAGAGGTGACTATCACACCAACCTACACCGGTTGCCCGGCCATGAGCATGTTCGCTTTCGATATCGAAGCGGCTCTGCTCACCGCTGGTTTTGAGAGGGTGGACGTCAAAACCGTCCTCACGCCAGCCTGGACCACCGATTGGCTCTCAGAAAAAGCGCGTGAAAAGCTAAGGGTTTACGGCATTGCACCTCCAAACGGCAAGGCTTCGCGTCGGGCCTTGTTTGGCGAGGAGCAAGTCCGTTGCCCAAAGTGCAACTCTGCCAACACCAGTCGCATTTCCGAGTTTGGCTCTACTGCTTGCAAAGCGCTGTACCGCTGCAACGATTGCTCTGAGCCTTTTGATTATTTCAAGTGCATCTGACCCGCTCGGCTGAAAGGCTCCGGCAGATGTAAGGGAGGAAACCATGTCACCACGGTTTCATAGATTGAAGATCAAGTCAGTCCATCAGGAAACAGAGGAAGCTGTCTCTATCGCCTTTGAGATTCCTGCGGACCTGAAGTCAGATTATTCTTTTATTCCAGGGCAGTATCTCACCCTGCGCGAATTTATTAATGGCGAAGACACCCGCCGGTCCTACTCCATTTGCTCGTCTCCCAAGGATGATGACATCCGCGTTGCGATCAAGAAAGTGGAGGGTGGGCGCTTCTCAAGCTTCGCTCTGGACCATGTCTCTGTTGGCAACGAGATTGACGTGATGACCCCGATGGGCCGCTTCAATCTGCCAAGAGGAACCACTGAAGAAGCAAGGGTTTACGCCGCTTTTGCAGCAGGATCCGGCATCACGCCAATCATGTCCATGGTGCAGGCTGTGCTGGAAGACGAGCCGAACAGCCACTTCTTCTTGTTCTACGGCAACAAGAATTCCCAGAGCGTGATCTTTAAGGATCAGCTGGATGACCTGAAGGATCGCTTCCTTGATCGCTTGAGTGTCTACCATGTCCTGTCTCGTGAAGAGCAGGAACTGAGCCTCTTCAATGGTCGCTTAACCTCTGAAAAGATTGAGGAATTCATCACCAAAACCGTTGGTGAGAACAGCATCGACCACGTCTTCCTTTGTGGCCCGGGCGATATGATTGAGGCAGCCAAACAAGCCTGTCAAAGCCATGGCATTCCGCTGGAACACATCCATAACGAGCTCTTTGTGCCTGCTGATGGCGGTGATCCGCACGCAGCCCATAAAGCCAAGGATTCCAGCGCTGTAGACCACAAAGCAAAGGTCTCCATGATCGTTGATGGTGCACGCCACGACGTCACTCTGGAGCCGGGTGAAACCATCATTGATGGTGCCCTGCGGTTGGGCATAGAAGCACCGTTCTCCTGTAAAGGCGGAATGTGCTGCACCTGCCGCGCCAAGGTTGTCTCCGGTAAAGTCGACATGGCCGTCAATTACTCGCTGGAACCATGGGAGATTGAGGCAGGCTACGTGCTCACTTGCCAGTCCAGACCGAAAACAGACGATGTAACAGTCGATTACGACGACATCTGATCTATCAAAACGATAGTTTGCGTTGGTTTGAAAGGAAAAGCCGGAATTTGCGTTATTCCGGCTTTTCTTGCGTTCTTATGTCAGCACCACACGTTCAAACGGCTTTTGCGACCGGAACGGGGAACACCAGATCGTAAACCCAGTTGTAGACAAAGGCGTAAACCAGAAAGAACATCGCAAAGCCGATATCAAGCAGCAATGCCTGAACAAAATTCATCTGCAGAAGCCACATGATTGCGACAATGCCAAATCCAAGCAGTCCGCCTTCAAACAACAGGGCGTGCACAATACGCAAGGCGACAGTCCTTGGCTTGGTACCACGGTTGGCCACATACCATTTGTCGAAGAGCCAGTTGTAAAGAAAGTTCCAGCCCATGGCGATCAGGGACATGACCAGTCCAAGAACACCAATCTCTGAAATGGAATGACCAGTAATCCAGCTTCCAAATACCGCGACGATGGAAAGGGCGATCCCTTCAAACAGCACGGAGTGTCGAACTCTGTCCCAGAAACTTCTCATGTCACACCTATCTATCTAAGTAGCTTTCTGGATAGATATATTCAAACTATCTTTCTGGCAAGGTTTAATTTAGAAAACCGATAGAGTTGTGATGAGGATCTCATGTCGAAAGCCTACCCAATGGGCAAAGCCCTGGAACAGATGCGCCAGAACTGGCCAGAAGCTGTCTCTGTAGAAACCGAGCTGTTTCTGAGTATGAACCGGTTCAGCGAAATCCTCGATCAGAACTGCACAAAAGAGCTGGAGGTCTATGGCCTGACCAACGGCGCTTTTGAGGTGCTGGTCGCACTGCGAGGCCGTCCTGAGCCATGGGAAATGTCCCCCAGTGATTTGTACCGCGCTCTGCTGATGACTTCAGGCGGCATGACCAAGATCCTTAAGCAGCTGGAATTTGATGGCCTCGTCACGCGCATTGATCACGATACCGACAAACGCAGCAAGATCGTCCGCCTGACCAACAAAGGCAAAACCACCGTGGAAAAAGCCATGGAAAGTGTCATGGCCGGCGACCGCCGCGTGATCTACCAGAACCTCACCAAAGAAGAAGTCCAGTCTCTCCGTGACACACTCCTCAACGTGGTTGTGAAGCTAGGTGTGTAGGGAAGCACCACTATCCACTATCCACTATCTATCCAGTACCGCCCGGCCCTCCCTTCGCATGATTGATCAACGTGAGCGCCTGTTCTGCGGAAAGGCGGGTTGTTGGGTTCAGTTTGAGCAGACCGATGATGGCTTCCTTCATGTTTTGCGGAACACCAGCTAAGTGCCGCTCCAGCAACACGCGCAACTGGTTGGAGTCCTTGTTTTCACCATTACGGAATTCTACTAAATCCGTCTTCAAAAGCTCTGCAGTCGCACTTCCGGCAACGGCCGTCACCAGCAAGAGGCCAGCAGACCAGGCATCAATCTTCTCGCTCAAATTTTCCTTGTTCGGGCCAGGATTCTTGGCTTCAGGCGGCATGATGTCTGGGGTGCCGCTTAAATCAAACCCATCGGGCTCACCTTCACCAGTTCCCGTTGCTACACCTTCATGCGCCGTGGCAAGGTCGTAGTCGATGATCACCGGCACCTCATCGCCTTCCTCGCGGAACATGATGTTGTTGGGTTTCAGGTCCTGATGGACGATGTTGCGCTTGTGCAGGAAGTCCAGTCCATTCAGCAGGCCATTGGCAAATGCCTCTGCCTGTTCTTGGGGCATGCCCTTGTCTTCTGGGATGCGTTCAGCCAGATTGCCGCCCTTGAGCTTTTCCATCACCATGTAAGGCTCTTCCTGTTCGGTGATGCCGGTGCCTTTGATCTGAGGGATGTTCTCGTAGCCCTTTGCCCCGTCAAATTCAGCCAGCGCCGTCAGGATCTTCGCTTCATGCAGAAGCTGCGGAATGCCGATGTAGGTCAAAGGTTCTCCCGCCTCCACCTGCACCGCATTGGGGCGCTTCAAAACCGCGTTTTCCATCTCTGTGAAGTCCTGGAGCACGCCCGTTGCACCGTGGGCAAGAACGCCCGGCTGATCGTGTTCCCCGTCGACGATTGGTGGCGGAACATGCTGGTTCATGCGCAGGCTATGCTGTGTCGCGCGATAGCGATTGCCAAATTGGCGAGCGTCTCGCCCGCGCTGAGGCACCATCTCGATGCCTGTTGGCACACTGTCCGGCTCAATCACCATGGTGCCATTTCGCTTTCTCTGTACACGGATTGGGCTGCCTTCCTTAGGATCCTCGTTATAGACCCGTTCCGGTTCCTGAGGCTCTGGCTCAGGTGCCTGTGCCTGCGGTTGTTCTTCAGGCACATACTCCGGATTGTTCTGGTGCATCAGCTCAAGGGCTTGCTCAGCGGTCAGGCGTTCAGCCACATCAGCCCGCATCATGCCTTTGATGGCCACTTTGATGTGTTCGGGAGCCGTTCCCAGTTGAGCATCAAGGGCTGCGTCAATCGCCACCTGATCCTCTCCGGCCAATCTGGCCTCCTGAATCAACTGTTGCTGGTTTTGCTTGCCGATGACAGCTGCGGCCAGACAAAGGCCACCAGTCCAGGAATCTGCTTTGGGGGTGATCTTCGCCAGATTGATCTCGTTGCCTTGTTTCTCTGGCGGCTGCATGTTCGGCTCACCATCCCGCTCATAGCGGAATTCTTCGTAGTCATCTGTGGTGGCAGCAATACCTTCTGTGGCGGAGGCGGCATTAAAGTCGATGATCACCGGTTCCACACTGTCCTGATCGCGGAACATGATATTGTCGATCTTCAGGTCCTGGTGGATCACATTGCGGTTCTGCAGGAAGGAAATACCGGAGAGCAAGCCTTCAGCGAACTGGTCCAGTTGCGCTGGAGGAAGACCTTCATTCGCAATGCGGTTATCCAGCGTGCCGCCTTTGAGGTTCTCCATGATCACGAAAGGCTCACCATCGCCAGTCACGCCAGAACCCTTCACCTTGATGATATTTTCAACGCCCTTTGCACCTTCAAACTCGCCAAGAGCAGAAAGAATGGTGGTTTCATGAATGATGGACTCCATCCCAAGGAACTGGCGGTCTTCGCCCTCACCAAAGCTGTAAGGGCGTTTGATGACGGCATCCTCCATCTCCGGATAAGTTTGCAGGTACCCTGTCCCGCCGCGCCCAAGGGCATGTTCGTTCAGGTCAGCACCTTGTAGAGGTGGGGTGATTTTGCCTTCTACATCTGTAGACAATCGGGTTGGCGCATAAACCGCGTGGCGTACGCCGTCCAAACCAGCCCCATGACCAGTCGCAATTGTGCGGGGGACGGAGTAAGGATCAATGACCATCGTGCCATTGTCCTTGTACTCCACCTGCATCCGGCTGCCTTCCTTCGGCTTTTCGTTGGGGCGGTCTTGCATGGGAACTGCAAGCGGCGGCATATTCGGTATGCCCTGCGCAGGTGGAACTTGTGGCGCATCTGGCGGCTGAACCTCAGCATCATCGACCCGAACCTTTGGCGGCACCTGGTTCTCAGGCCCACCAGCAGGGACCTGCTCACCTTCACCGCCAGGTTCAAACCGCAAATTGAGTTGTTGCCCCATCGCCTGAATCCAGTTTTCGTGATCTGGAGCAGGGTTCTCGTTGGGTTGTTGTTCCCTATCGTTGCCAGGAGCCATAAACTCGCCCTTCTTGCCGACAATCTTAATCAACTGTCCAATTATGACTCGGCAACGTCACCGCAGAAATAACAAAAGCAAAGAAGGCTAAGTAGTATTACCATGCCAATAAAGGTGGTCGAGATACTCTATTCAATATTGCACTTGATCTGAGAGAAATTGAGCTGAAGAAAACAGCGCAACGCATAAAGGAAGGTGAGGGGATCTGTGTAATGAGAAAACCACTTGTAACGCGCCGTTGCTTGCTCTCCCAGCCAACGCATTCAGATCACCCTGCTCTCCGACGGCTGTTCGCCAATGAGCAAACAAGAATGTTTCTGGGAGGAAAGCAAAGCCCTGAAGCTATCGAAACCCGATGTGCAAGGGTGGTTGCTGAAGCAGGGGTGTATCATGCTGTAGTGCGATCCAGCAGAACCAACGAGTTCCTCGGCCTGCTCAGCCTAGCTCCTTATCATCAAGGAGACGACATGGAAGTCTCCTACGAATTCCTGCCAGAATATTGGGGGCAGGGATATGCCGAGGAAGCCCTCAAAGCCTTCCTGCCATTCGCTATGCAGGAGCTGAACCTGACATCCCTTCTCGCTGAAACCCAACTCCAAAACACCCGCTCCATCCGCCTGCTACAAAAGCTGGGCATGCAACAAACCCGGCAACTTGAACGATTTGGCGAGCAGCAAGTTGTGTATCGGCTTGATCTATCAGCAACCGGCTGCGGCTGGGTCTTCTCAGCAGCATGTTGAAAAGCACAACTGGCCCTTGATTGCGGTTAGCCAGATTTCTATCCTTGCAGCAAGGCTAAGTCCAAGCCTCCGCCCTCCAACTCGGGAAGCATTTTACATGTAGGACTTCAGGATCAGAACCATACTGTTCGAGCAAGCGCATAAGGAGGGACTGCAATTTGTGCTCTGAAGAGAGGGTTCTTCAATGAAACTATCCAGTCCTGTTCACCTGCTGAAAAGACAAGCAAAGCTAACCGCGCGCGAAAGTGGCATGCCATTGCATGCGGCGCTGGATCAGCTTGCACAACAAGAAGGCTACAGCAGCTGGAGCCACATGTCGGTTTCTGGATCGCGGTCTGGCCGGGCTCAAAAATGCCTTCGCCAGTTAGACTGCGGAGACCTTGTTTTAATTGCTGCACGTCCGGGCCAAGGCAAGACTCTGTTTGGATTGGAACTGGCCATTCAAGCCGGCAGAGCAGGAGGCGACAGTTACTTTTTCACCCTCGAGTATACGCCTGCGGATGTTTTGAAGCGTGTGTCCCAGCTCGGCTATAATCCTGCTGAGATGAGGGAGGCTTTCCATCTGGATTGCTCAGATGAGATTTGCGCCCGCTACATCATCAATGAACTTCGGGATGCGCCCCAAAAGACGCTTGTTGTCATTGATTATTTGCAGCTGCTTGATCAGAAACGGCAAAACCCCGAACTCTCCTTGCAGCTGAATGAACTCAAAGAGTTTGCGCGGAAAACAGGGATCATCATCACCTTGATATCGCAGGTTCAAAGGGACTTCGATCTGGCAATGAAACCCTTGCCGGACCTGTCAGATATTCGTCTTCCAAACCCAGTCGACCTGACTGTCTTCACCAAGTCGTGCTTTCTCCATAACGGAGAGATTGCATTTGAGATGGCAAACTAAAACACCCAATTGGTTCTGAGCCAATGCAAAGCAGCTGCCCCAAAAAAAGGATGCGGCAGCTGCACTCTTTGGTTCTGAAGCTTATCCCAGCATGCCCGCTGCTCTCACCGCTTTCACGCAATCTCGCTCTTCCATCAGCTTTTGGAAGGCGTGGAACTTTGGAAAAGGCGTTATGTCCACACCATCGCCCTTGAGCCATGTGCTCACCACGTAAAGATAGGCATCAGCAATGCTGAAGGTGTCGCCAAGCACGTATGGGCCTGTGATGATGTTCTCTTCCACATAGGCGCAGCAGGCTGTCATGGTCTCTGGCACCTTGGCGCGCATATCCTCCCAGCTCGCTTCCTTATCCGCCCAACGGGCACCACGAAGCTTATGGGCGTGGTTCACATGCATGGTGGAGGCCAGATAGTACATGGCCTCCCGCATCTTAGCGGCCTTGTAAGGATCAGAAGGCTTCAGACTGTCATCTGGAGCAAGATCAGCAACGTAATCGAGCAGCGCACCGGCCTCTGTCAAAACGCCATGGTCTGTCACCAGAACAGGAACGCGGCCCTTCGGGTTCACCTCTAAGAGCTGCGGACGGCTGACCTCCGGGTTCTTAAAGTCGATCTTGTGCGTGGTGTAAGGGACACCGGATTCTTCAAGGGCAATGGCAACGGCAATTGAGATGGTGCCGGGGGCGTAATACAGTTTCATAGGTCACTTATGTTTGCTGGAATGATCAGATGCCCACAGCCTATACGCAGCTTTACCAACCTGCAATTGAGCTTATTGTGACCAGCACTTAAGCCTGCCCTATCATCCGTGCGGGGTTGCCCACCACGGTGGCTCTGGCTGGTACGTCTTTGGTCACCACGCTGCCTGCACCAACAATGGCCTCATCGCCTATGGTCACACCCGGCATGATGATCGCAGCACCGCCAATCCACGCTCGCTTGCCAATGGTCACGGGCTTGGCAAACTCCAGCCCTGCGCAGCGCTTCTCAGCGTCTTTGTGGTGTTGGGCGCAGTAGATCTGCACATTGGGGCCAAGCATGGTCTGGTCACCAATGCGGACAGGCGCAGTATCCAAAATCGTGCAGCCTGCATTGAGGAAAACTCGCTCGCCCAAATGAATGTTGATGCCATACGCGCAGTGAAAGGGTGCTTCAATGATTGTGCTGTCAGTGGAACTGCCAAGCAGAGCGCGCAGGGCAGGGCTGATCCACCCGCGCTTGCTTGGGTGCAGGGTCCGATGCTCATGCACGGCGTGATAGGCCGCTTGCCGCAGCGTTTCCAGCTCGTCATCGATGCAGGTGTACCATTCACCTGCTTCCATCTTTTCGCGTTCTGTTTTCATGGTGGGTCTTTTCCTTGAGTCTTCTGGTAACTCTCGGAAAAATAGAAGAGTCTTGCAAGCTGCATTTTCGCGGCAACAAGGCATTTGGGAAAAAGGCAGGCATCGCACACCGCAAAGCCTGCCTGTCATTTAGCAAAACCCACTGCCTCAATTGGAGATCCCCACAGCGCGGTGAAGGTACTGCGCCTCGGAGAGCTGGCGACTGAGAAATCCAGCGATATCGGGAGCAGGCGAGGCTTAGCTCGCCACCGTACCTTGTATGGACTGCGAGCCGTTCAGCAACAACTGCACCACCAGATCCGCGTAACCTTCGCGGGTCAGGTCGCCGCCCGGTTTAAACCACAGATAAGACCAGTTGAGCATGCCAAACAGGCTCATGGTGACGGGCTTGATCAGCGCACTGCCATCGCCAAACTGCGGGTTTGTGGCCGCAACCGCCTTGGCAAAGATGGCAACCAGTTTGCGCTCCAGCTCAATGATGTCCTGCTTCTTCTCTGTTGGAAGAAAGGACAGCTCGTTGATCTGCAGCTTATGCTCAGAATCTGCGTCCTCATAAGCCAGCAGTAAAGCACGGCACAGGCCGCGCAGACGCTCCAGTGGGTCTTGTTCTGCCTGAGCAACACTTTCCACCGCATCAACCAGCTCTTCAAGGTGAGCGCTGATGATGTCGATCAGCAGCGTCTCCTTGTTCTCGTAGTAGTGATAGAGCAAAGCCTTGGAGAACCCACAGATCTTGGCGAGCTGCGCCATCGAGGTTTTGTCATAGCCTTGCTGCGCAAAGGCGCGCGCCGATAACTTTAAGATGGATTTGCGTTTGTCGTCATAATCCGCTGCTCTGGTGCGCGCCATGCTTTTTAATTCCGTTAATCTTCTTTAGGCCGCAGGTCGATAACCCGCGTGGCCTTGCCTTGGCTTCGTTCTATGGAATTTGGCAGGCCCACGTCTACCCCAACCGAAATTCCGATGTTGTTTTTCACATGAACCGCCAGTTCCCTGGCGCTTGCCAAACGATCAGCGTCAGACGTTGCATGTGCAGCGGCTTCCACGTTGACGGTCAGCTGGTCCATGCGTCCCTTGCGGGCAATCTGGATCTGGTAGTGAGGGGAGAGCCCGTCACAGCGCAGCATCTGTTCTTCAATCTGGGTCGGGAACACATTCACACCGCGTACGATCATCATGTCGTCAGACCGACCGGTGATCTTCTCCATGCGCCGCATCTTGCGGGCCGTGCCCGGCATCAAGCGGGTCAGGTCGCGGGTGCGATAGCGGATGATCGGCAGGCCTTCCTTGGTCAGCGTGGTAAACACCAGCTCACCTTCTGATCCATCCGGCAGAACCTCACCAGTTACCGGATCAATGATCTCCGGATAGAAGTGATCCTCCCAGATGTGTAGGCCATCCTTGGTCTCAACGCACTCCTGCGCCACACCCGGACCCATAACCTCTGAAAGTCCATAGATATCAACCGCATGCATGTCGAAGGCTTGCTCGATTTCCTCACGCATGGAGTTGGTCCACGGCTCAGCTCCAAAGATGCCGATCTTGATGGAGCTCTTGCGCGGATCAAGGCCTTCTTTGCGATACTCATCCAGAATGGAGAGCATGTAAGACGGGGTGACCATGATGATCTCAGGCTTGAAATCCTCAATCAGCCGCACCTGCCGCTCTGTCATGCCGCCAGACATTGGAATGACAGTACAGCCAAGCGCTTCCGCCCCGTAGTGCGCGCCTAAACCGCCTGTAAACAGCCCATAACCATAAGCGATGTGCACTTTGTCACCCGGCTTACCACCTGCTGCACGAATGGAACGCGCAACCACACCAGCCCAGGTTTCAATGTCTTTCTTGGTGTAGCCAACAACGGTTGGTTTGCCAGTGGTGCCAGAAGATGCATGTATACGGCAGATATCCTCTTCCGGAACAGCAAACATCCCAAACGGATAATTGTCGCGCAAATCCTGCTTGGTGGTGAATGGAAACTTCGCCAGATCAGCAAGGCTTTGCAGATCATCAGGATGCACGCCAGCTGTATCAAAACTGTCTTTATAGAACTTTACGTTCTCATAGGCGTGCCGCACTGACCAGCGCATGCGCTCCAGTTGCAGCGCTGCCAGGTCTTCCCGTCCTGCCGTTTCAATAGGCTCCAGATCGGGCCTGCGTTCTTCAACCTCCAACATTTTCTCCTCCTCAAATGCTGGTCATCCATAAAAACTAGGTGCTTAACTCGATATGCGTCCCTTTGATGGTCCTCGAGTTTCCGCGAAATTCTGCAATATGCGCGCCGTCCTGATTGCGCACATGAATGTCGTAAATGCCGGATCGGCCTTGCACGGTAAGTTCCTCGGCAGTTGCCGTTAAAACATCATCTTCAAAAGCAGGGGCGAGATACGTGATGGAACACTGAAAGGCGACAACACGCTGGTTATGGCTGTTGCAGGCAAACGCAAAGGCGCTGTCTGCAAGGGTAAAAATGTACCCGCCATGACAGGTCTTATGCCCGTTGGTCATGCGCTCCATCACCTTCATGGAAATCACGGCCCGTCCGGGTGCAATCTCGTCCAGCGTCATTCCAAGCGCTTGTGTCGCCTCGTCTTCGTCCCACATGGAGGCCGCAACGGCCTCCGCTAATTCCTGCTTGTTCATCAGCGCTTGCCTGAATACTTTGGCGCCCGCTTATCCATGAAGGCCGTCACGCCCTCCAGATAATCCGGTGTCCGTCCGGCTTCGCCCTGGTAATCCCGCTCCAGATCAAGCTGTTCATCCAGTGTGTTGCCTTCTGAGGCATTCAGCGCTTGCTTGATCAGGCCAAGGCCGATGGTTGGCCCAACAGAAAACTCCTGCACCATGGCAGCGGCTTCTTCCAGAAAGGTCTCGGCAGAAGAACACTTCCAGATCATGCCCCATTCCGCAGCCTGTGCAGCGGTGATCGGTGTGCCCAGCATGGCGAGGCCACGTGCACGTGCTGAGCCCACAAGGCGTGGCAGGAAGTAGGTGCCACCAGAATCCGGCACCAGCCCGATTTTAGCAAACGCCTGAATAAACTTGGCTTTCTCAGAGGCAATCACGATGTCACAGGCCATGGCAATGTTGGCGCCAGCACCAGCTGCCACACCATTGACCGCACACACGATCGGTATGTTGATCGACTTCAGCTTGCGGATGAGAGGATTATAAAAATCACCGATGGTCTGGGTTAGGTCCGGTGGAGGGGAGTCTGGTGTCGGCTTCACGCGGTCACCAAGATCCTGACCAGCGCAGAAGCCTTTGCCTGCAGCCGTCAGCAAAATGGCGCGGCAGTTGTCATCTGCGTCCGCAGCTTCCAGCGCCGCATAGAGCGCGCGGTGCATCTCGTCGTTGAACGAGTTCAGCTTGTCAGGGCGGTTCAGCGTAATCACGTGGTAGGTGTCTTTCACATCCACCAAAATACTCTGCTCGGAAATGACTGTGGTCTCGCTCATGGTCTCTCCCTCCAAATAGATCAATCATCACTCACCAGTGAACCACCAATTTGCTCCCAATGAACTTCCAAATTCATGAGGAGAGCCCTCTGGAAAACCTAATCATTTCGTAGACTGGTCGATGGTTCTGGCACTTTTTGCTTGAAATGACTGACCGGTCGGTAAATTATTGTCTGGAAGTGAAACCGCTGTCAATTGGAATTCAGAGCGTATTCGCCAAAAGTGGAATCCGGTTTTGGGAAGAGAATACGCAGGAAACAAGAGACCTTAAAGTGTTCGCGCGATCTGGAGTAATTGCGGAGCGCTTTAAGGTCACACATTGGTCGAAGAAGCACTGCGGTAGGCGCAGGTTTTTCGAGGAGGAACAATGAGTAACTTTTTTGAAACGCATAAAGACACGCTCTTTCAAGCAGTAAAGACAAGTAAATCAAGGGACTACTGGTCTGCTTATCCTGAGATCGCATCCGGTAAGATCTATGGTGAAACAGCAAAAGACGATCAGCTTGCAGAATTTGAGGGAATTCTCGGCAAGCCATTCGCACTGGGGCAGCTTACCAACGGCAACTGGACAGGCGCAGAATCGTCTCCCTACGGCAAAGAGCTGGGCGTCACCTATGAAGATGCTGATCCCGCAGAGCTGGTCAAAGCAGCCTCAGAAGCAGGCAAGAGCTGGGCGAAGGCCACCGTTGAAGAGCGCGTTGGCGTTGCGCTGGAAATGCTGGCTCGCATCAACAAAAAGTCTTTCCTCATCGCTAACGCGGTGATGCACACTTCCGGTCAGGCCTTCATGATGGCGTTTCAGGCAGGTGGCCCACACGCGCAGGACAGAGGACTGGAAGCCGTCGCTTATGCCTATGACGCGATGACCCAGACACCAACCGAGGTGACCTGGACCAAGCCGCAGGGCAAGCATGATCCGATTGTGCTGGATAAGAAATTCCGTGTTGTGCCACGCGGTGTTGCGCTGGTCATCGGCTGTGCAACCTTCCCAACCTGGAACACCTATCCGGGCATGTTCGCAAGCTTCGTCACTGGCAATCCGGTCATCATCAAACCGCACCCAATGGCGATCCTGCCAATGGCTATCTCCATTCAGATTGGCCGTGAGGTGCTCAAAGAGGCTGGCTTTGATCCAAACGTACTGATGCTGGCTGCGGATACCGCAGAGGCGCCAAAAACCAAGGAACTGGTGACCAATGATGCCGTGAAGATCATCGACTTCACCGGCTCCAATGCCTTTGGTGCATGGGTCCGTGAAAATGCAGGTGATGCATTGGTTTACACCGAGGAAGCAGGCGTCAACGCGATCACCATTGAATCGACAGACAACCTGCGCGGCATGGCCAGCAACATCGCGTTTTCCTTGTCGCTTTATTCCGGTCAAATGTGCACCACTCCGCAGAACATCTTCGTTCCCCGTGACGGCATTGAAACCAACGACGGCAAGAAGAGCTTTGAGGAAGTGGCGCAAGCCATCAAGATCTCACTGGACAAGCTCCTCGGCGATCCGGCTCGTGCCGCTGCCATCCTCGGCGCCGTGCAGAACCCGTCCACACTGGAGCGCATTTTTGCGGCCGGAAAACTGGGCAAAGTGATCCGCTCTTCTGAGCCAGTGGAAGGCATGAACGGCGCTCGCTCTGCAACGCCAACTGTTGTAGCTGTCGATTCCAAAGAGGAAGAAGCCTACATGCAGGAGCGCTTCGGCCCGATCTCCTTCATCATTGCCTGTGATGACATTGACGATGCCATCGCCCGCGCAGCAGGCTCAGCCAAGAGCCACGGTGCCATCACGGCAGCGCTGTACTCAACCAACGAAGATGTGATCGACAAAGCCACCGATGCCTACGCATGGGCAGGCGCACCGCTTTCTGTGAACCTGACTGGCAACATCTACGTGAACCAGTCAGCAGCGTACTCTGACTTCCACGTCACTGGCGCCAACCCGGCCGGCAACGCCAGCCTCACAGACGGCGCCTACGTCGCCAACCGCTTCCGCATCGCCACCGTCCGCCGTCAGGCAGCCATGGCGTAAAGCGAAGGCTTTAGACCAATAAAAAAGGGCCGGTGCAATGCATCGGCCCTTTTCATATTCAGTTTTAAAGCAGCTTAAGCGTTTGCCAGATCGCGTGCTTTGGCAACTTCAGCAGTTGCAGCTTCAGCAAGTTCGAGAGCCTTCAAGCCATCAAAGCCGTTTGGAGAGATCTCGGAACCGCTGGTCAAGGCGTCAACGAAGGCCGCCAGCTCAATGCGGTAGGCCGCTTCATAACGCTCCATGAAGAAGTCCATGAGTGGCTCAGCGGTGTAGCCGTCACCATTTGCAACGGTCACAGTGGTGGTGCGCATGTTTTCTGCAGACACCATGCCCTTGGAACCATGCACTTCCACGCGCTGGTCGTAGCCGTAAGTGGCGCGGCGGGAGTTGGTGATGGTGCAGATCTTGCCGCTTGCAGTCTTCAGCGTTGCAGTTGCCGTGTCCACATCACCAGCAGCACCGATCTCTTCAGATACGATTGCGCTGCCCATAGCGTTCACTTCAACAACTTCTTCGCCAAGCAGGAAGCGAGCCATGTCAAAGTCATGGATCATCATGTCTTTGAATAGACCGCCAGAACGCTTCACGTAATCGACTGGTGGTGGGGAAGGGTCACGAGAGGTGATCTGAACCATCTCAACGTCACCAATCACTCCAGCTTCAATCTGGCGCTTCACTTCAGCGAAGTTCGGGTCAAAACGACGGTTGAAGCCAACCATCAGCTTGGCACCGGTCTCCTCAACAACCTTGAGGCATTCGCGCACACGGTCACCGTCCAGATGGATTGGCTTTTCGCAGAAGATTGCCTTACCAGCACGCGCAGCCTGCTCAATCTGCTCAGCGTGCAGATCAGTTGGGGTCGCGATGATCACAGCATCAATAGCCGGATCATTCATGATGGCGTCAAGGCCGTCAACGCGTGCACCTGTCTGAGCTGCAATTTCCTTCGCAGCATCTTCAAACGGGTCGAACACAGCAGCCAGCTTGGCATTTTCAAGCTGGCTTACAGCTTTTGCGTGGGTCTTGCCAATACGGCCAGCTCCCAACAGGCCAATTGAAACAGTCATAGCTTATCTTTCACAACAGCGTTTATATCGCGCATTTCCAACGAATGCCTGGTGGTTTCCGCAGAATCTACGCGCTTATTAAACGCGTGCTCCCAAGGACATATCAGTGGGAACACGCGGATATCAGGTGCCTTAGGCGTCCGCAGGTTTTGCGTCGCGCTGTGCAATCCAGTCGTGGTCAGGGTGGTTCTGGAAGCGCCATTTACGCATCGGGCCAGCCATCACATTCAGGTAGTACATTTCGTAGCCATACGGAGAGCCGCAAGGGTGGTGCCCTTTTGGAACAAGCACAACATCCCCGCTGGACATGGCAATCGCCTCATCCAGCTCACCATCTTCAGTGAACACACGCTGGAAGCCGAAACCTTGATCCGGGTTGAGACGGTGGTAGTACGTCTCTTCCAGATAGGTCATTTCCGGGAAGTTATCTTCATCATGACGATGCGGAGGATAAGATGACCAGTTGCCCTGAGGGGTGTAAACCTCAGTCACCAGCAGGCTCTCAGCAAAGTCCTGGTCTTCCATGGCAATCGGGTGAATGTAGCGGGTGTTGGCACCAACGCCGCGCTCAACGCTAGGGATGTCATCCGGGCCAATCACGCGGGCAGGGTAGCTGCCGTCTTTTGCAGGGGCAGTACACACGGCCAGTGTCAGCTTGGTAACAGCAGTTGCGCTCCACTCAGCTCCGGCAGGAACGTACACACACCATGGCTTGATGCGCTCAAACACGTTCTTACGCTCACCGAGCACACCAAAGTCCTGACCATCAGAAGTGATGGAGGCTTTGCCTTCCACGATAACCAGAATGGCTTCTTTGCCCTTCATCAGCTCCTTGGCGTTTGCGCCCGGTTCCAGATGATAAAGGCCAAAACCAACGTAGCCCCAACCGGCAGTTTCAGGCGTGATGTCATGCACCTTGCCCTCTGTACCATTGGGTTTTACGAGAAGCTTGCTCATGCGACTACCTTCTTATCAAGACCAGCGCTGATAGCCATCTCACGCAGTGCTTTCAGGCCCATGCTCTGGTATGTGAACGGATTGCGCTGATCAGGGTCCTGCTCTGCTTCAATCACCAGCCAGCCTTCATAGCCATGCTCGGCTGCAACCTTCAGCACAGGTTCAAAATCAACGCCGCCTTCTTTATCGCCAGGAACGGTGAACACACCGCGGCGGACGCCTTCCAGGAAGCTCAGGCGCTCGCCTTCAACCTGTGCACGGACAGTCGGGCGAACGTTCTTCGCATGCAAATGACGCACACGCGCCATATGCTTCTTGGCAACTTCTACCGGATCTGCACCACCAAACCATGCATGGCCAGTGTCCAGCAGCAGGTAGGTGTTCGGTCCGGTCACGTCCATAAAGCGATCAATCTCTTCACCGCTCTGTACCACAGTACCCATGTGGTGATGGTAAACGAGCGAGATGCCCTGCTGCGCGCAGTAAGCAGCAACTGCTTCAACATCAGCGCCAAACTTTGCCCACTGGTCGTCAGCCAGCACAGGCTTGTCTGCCAGCGGGGTATCATCAGCGCCGTGGATCGCGTTGGAGGTCTCACAGGTGATGCAAACCTTGCAGCCCATGGCTTTGAGCAGATCGAGGTGCGGCTGGATCGCCTTCTTTTCCTCTTCAACGCTGTGAGCCAACAGGTTCAAGGAATGCCAGCCGGAAACAAAGGCAAGACCATGCGGGTCGAGCGCAACTTTCAAAGCAGCTGGCTCGGTTGGCATCTTGTGGCCCTTTTCAATGCCGTCAAAGCCGATTTCGCCAGCCTCGCTCAGGCACTGTTCCAGAGAAATGTGCGCACCAAGAGTACGGTCGTCGTCATTGCTCCACGCAATTGGGTTGGTTCCGTAACGGATCATTGGCCTTAGTCCCCCAAACGCTGATTGGTCAGCGCATGCTCATAGCCCTTGCGAGCTTCATTAACTTCTTTTCTTTTTGATACTTCTGGCACGGCAACATCCCACCAGTGGCCACCTTCCGGCATGGTTGACAGCGGATCAGTGTCGATCACAATGCAGTAGGACTTGGTGCTGGCTTTTGCCCGCTCCAGAGCTTCACTCAGCTCTTCGATGCTTTTCACGTGCTCAGAGGTTGCCCCCATTGCACCCGCATGTGCAGCAAAATCAATGTTGGATGGCTCAACGTGATAGGCGTCATCCAGCAGGTTGTTGAAGTTGTCACCACCGGTTGCCATCTGCAAACGGTTGATGCAGCCGTAGCCGCGGTTGTCCAGCAGAACCAGAATGATCTTGTGACCCAGCATGACGGAGGTCGCCAGCTCGGAGTTCATCATCATGTAGCTGCCGTCGCCAACCATGACGACCACTTCGTTCTCCGGCTTGGCCATCTTCACGCCAAGACCACCTGCAATCTCATAGCCCATGCAGGAGAAGCCGTATTCCAGATGGTAACCACCCGGCTTATCGGTCTTCCAGAGCTTGTGCAGCTCGCCCGGCAGGCCACCAGCCGCACACACAACAGTGGTGTCTGCGTTGGAGGCACGCTGAACAGCGCCAATCACCTGCGCATCAGTTGGCAGCTCATTGCCGCCCTCAGGGGCAGCTGTTGCATTCTCAACCGCAGAGAGCCAGGTCGCAAGGTGAGACGCTGTCTCGGTCTCGGCCTTCCAGCTGCCTAGGTTTTGGCTGAGAGCCTGCAGGCCAACACGCGCATCACACACCAGCGGAAGTGCATTGTGCTTGCCAGTGTCATAAGAAGCAGCATTCAGCTGCAAAATACGGCGATCCGGGTTCTTAAACAGTGCCCAGGACCCTGTCGTGAAGTCCTGCAAGCGTGTGCCAACTGCAATGATCAGATCAGCATCTTCAGCAACAGCGTTCGCAGCAGAAGAGCCGGTCACACCAACACTGCCCAGATTCAGCTCATGATCCCATCGCAGAGCGGACTTGCCAGCCTGCGTTTCAGCAACGGGTACGTTGTGTGTCTCAGCAAAGCTCTTCAGGTCATCCGTTGCCAGAGAGTAGTGCACACCACCACCAGCAATGATCATCGGCTTTTTCGCAGCGCGGATTGCAGCAACCGCAGTTTCCAGCTCAGCTGCATCAGGTGCAGGGCGGCGGAAGTGCAAGGTGCGCTCTTCAAAGAAGCTCACAGGCCAGTCATAAGCTTCAGCCTGCACGTCCTGACACATGGCCAGTGTAACAGGACCACACTCGACCGGATCAGTCATAACCGCCATGGCGCGTGGCAGAGCTGTCAAAAGCTGCTCAGGGCGCTGGATACGGTCATAGTAACGGCTTACAGGGCGGAAACAGTCATTCGCACTGACAGTGCCATCCTGAAAGTCTTCAATCTGCTGAAGCACTGGATCCGGTGCACGGTTTGCAAACACATCACCTGGCAGCAGCAGAACCGGCAGGCGGTTCACGTGAGCCAGCGCAGCAGCAGTCACCATGTTGGTCGCGCCTGGACCAATGGAGGTCGTCACAGCCATCGCACGGCGACGGTTGGATGCTTTGGCATAGGAAATAGCCGCATGGGCCATACCTTGCTCGTTGTGACCGCGGTAGGTCGGCAGCGTGTCCTGAGCGTGATAAAGCGCTTCACCAAGACCCGCAACGTTGCCGTGACCGAAAATAGCCCAGACCCCAGCAATAAAGCTGTCTCCCTCAGGCGTCTTCTGGGCTGCTAGATAGCGAACCAGAGCCTGCGCGGCTGTTAATCTGATCGTGCTCATGCAACTTCTTTCTTATCCATTCGGGCCTGCTCCCAGACAGATCCGAGGCCTTCAAATTTTGCAGCCATGTTAGCGATGGCTTCTTCGTCAGAGATGTTTCCGCCAAGCCACTTCTGAGCAGCCTCAGCAAAAATAGTGCGGCCCACAGCAAAACCTTTCACAAGGTCATACTTGCTTGCAACCTCAAAGCTCGCAGCGAGCTCTTCAGCTGGTGCATCAAGGCCAAGAACAACAATACCGCGGCACCAAGGATCATTCGACTTGATCGCATCACAAGCTTTCTGCCAGCCTGCGTCAGTCTTCAATGGCTCCAGCTTCCACCAGTCAGGGTAGACACCCAGATCATAGAAGCGCTGAATGATGGTCGCGGTGGTATCATCATCAACCGGTCCAACCTTGGACGGGATGACTTCCAGCAAAAATTCCAGATTATTTTCACGGCATGCATGCGCAAGGCGTAAAATGGTCTCTTCCTGACGGGCCTTCATCTCAGCGCTGTCATCCGGATGGTAGAAGCACAGCACCTTGACCACATGCTCAACCGGCCATTCCGCCAGCTGCGAACCAAGGTCTGGGCCGATCTCCAGCTCCAGTGGGCGAGATCCCGGCAGTTCAACCGGACGGCCAATCCAAAGACCGGAACCCGTTGCTTTGAACAGAGCTTCCTCACCAAGACGGCCATCACACAAAATACCGTAGTCGTCACCACCAGCACGAACCTGCTGAGCAGCTTTGAGGCAAAGCTCTTTAAACTCAGGGATCTTGTCTTCGGATGCGCCAACTTTGGCGGCCATGTCTTCCAGCTGAGAGCGATGGTCGAAGGCAAACACCTTCATGTTGGACCATTCGCCCTTGCGGTTGGTAGACCAGTGGATCTGCTCCAGCTTCTTGTCTTTGCGCAGAGCATGCTCGGAGGAACCGTTATCAAGGAACCACTGCAGCTCTTCCCAGCTTGGGTAAGCAGGCGCACAGCCATGGCGAGAGACGGCAAACGCACCACATGCATTTGCATAGGTGAGGGTGGTTTCCCAGGTTTCATCCTTCAGCCAGCCGCGCAGCAGGCCAGACATAAAGCCATCGCCCGCACCAAGCACGTTGAACACTTCAATCGGGAAGCCCGGACCGGACTTGCCATCATCAAGGCTCGCGCCAATCGTATCTTCAAACACCACAGCGCCCATCGGGCCACGCTTGCAAACAAGAGCAGCCTTACTGACCTTGCGCACGGCATTCAGGGCTTCAAGCGTGTTGGTGGAACCGCCTGCGATATGGAACTCTTCTTCCGTACCCACAATCAGATCAAACAGGTGCAGGTGCTTTTGCAGCTCAGCAGTCACTTTCTCAGAAGCGATGAAACGCTCTTCACCATCACCATGGCCCGCAAGACCCCAAAGGTTGGGGCGGTAGTCAATGTCCAGAGCCGTACGGGAGCCGTTCTCTTTCGCAAGACGCAGCGCTTTTAAAACAGCAGCTTCTGTGCGTGGGTGCGAAAGGTGTGTGCCTGTTACAGTCACACAGCCGGATTGAGCAATAAACTCAGGATCAATATCATCTTCGCACAGCGCCATGTCAGCACAGTTTTCGCGATAGAAAATCAGCGGAAACTGCTCTTTGTCGCGAATGCCAAGAATAACAAGGGCGGTCAGGCGGTCCTTGTCAGTAACAAGACCATCAACGCAAACGCCTTCTTTAACCAGCTGCTCGCGGATGAAACGGCCCATGTGCTCATCCCCTACGCGGGAGATAAGGGCAGATTTCAGCCCAAGACGGGCTGTTCCGACTGACATATTGGTTGGTGAGCCGCCGACATACTTATTAAATGAAGACATGTCTTCCAGTCGGCTGCCAACCTGCGTTCCATACAGGTCGACCGATGACCGGCCGATTGTGATGACATCAAGTGATTTCAACGGATTCTCCCAATCAGGTACTAGCATTTCCTGAAAGATTACATATTCCAAAAATAATCACAAGTGGAATATCTGTTCAAAATAGAATGGGCTTTGTTCCAAAATTTTAAACAGGCTCCTTTCCAATTTCAGTCCTTTGCCGGCTTCCCATTGATTCCTTAGAGGTACTCTAGGAGAGGGACGTCCACTTTCGCGCATCGCCAACGGCAACAGCGATAGAAGTCGCAAGACACATGGTTGTAGAGAGTGATCTGAACGCGCCGTGCTCAGCCTCATTAACCTCCAGAACGGTTGAAGAAACGCGGGCAATTGGAGACAGAACGCTGTCGGTCAGGGATATAACAGAGACGCCTCGACCAAAGGCCTTGCTTGCAAACTCAACCACCTCAGGAGAGTAGGGGCTGAAGGTCGCCACAAACAAAGCATCGTTCTCATTGATGAACTGAACACGCTCCTCCAGAATGCCACCTGTGTATTCCAGAAGGTTCGTTCTCACGCCCATCTTGCCCAATGTATAGTGTAGGTAGCTGACGACCGGATATGCACGCCGCAGGCCTAATAAGTGTATGTTTTCTGCAGCTGACAGCGCTTCAATGGAGCGCTCAAGAGCGACTGTGTCGACCTGGCGCAGAAGATCATCAAGCGACTGTTTGGAGCGTTCTACAAAGTTGCCAAGAATGCCGCCAGGAGTGTTTGTTCCACTCTCGCGGATCTTCGTCAGGCGCTCCGTATATTCAGAGTTGCGGCCAACCAGCTGCCCCTGAAAAATCTGCTGCATCTGCGAGAAACCGTCAAATCCCAACGTTTGGGCAAAGCGAACAAGAGTAGAAGGCTGCACGCCTGCAGCGCTGGCAATCTCAGCTGTGGTGCCAAGAGCGATTCTGTCCGGATTCGCCAAAGCATATCTTGCGCACTGCAAAAGGCGCTTGGGCATGCTGTCTGAAAGAGTACTTATTCGAGCTTTCAGGCTCTCGTAATCCGAGGGAATGTCTGGGCTAATTGCGTCTAAATTCTGTGTCATGAAAAAAATCTATTCCAAAACTTGAAAAACCGCAATGTACGTTCTATAAATTTGGAATGAATTTTCCGAATTGCTCAAATTTGGATGAATTCTACGATTGTAGGGCCGGTAACACGTGCTCTGTTCATCACCCTTTTAAAGTGCTGTTTCAGCACGGATTTGCCGCAATCAGGCTTGCGTTGATATAATTGGGGTGATGGGTGCTTTTGCCCGTGGGACGGCTGAGCACTACAATTCGTGCGGAAACGCATTCGAACTCCAGTGTTTGTGGACGAGATAAACACCGGACTTCTAGGGGAAACCCTGACTTAAAATTGGCATCCGCCAATCTTGGGAGGTTTATATGAAAAAGATTTTACGCGCGTTCGTAGCTGCTGCTGCGATCATGACTGCACCTGCTGTAATGGCTGCTGACATCATTGTTGTGAGCCATGGCCAGGCAAACGACCCATTCTGGTCTGTTGTTAAGAACGGTGTAGACAAAGCAGCGAAAGACAGCGGCGCTAACGTTTCCTACCGTGCTCCAGAAACTTTTGACATGGTGGCCATGAGCCAGCTGATTGATGCAGCAATCGTTCAGGAGCCGGACGGAATTGTTGTGTCCATTCCAGATGGTGACGCGCTCGGCCCATCCATTACCAAAGCAGTGGAAGCTGGCATCCCTGTCATCTCCATGAACTCCGGTAGTGATGTGTCCGCAAGCTTTGGTGCTTTGTTGCACGTAGGCCAGGACGAGTATGACGCCGGTAAAGCAGCAGGCAAAAAGCTTGCTGACATGGGCGGCAAAGTCGGCATCTGCGTCAACCAGGAAGTGGGCAACGTGTCCCTCGACCTGCGCTGTGACGGTTTTGCAGCTGGCTTTGGCGGCAACGTAACTGTTGTTCCAACAAATAACGATCCAGCTGAAGTTGAAGCGAAGATCAAGGCAACTCTGCAATCCAACGAAGACATCGACACCATCATGGGTCTTGGTGCGTCTCTCGTAGGTGAGCCTGCAGTGGCAGCTGTTGAAGCAGTTGGACGCACTGGTGAAGTAAATGTTGCAACCTTCGACATGTCCGCAGGCTTCCTGCAGTCAGTCGCTGATGGTAAAGCAGCATTTGCAATCGACCAGCAGCAGTTCCTTCAAGGCTACCTGCCTGTTATCTTCCTCGCTCTCAATGCAGAGTACGGACTTATCCCTGGTGGCAACGTTCCATCCGGTCCAAATCTGATCACCGCTGATAAAGCCGGCCAGGTTGTAGAGCTGTCCGCTCAAGGCATCCGTTAAGGAGCTTTGCTGTGGGAGGGGTGCACGCATCCCTCTCATTTCATGCAAAACTGAGGGAAATAAAATGTCCGATCTTGCTGTTGAGAGCGCGGACGAAAGAGTAAAAAACGTCTCGCTCATATCCCGGCTCATGAAGCGTCCTGAACTCGGCGCCATTGCTGGCCTTGCTCTCGTAACAATCTTTTTTCTTTTTACTGCTGACCCTAAGATGTTCACCCTCGCAGGGATCCTGAACTTCATGACGCCTGCTGCCCAACTTGGCATTCTGGCAATTGGGGCGGCACTTCTGATGATCGGCGGTGAGTTTGATCTCTCCGTTGGCTCTATGGTTGCGTTCACAGGCCTGATTTTCGGCGCGGCAATGGTCACCTTCGACCTGCCACTTTATGCAGCGATCATCGTCACCTTCATGGCGGCGGCTGCGATGGGGGCCATAAACGGACAAATCGTCATCCGTACGGGCTTACCGTCTTTCATTGTGACGCTTGCGTTCCTGTTTATCCTGCGCGGCCTGTCTCTGGTTGGCCTCAAAGCGGCAACCGGCGGCTCCACTCAGCTGCGCGGCATCCGTGCAGAGTTTGAAGGCAGCTGGCTTGCTGATTTCTTTAGCGGAGAAGCGTTCACACCGTTCTTCTACTGGCTGGCTGAAGCAGGTTGGGTCGACACCTTCAAATCCGGAAAGCCAAAGGTAGACGGCATTCCGGTCGATATTCTTTGGTTTGGCCTGCTGGCTCTTCTGGCGACCTGGGTTCTGCTTCGCTCCCCATTTGGCAGCTGGATCTTTGCAGCAGGTGGCGACAGCAACGCGGCAAGCAACTCCGGTGTACCAGTGCGCAAGGTCAAAATGTACCTGTTCATGTTCACCGCATGCTGTGCAGCTCTTGTTGCCATCCTGACTGTTATGGATGCAGGCTCAACGGACGCCCGCCGTGGCTTCCAAAAGGAGTTTGAGGCAATCATTGCAGCGGTGATCGGTGGCTGTTTGCTGACAGGCGGTTACGGCTCTGCAATTGGCGCCTTCTTCGGCTCCATCATCTTCGGAATGGTGCTGATCGGCCTCAGCTACACCAATATCGATCAGGACTGGTATCTGGTCTTCCTCGGTTCCATGCTGCTGATCGCGGTGTTGTTTAACAACATGATCCGCAAGCGCGTCACAGGGGAGCGCTGATCATGACGAAACCTATTGTTGAGATGAAGAACATCGAAAAGCATTTTGGCTCTGTCATTGCTTTGGCTGGTGTTTCGTTCTCCGTCATGCCCGGCGAAGTGCATTGTCTGCTTGGTGACAATGGTGCAGGTAAATCCACCTTCATCAAAACCATGTCTGGCGTGCACAAGCCAAGTAAGGGCGAGATCGTCGTGGATGGTCAAAAGCACGTCTTTGAAAGCCCACGTGATGCCATGAATGCAGGCATTGCAACGGTGCATCAGGACCTTGCGATGATCCCGCTCATGTCCATCACCCGCAACTTCTGGCTTGGTCGTGAGCCAGTCAAAAAGTTCGGCCCGATCTCTTATTTCGACCATAAGTACGCCAACGAAGTCACTATGGAAGAAATGTCTAAGATGGGCATTAATCTGCGCGAACCTGATCAGGCTGTGGGCACACTGTCTGGTGGGGAACGCCAGACCGTAGCAATCGCGCGCGCCGTGTATTTCGGAGCGAAGGTCCTCATCCTCGACGAGCCAACCTCTGCTCTTGGCGTACGCCAGACGTCAAACGTGCTCTCGACCATGGACAAGGTCCGCAAAAAGGGTGTTGGCGTCGTGTTCATTTCGCACAACGTGCGCCACGCCATGGCAGTGGGTGACCGCTTCACAGTGCTGAACAGGGGCAAAACCCTCGGCACTGCGAAGAAGGGTGAAATCACCGCTGAGGAACTACAAGATCTAATGGCTGGCGGGCAGGAGCTTGCCAGCTTGGAGGCATCATTGGGCGGCACTGTTTGATGTGTTTTCCCGAAAATCGCAGATCGGTTTTCGTGTCAGGCATACGCAACATTCAGGATGTTCAGTGAGACACTGAGGAGCGGCATTACCCGATCGTGCCGCTCCTTCATTTTATCAATGCCCCGTTCATAACGCGTTCTATTCCAATGAACTCTATTCTAGGGGCACTTCCAGGATTACTGAGATGGAAAAAATCGGCGTAGGTCTGATTGGAACCGGATACATGGGCAAATGTCATGCTCTGGCATGGAATGCTGTATCCGGTGTGTTTGGTGGTGAGCTGAAGCCAGAATTGGTGACGCTTGCTGAGGTGAATGAAGAGTTGGCAGCAGCACGTGCAAAAGACTTCGGCTTTGCCAAGTCAACGGGCAACTGGCGCGATATGCTGGCAGATCCTGATATTCACATTATCTCGATTACCACGCCGAATGAGTTCCACCCGGAAATGGCAATCGCAGCTCTGGAAGCTGGCAAGCACGTCTACTGCGAAAAGCCAATGGCTCCGTCCTACGCGGACGCGCAGAAGATGCTAGAAGCCTCCCGAAAGTCTGGCAAGAAAACCTTCCTAGGGTACAACTACATCCAAAATCCCATGATGCGCCGCATCCGTGACCTGTTGAATGCAGGCGAAATCGGAGAAGTGCTGCAAGTCCGTCTGGAAATGGACGAAGACTTCATGGCCAACCCGGATGATGAATGGGGCATCAAAAGCGGCGCAGCTTCCGGCTTTGGCGCACTGGATGACTTTGGCGTGCACACCATGTCTCTCCTCATGGCTCTGGACCTGCGCATCTCAAAAGTCATGTGCCACATGACCAAGCCATATGCGACCCGTAAGGACGCAGCAGGCAACGACAAAGCTGTTGAGACCTATGACGCAGCCACCGTGCTGTTTGAACTGGAAAACGGCGGCAACGGCACCCTCCAGCTCAACCGCTCTGCATGGGGCCGTAAAGGCCGTATTGCAGCGCAGATCTTCGGCTCAAAAGGGTCTATCGTTTATGATCAGGAACGCATGAACGAAATGCACGTCTACAAAGCTGAAGGTGACGTGGCAGGGCAGGGCTATACCACGGTTCTGGCAGGGCCAGCCCATGCACCATACGACCGCTTCATCCCGGCTCCGGGCCACGGTCTCGGCTTTAACGATCTGAAGATTATTGAAGTAAACGAGATCCTGAAAAGCCTCCAGGGCGAAGACAGTCACCTGATCGACTTCGAACGCGGTATCTTCATCGAAGGCCTCGTCCAGACCATGGCCAAATCTCACGAACAGGCCAGTTGGGTCACTGTCTAAGGTTTTTGAGAGTGAGAGAGAATTAAGGGCGCTTGAACGGCGCCCTTTTTTATGGCCTGACTTCTTTCGTGCAATACACTCTGCAAAAAAAAAGATTTAACCCCCTAAAAGCCTTTGGGAAAACTCATTGAGGTGCTGGACAGAAGAAATCTGGCACCCTATAAGACCCTCACCTCAGCGGGGCACACTGCCCAACGCGAAATGCCCGGATAGCTCAGTTGGTAGAGCAGCGGATTGAAAATCCGCGTGTCGGTGGTTCGAATCCGCCTCCGGGCACCACTTATCTTCTTGAAATTACTAGATAATAAAGTGAGCATTCGCTCAGCTTTCTTAAGGTTTGACACTTTTTCCGGCATGGTTTGACACTTTTGCTCTAACTGCTTACTGAACTGTGGCGCGGCGCGAGATTTTGCATTGATGGGCAAATTAACGTGCACAGAAGCCTCTCTTCATTCTCCTTAGAAATGAAGCGTTAGAAGAGAGACAAAATACTGTCTTCTAACACCTCTATTTGCGACCTATTTTACAACGAGAGAATCGCCTATTGGTTGTGCCGTCGTGTTTTAGTTATGGCAGCAAGGTTAGAGCGATGGATCTCGATTTTGACAATATCAGCACATTGATTAAGCATGCTGACAGCGGTGTCAAACTGGCAGGAAAGGCCGTTAACCTCACCAAGTCGATAAAGGACCTTTTGAGTTCTTCGAAGGCGGCGAGCAACCCGGAGCTTGAAGCTCTTGTCGTGGAACTTATGGGAGAGGTTACGGATACGAAGCTGGCGAATGTGGAGCTGAAGACGCAGCTGCTGGCGTTGAAGGAGGCTGCTATAGCAGCACAAACCAAGGCCAACGACTTTGCACGCTATGAGCTTTGGGAAACGCCAGCCGGTCAAACCGTGTATCGCCTTGAAGAACAGACCGACCATAAAGAGCCCATGCATTACTTGTGCCCAACATGTAAGGAAAAGGGCGTTAAAAGTATCCTTCAAGGGCATGAAGAATCCAAGCAGTGCACGAGCTGTGATGTTTGGTTTCGCTTTGAAAAAGCTAGGATTGTGACTGCGACGGGCCGTTCGGATAAATTGGATGGTTACCTCTTTTAGCACTTCAAACCTCCCTCAGTTACTGAAAATCAGCTCTTGAACTTTCTTCTGGCCACTGGTGTTTAGAGTGTACTTGAGGCTGACTTCTTCCACGTCAAAGCCTGCAAAGATCTCCCTGATCTGTGGTGTGTCATTGATGGAAAGCAGAAAGCGACCTTTGATGGTCTTGAGCTGGTCTGCCAGCTTTTGGAAATCATCCGCACCAAAGACATCCTTGCCGTAGTAATCCTCACAGGCCCAATATGGCGGGTCCAGATAGAACAACGTCTCGGTCCGGTCATATCGCTTGATACAATCAGCATAAGACAGACGTTCAATAATCACGCCTGACAAGCGTTCATGCACATCCTCCAGCAGCGGTGCCACTTTGCTCAAATCAAAGCGTGCACCGCGCAAAGACACTCCGAAAGTGCGTCCGTCAACCTTGCCACCGAAGGCCGTGCGTTGCAGGTAGAGAAAGCGGGCAGCACGCTCCAAGTCGGTAAGTGTCTCTGGTTCAGTTTTTGCCAAACGCTCAAACTCAGAGCGGCTTGTCAGCTGGAATTTGAGCACTTCGAGAAACTGCGGGTAGTGCCGCTGCAGTATCCGAAACAGTGTCACTACGTCCCCGGAAATGTCATTTATAACTTCACATTTAGGTTGTTCGGCACGACGAAAGAAGATCCCGCCCATGCCGACAAACGGCTCCACATAGGTTTGGTGAGCAATCGCGCTAATCCGGCTGGAGACGTGCTTGGCAAGTTGCATTTTCCCCCCGATATACGCAGCTACAGGTTTGGTTGACTTGATTGGGCTAAGCTTCATTCACTCTTGTTTTTCTTGGAGGGCTCATCCGGCCTCAGATCGTTGAAGGTGCCACAACGGCGGCACTTGATTTCTACGCGCCCCTGTAGGGCGTTTTCTTCTTTCTTGAGGAGGAGTGCCGAACAGCTCCGGCAATAGATAGACTCCATTTCTCGTCTCGCATAAG
>NZ_LMCK01000127.1:110583-114254 GCF_001623165.1 Pseudovibrio sp. WM33
CTTTGAAATTATTAAATGATAAATCGAGCATTTGCTCTGCTTTCTCAAGGTTTGACACTTTTCCGGCATGGTTTGACACTTTCGCTCCAACCGCTTGCTGAATTCTTCCCCGCGCAGATGTGGCGCGGCGTGAGATTTTGCATAGGTGGGCGATATAACGTGCACAGCGGCCTTTTTTCTTTCCCTACAAAATATGAGCGTTAGAAGGACGACAAAACGTGACTTTCTAACGCCCGGTTTAGTGATCGTTTAAGACACCCTTTTGGGAGCTAAGTTCTCTGCATCTGCGCCTCTGGCCAATGTCCAAATGCTTCTAAATGAGATACAGCTCGTTCCAGCAGCTCCAATCCCATAGGAGCTAGCACCCGTCGCCAGATTGAAGCAGCGTCGTCTCCGTCCTGTACGAAGCTCCAATCCTGCAAAAGGACTGGTCCTGTGTCCCAGCCATCATCCAAGAGATAGACGCTTCCACCAATGATTTTCTGGTGTTCTTTCAAGGCGTCAACAATTGCGTTTTTGCCGCGATATAGAGGCATTAGAGATGGGTGATAGCCGATAGCGCCATGACGAGGTTTCATGAGGGCACTGGGAGCGAGTTTAACGTGCGCATGAGCGCAGATAATCACGTCACAGTCCGGCACATCTGAAGCGATTATAGGTGCGCGATGTGAAGGTGGGATCGACACAGCCAGACCTTTGCTCGTTGCATTGGTGTTTAGCCTGTCTCCTTCCGGCGCTATGACTTTCACAACATCATGGCTGTGATTCAGGACCATTTCCAGAGCCCGTTCACCAAGCCACTTTTGTCCAATTACCACGACTTTCATGATGGCATTCCTTCAACGTATCTAAAGCCCTGTACCGCCCTGAAATGCCCCCCATACCGGCCTTTCGCAGCGACGTTTCGAGAAGCTTTGCCCCCGGTCAGGTTGCAGGACACCTGAGCCCATAACGGACTACGCCGAAGCGCTTCGGCTAGAGCTGGATGGCTGGTATGGAACAGTGTGGCCATGGGTTTGTTGTAGCGGTTCTGGCCTCGTCGCCATGCAGCACACACCGCATTGAGGAACCGCATCCCAACGCCTGCACCTTGCCATTCAGGCATGACCACCATTCGGCAAGCATGGGCCTCAACCAGTCCGGGCCGCGTGCTCACTGCAAGGTGAGCAACCGGCTCATCGCCGACGAAGGCGACATAGCAGGTTGCTGCGATCATATGAGGAAGCTTCAAATAGTGATGCGTTTCAAAATGCGGCCAATATCGCCAGTTGGTCTCGTATATGTCGAGGTCAATTTTGGGGCGTTGCCGAAGACACCTCCCGGAAAACTTCCCTGTTGCCGTATCTAAGATCCAATCGGGTTGCAGCCATTCGATAATGTCATAGTGACAGGACAGGAGCACCGCTTGTCCTGAAGCCTGCCTGCGCCATGCTTTGGCGAATGCACCTGCACCAATCTTTGCGATCTGCCGGTCTACGACAGAGGTAAACTCATCGATGACGATGGTTTCCGGTGTCTCGCATAAGATCCGGGCCAGATCCGCGCGGAATTTTTCGCCATTGGAAAGGGCTTTGTAGGGTCTAGTCCAGGCGGGCACACTGCCTAAGCCAACAGCCGATAATGCGCCCGTGATATGCTCCATTTCCTTATGGGGAGAAATTGCGTCAATGATGGGTTGATCATCCGGCCAGTCAAAACCTTTGAAATAAGAGGCATCTGAAAAGATGCTTTGTCCAAGACTGGTTTTACCAGACCCTGAGGGGCCGACGATAAGTCCCAGTTTCCAGTCCATGCCCTCAACGGGAAGGTCAACGCTCAGCTTAAAGTGGTTGCCGTCTTCGCAGTTAAACAAGGACTTCAGCCGTGCCATACGGAAGCTGTTATAGTCCGGGCTTTGGTGGTTTATGTTCAGCTTCATGTTGCAACCACCTTGAGTTTAGCTCCACCCAGGGCGCGAACGCCGTCATAGATGGTTGCTTGTTGCTGCTCGTCTTCTGCAATGATTAAAATGCCAAACTGGCGTTTGTAGCGGTCTTTAGGCGGGATACCTGGTGCTTTGTCAGGGAGGGGAGGAAGGTGCTCTGTACTCATGTGCGATCTGTTGTTTTCTTGGGCTCATCTGGCCTCAGATCGTTGAAGGTGCCACAACGGCGACACTTGATTTCTACGCGCCCTTGAAGGGCGTTCTCTTCTTTTTTGAGGAGGAGTGCCGAACAACTCCGGCAATAGATAGACTCCATTTCTCGTCTCGCATAAGACAGTCCCGCAGCTCATTTCAGGTGAGTTGATGCGGCGGGAGCAGTGTTATGCTTCATTCCACTGGCCGGGTTTCTTGTTAGCGCTGACGCCCGGTGCCCGGAACCTTCCGGGCCTTCCGCTCCATATTGAAGCCACCGGGCGATTATCTCGCCGGATATGTTCCGCCTTGTTAAAACTGTTCTGTCAGCGCAACCACTTCAGGCGGGCACTCCGGCCAGCTGGCATCCAGTGTGAAATCGGTGGCTGGATCTTCTGCAAGCTCCAGGCATTTGGAGCGCATAACACCCACCCAATCCAGAGCAGCCTTTGTGCCGGTCAAAAGCTTGGCTTCATCAGCGCTTCGGTCAGTAACAGCTTTGCCAGCAATGGCAGCAGCAGCCGTTGCCATGTTCATCTGGGTCTCAGCGCTGGCGCGGGCATAAATACGCTTGCGGCATTCCGCTTTGATGGTTGTGAGACGGGCATCTTTGTGGGCTCCATCAATGGCAACCTGTGGCACACCAGCAGCTTTCAAGTCCGCTTCGCTCCAGGCAATGTAGGTTTTGCCTGCATGTTTCAGGCTCAGACCTTGGCCTTCAGGTTGATCGTAGTAATCAGACATGGTTTTACTCTCGTGATAGAGGGTTTTAAAGGGAGGCTGGCTTGAGCTTAAGGCAACTCATCAAGCGTGATGTTCATGGTGTAAGAACCAAGTCGGGAGTTCCTGCTGAAACGCTCTTTCAGGCCTGCCCCCGAAGCCGTGATATTGGAGAGATAGACACCAATTGGACTATAATGCCCAAGGACATGACCCGCTGGCGTGCCTTCCTCTTCCGTAGGAATGTGAATATCCCCGTAACGGAATGTCACGCCCTGGTTGCCTGTATGTGAAGAAGTTGTACAGCTCACAATGGAGGCATAGTTGCTGGTTGGAAGCCCGTGAAACTGCGGATCAAGAACCGGCAGTTCCATGTTCAGATAACAGAAGTTGAAATATCCAGATCCAATCCAGCGAAACCCATGGAATGCACGGTAATCCGCGCCATCTGTCCCATGAGAGTACTGCTCGAAAGTCACCTTGCGATAAGCATCTTTATTGCCAACAATCATAAGGTAACAGTCCCGCGCAAATACCGGCTCTGTCATGTGGTAGTCGCTCAGCAAGTAGATATAGCCACGACCATGACGAGGAACCAGATCAGCAGCTTTTGCCAGGCGTCTGAATGGAGCTTCAGCTGATCCATCATTCTCATCAGAGCCATTCACGGCATCCACGTAAAACGTTCGCTGAAGGTCGGGCGCGACCTTCAGAATTTTCTGGATCTCAGCATCGTGCTGCGAGTAGGTTTTCTGGACTGTTTCAATAAGATCTTTGGTGGATTTGACCACCTCATTCAGGCTTTGTGTCAGGCTCATTGCAACTGATCCTTTTC
>NZ_LMCK01000128.1:0-897 GCF_001623165.1 Pseudovibrio sp. WM33
CCTTTTCTGGTGTGACTTCCTTTGCCCGGTCCCGGTCCCAGCGGTCCAGCCCCTTGGCAAGAAACACCCGCCTACGCAGGCCAAGCTTGCGCGATTTACGGAAGAAAGCATAAGCGTTCTTTGTCACTCCATCAGCGCCGCCGCTGTCCACGATCAGTGCAGCCGGTTTGATCTGGTAGCCACTGCCCGCAACCGGGTAATACTTTTCCAGTAAAGGCAACAAAGCGTCCCAGTCTTCCTTGTACTTTGCCGGGTCAATGGCTCTGCTATCAGCACTTGGTGCACCTGCAGGCGGGGTATGAAGGTCAAAGCGATCTATCAACCATCGTTCCAGCCCCGGCCCCCATGCGTCCACCTGCACAACAAAGCGGCCCTTTTGCACGTCAACAGCGATGGTAAGAAAGCGGGTTTCCGGCGGTGCGACCTTAAGCAGATAGTGCTCTGCCTTGTCCTTCAGTTGCTTCACGCTCAAATCATCTTCATCTTCCACCATGCGCGATGAATAAGGCTTGCCCTGATCAACGTTCACAGTGGTCTTTAATGAGGTTTCATCTCCGGTTTGCTGGAACTCCTGCCAAGCAGTCTCATATCTGGAAACCAAGGACGCCCACGGCTGGAAGGCAGCGGCCGCCCCTTTCAGCCAGTAAGTGACAAGATCCGTTTCCCGCAAAGCCTCATCATGAACGCTCACCAGCTCCCCGGTTTTGCTTTCATGAAGCCAGCGGCCCGCCCGGTTTAGCTCCACCTTGTGCCGTGGTTCAAAGATCGCACCGCAATGCGGGCACGCCATCACAGCAGCAAGGCCGCGCTCTTTCGGGCTGCCCTCATCTGGAAAATGCAGTAACTCATAATCTGGTTCAAAGACCTCGCGGCAATCCGGGCAAGTCCAGTAATAGC
>NZ_LMCK01000128.1:907-1593 GCF_001623165.1 Pseudovibrio sp. WM33
CGCAGCAAGGCCGCGCTCTTTCGGGCTGCCGTCTTCTGGAAAATGCAGCAACTCATAATCTGGCTCAAAGACCTCGCGGCAATCCGGGCAAGTCCAGTAATAGCGCCCACGGGTGCCCCTGTTATAAAGCGCTAAAATGCCCGTTGCCGGTGGTGCCATATGCGGCGCACCCTCAGGCGGCAAGAAGTCATTATCTTCAATCAGGCGGCCCGGAGAACTTTCTGCAATCGCCATCCCACGAGAACCGAAAGTTTCCGTACGCTTCAAGGCAAGGTCAAACAGGTTGCCTTCCCCTTCAATGTCTTCCGGCGCACGGTCATAGTCAGTCAGCAGCATTAAAGGCAGGTCAGAAGCAGACACTTTGGAGACCACCGGCCAACCGATATCCAGCGTCATGCCGCCCTGAAAACGCTTGTCTAATATGTTGTTGTCGAACCGGCCCCGGCCTAAGCGCCGCTTGATTGAAGGCGTGTAGTTGATCAGCGCCCCTACTTTTTTCAAAGCAAATTCACGCGCCGCGTTTCTGTCCATATGAATGACACGCATGTCGCACGGCTCACAGCAGATCGCCTGCCCTATGCGGTTGATTATCAAAGCGTCCGTTTTGCCAGTCCGCGCAGGCCCGGCAAACACCGTTCCCCGGAATCGCCGGGACGCACTCATGTCCATAGGCTCCACCATGTAAG
>NZ_LMCK01000128.1:1603-22788 GCF_001623165.1 Pseudovibrio sp. WM33
AGGCTCACAGCAGATCGCCTGCCCGATGCGGTTGATTATCAAAGCATCCGTTTTACCAGTACGCGCAGGCCCTGCAAACACCGTCCCCCGGAAGCGCCGGGACGCACTCATGTCCATAGGCTCCACCATGTAAGGTGTTACCTTGTTATCCCACGCGATGATTGCCCCGTTGTCCCGCAGCTTGCGCTCACCACCTGCCCAACTTGAAACCGACATACGCCGCACCGGCGCAAGGATTGGCAAAGCATCAGCAAGGCACCCGGCCGCACTCGCATACGCAGGCGGCCGCCAGTCATGCGAACGGGGCGGAAGTTCGAAGTTGGGCATGGTATAATTTCAAATCAGATTTGTGGCGTTTTTCACATTTGAGCCGTACTCACGATACGCTAACCCAGTCTAAGCTGGTGCTCTTCATTGGCTCAACCGCCAACACTCGCAGGCGATTTCAACTCACACAAGTTCCCATCAGGATCGCAAAATCCGGCGATTGTACCCCAATCAAAAACTTGGCGCTTGACCTGGACGTTATTCGCGCGAAGTGTTTCAATTGATGCGTCAATATCATTCATGTTAAACCGCAAAACAAAAGGGTTCTGACCTCGGTTCTTTAGGTGTGACGATCCGTGACCACCCCTTTCAACCATCAGATAATTCTGGCCCATCCGAAAGGTTGTCAGATTACCTTCCCTCTCGATTATCTCGAGCCCTAAGATATGCTCATAAAAATTCTCGCAGGCTTTAAAGTCTTCAACAAATAAAATAATTCCAAATTCAGATGTAACATTCGCGATATTATTGCACTCTATCATTCTACACCTCCCCCCGAATTCACCGCATACCATGACATTGCAGATGCAGTTCAGCAATAACAATATAAAAATATTTTACTTTCTTAATTTATCCGATATTTCGTTTAACTTTCCAGTGCGAGGTCAGCTTCATTCAGCGGCTTCCAGCATGCCAGCTTGCCCGGTGTTTTCTTCCGCGCTCATCGTCTGCATGAATTCAGAAAGCTCCCGGTGAAGTTCCGCCAACAGATCATCAGCAACAACAACCGCTGCCTCTGACTGGCGGCCATCCAACCCAACATCCCGAGACAAGCGGTCAGGCATGCCATTCACCGCATTGCGAACCGCTGAGAAAGTCCGTTCCAGCAACGCAACAACATCAGTACGGGCGATCAATTCACCGCGCGATTGCGCAAGCTTGTTATAGGCTGCCTCAGTTTCATAAAGTTCCTTACGCTGCCTTGGTGTCAGCGCCATTTCAGAATTGCCAGACCCACCACCCAACAAAGCCATCTGCATTTGCCGGATATTGCTTTGGATCTTCTCTTCTTCCGCAGCCTCTGAAGCTTCCCTTTCCTTCTGCCATGCATAGCAAACCGAAAGCCGGAACTCATATGCCTGCCCGTTGGTGCCCTTGCTCTCACAAGGCATCCCCTCGCAAATCCATTGATCTATGGTGGGCAGGCTTTTCTTAAAAGCTTCTGCAAGATGGCGCTTGTTCACCACCACATCTTCCACACCGTCAGGGAGCGGATAGCGTTCAACATTCTCCATGCACGCCCCCTTTCATCTCGAACAACAACAGAAACGAAAACACCAAGTGCTTCCGCACACCACACAAACCAATGTCCCGCAGTTCCGAACTACCCGCAGGCCGGCGCGTGCCCAGGAAGGACCCAAAACTTTTCAGAATATGGAAACACGCCCCCAAGTTTTAACGGGCTGTTTTCAGAGCCTTCTGCATTGCTCGCCGGAAGTTGCGTTTCATCCGGGCGTCCGCAGTCTTTCGCGCACCCTCTTCAAAGCGCAGGCGCGGTTGATAGTCTGCGCTCTTCTCATAGGCAACCAGCAGCTTTAAACCCGTGCGGCCCTTGGTGCCCCGCGAACTATCCCGGCGCTTGCCACGCTTAGGGCGCTGCCAGATTCCCTCAACACCGTTGATCTCACCTTGAAACACATCCGGGCGCTTCAACAGCCGGTCAATGCTGCGCCGTGGCAGGTTGCCGTATTTGTTGAGCCGCTGTGAGAACGGAACCGCCAGCGCTTTCCGCTTTGGCCTTCTGGTTCCGCCCTTCTCTTGCAGCTCCAAATACTCCGCTTGCCTGTCTTTGAAGAAGACAACGGCCGATAGGTTACGCTTGCTTGCCCGCTTCAGTGCAAGGCCGCGTTTGGTGAAGGGTGTTGGACGATCCAACCGCCTGCTTAAAGCTCTCTCACTGTTGGTCTTGATATCCTGCGCTGTCTCATTCAGTGCCAAGCTGATTGCATAGGGCACCTGCCGCTGCTCTGCATTGGTCAGCCCTTTGGCGACCTCATCAAAGTTTGCGGTGTACTGGAACATGCAGCCCCCAACGAAAAAGCGCCCCAAGCCGTAACAGCTTGAAGGCGCATTTATTCATCGTGTCTGAATCATGCCGGTTAGTGCTGCACCTGTCAAGGCAACTCCAGCATTTGCTTAGAATAGTTTTCTGCTAAATCGCACCAAACCATTCTCCTGTTACCGTGACTTTTTCGATCATCTCAGTTTTTACGCCAAGATCAAACTGCTTTAACAATTCACAGAGACGGTCACCGTCAATTAGATCAATAGCGATAGCACCATCCCGTGTCGCCTCATCAGACGCTTGACTGGTAAATGTTCCAGTAGTGATGAATAACCCTTTATCCGCCCGACCTTGTAGTGCCCCTCTGAAATCACGAATTTCTTTCGCACCTACGCTTCCTTTGTAACGCTTACACTGGAAGTAGACTTGAAAGGAAACCAGGTTCACCCTGAGAACACCAACACCATCAATACCGCCATCGCCAGTTTTCCCCCTCACCTCGACCTTCACAAATCCAGCCTCACGCAAAAGCCGTTGAGATAATCGTTCAAATGCTGATGGGTCGATTGATTTTAGTTTTTCCAACAGCTCTGACTTCCAATCACTATAGTCATCCGTCTCTTCAATGACATTACTCGGCAGTTCAGATCTCGCAGGTGCAGGTTTTCCCGTTTTTTTCGCAGCTCGGCGCTTTTGGCGAGCGCGCTCTTTTTCTTCCTGGTTGACCAGCTCCCAAATCGCGAAGGTTTCATCACGAGAAGAAATTGTCTCTCCTCTCTCGGTCAAAGCCCATACACCACGAGATGAATTTTCTAGCGCACCACCACGTTTTAAGTAAGTTCGCGCCCAAGCAAGATAGTAGTTCAAGCGCTGATACCGACCATTCGGCATTAATATAGCTTGTTCTTCCTCACTCACTCCTTCCCGCTCAATAACTGTTTCATCCATTTCATGGATTGAAGCTGAACCGCCTAATTTCCGAAGGGCTTCAACTGTTGCAAGCATCAATTGCGAGAGGTCAGGAAAACCTTCTTCTTCAATAATAAAGGTCCGGCAATTAATCACATCTGCCATGTTTTCTAACTCCAACCCTTAACGCGGTAAAAAGTAACGTGGGGCGTCTTCGACTGTTTGCCTGGCTGCACCCGTTATCACAAGGGTCTTCAGGACATCAGCAACACGACCTTTACGTTTAGGCGTATTGCGGCCGGAGAAATTGGCAGATAGGACTTCCGCCGCGATTGGTGTTTGTGCTTTGGAAAGGATATCGCGCACCATTTTGATTTGCTCCAGTCCATCTTTTGGCCAAGCGAGTTTTGTATCGACCTGAGCACTGGTAAGGGTAAGGGCATCCTGTATCTCTACCCCTTCTTTTGGTTTTGGTACCTTGGGGCCAAGCTTGGGAACTTGATAGTCAGGGCGTAGCCAACGCACCATCCCTTGACGCTCCTCTGTAGCTCTTTCCTGATTGAGTGCAACTAGACGGGAGAGCAGTTCTTCTTCCGCGGCTTCTTGCTCTGCGGATTTGTGTAAGCTTGGAGTAGTTGCCCCTGGTTTTCCAACCAATGTGGGGACTAAATCTTCCCAACCATAGGCTTCAAACGTAGTGCGGTCGATGTCATCATGTATCTCTTTTAAAACCGCTATAAGCCCAGCATCATAGATAGCTATTTCTCGTTCAGTCAAAGGTTCAACAGGGCAACCGTTATCTAGTTCTCGCACTCGTTCTAGCACATTAAGCAAACTAGTCATCGTTAGGAAATCGTGTGCTACGAGGCGTTCTTTTCGGAACACATCTAATCTTTCTCCCAAAGCCTTAATCTGTTCAGTTAGCTTTAAGTTACTCTTATCAGTGGCACAATTGGGAAAAGGAAATGAATCAAAACACTTGGTTTTAACATAAACAGAGTCATTTCCGACACCTAACCAGCCTCCAGTCGCCATAGACCAAGCAGTATGAACTCTCGATGATAAATAGGCTAAAGAATCTGGTTTCTCCAAGCCTATGTTTACAAGTTTATTATCTGGGCGAACGTCTTCAGCCAAAAACTGGAAAAAACGGTGCTTAGAAGTTTCGATTGTCGCAATATAACGCGACTGCCCCTTTAGGAACCCTCTTAGATCAGAGTGTCTACGACCGAACCACCACCAGTACTGTCGTCTAAATTCCTCATTATTTTGCTCTCTCTCAGGCCTCACAGTTTCTAAAACATGCTGATAGACGGCTGGAAAGCGATCTCTTACATCTTCTATTTTCAGCGGGTAAAGATCTATGACCATTACGCCGCGAGGTTTCTGCGCTAAGTCACGACCATTGCAATACTTGAGAATATGCCGGTCCAGGCCCTGCACTTTGCCCAAACCAAGCTTCTGCGCCTTTTCAGGTTTCACGATAAATCCACTTCCCACCAGCATTACTCCCTTACTTGAAAGTAAATTTGTTGCCTGGAGAGCTTGAAGCTGAGACAGGTCTGTACCAATCATAAAGTTCGCTCGAACAACTCCCGTCTTTTGTTCCAGCTCCACCTGAGGGGCATCGGTGTTAAGCCCCTTGCTACTAACGACTTCAGCAAGGATGCCCTCATGCTCTCCTTGCTTTGCAACTGTCATGGCAATGCGTACAGCAGCTTTGTCACTTGCTTTCATCCAAGGGTGGTCCGGTACTGCATAAATGAGCGAAAGCGGTGTTTTTGCCGAGGTGTATTTTTCGATCACACGACGTGAGAATGTTTGCGTAATTGAGTTCGTTGTGATGAAACCAAATCGACGCAACGGATTAGGTTTTGCTTTAGTACCTTTTCTACATAAGTGAAGGGCAGCTTCATCCCAAAATTGCATAACAAAATCTGCACCACCAGGAACTTTCGGGCGAGCTTTCCAACATGCTTGTGCATAGCCATCCCCAAGTTCTGCCCGCATGTCTTTACCGCCAATGAAAGGTGGATTACCGACAATAAACTCGACCTCTGGCCAAATGGCAGGTTTCGGATTTTCGTAGCTGTATACGTCCACCCTCGAGTCTGGATCTGGAACTTCGGCACCGGTGATTGGATGTAGTTTCTTTGTGTAACCATCCCATCTTGTGAGTGGTTTGCCAGTTTCATCAACAATCAATGTCTTGTTATCAAAAGCAAGAATTGCATCCTGCTGTTTGATGGTGCCGTATGCATGCAGGATTGGTTCCGCAATCTGGCTCAAGCTTACCGTGCGCAACTGCCATTTGAGATAACCAATCCACAAAACAAGGTCGGCGATTGGAACAGCACGCGGGTTAAGTTCTAAGCCAAAGAACTGCTTTGGGCTTACCGTTTCACCTTCCATCATGAGGTTAATTTGGCTTCCGCCCTGGGTACTTTCCTGACCAAGACTTTCTATGATGTCGAGAACTTCACCTTCCAACTTCTTCATTAGCTCCAGCGAGACATAAAGAAAGTTTCCAGTGCCGCAAGCTGGATCAAGAACGCGGGTGGTACAGAGCTTATGATGAAAGTCACGCGCCACTTGCAAGGCTGCCTTATCGTTACCTTCATCATGTAAATCTTGAATACGAGCCTGTACCATCTCCCAATCTTCGCGCAATGGCTCGATGATGGTTGGCACAACCAAGCGCTCAACATAGGCGCGGGGCGTATAGTGGGCTCCCAGCTTTGAACGTTCTTTGGGGTTTAATGCTCGTTCCAGCAACGTACCAAAAATGGCTGGTTCAACGTCTTTCCAATCACGCTTGGAAGCGACCCACATTTCATGGATTTCATCTGCTTCCAATGGCAGCGCCTTACTGTTTTTGAACAGTGATCCGTTGAAGCGTTTAACAACACTATTGAGATGGGGAACGTACCCCCCCTGATCCATGATTTTCCATAGGCTTTCAAGTGCTGGAACGAAGTTGTCAGGCGTGTCCTTCATCTGTCCAAGAATCTGCTCGAAACCACCATGAGGAAGCAAGTCAACATCTTCTGCAAACATGGTGAACAGGCAGCGCATCAAGAATTCAGCTGTATCTTTAGGGTCATGGCGCTTTTCAAGGCGTTTTGCTATCTTCGCGAGACGATCTGCGATATCTCGTGTAACTTCTGCCGATTTCTTAGCGGGATCTAATGAGTGCGGATCTGTCCAGATACCGCGCAGCATTTCCTGGGCATCTTCCTTAAGAAGGTCATCCATGGCAAGGCGATAGGACTGCCTATCCGGGAAGTGCGCATAGTTTTTTCCTTGACCAGAAAAGTCTGCAAAGACCTCAATCACATTGCCAACATCCACAATCAACAAGAAGGGTGGATAGCCGTGCTCAACAGGTAACGCGCGGGCATAATCTTCCGCCTGCTTGCGCGCAGACAGCATCACCTTATCCCATTGACGAGTACCGCGCTTAGCCTGGCCGGGTTTGTGCTGCTTGGCATCTTCTGGGAGGAGTGCCAATTGATCAGCATCTTTGGGCAGTAAATTCTTTCGTTTTGCTGATTGTTTGGCTTCTAAAATGAAGCAATCACGCTTGTAAAGATCTATACGACCATTGGTAGAGCTGCCATCAGGATGCTTAAAAGCAATTCGGCGCTCAAATACATAATCGTTCAGTTGATTTTGTTCTGATGCAAACTGTGGTGCTGGAAGGGCTAAGTGGTTACAAAGCCGTTCCACGAAAATCTGATAATTTGCAAGTTCTGAGCCGCCAGAATCTTTAGCTTGGTTAAGAAATTCTGGAAAAGAAACAGCGCTGGAATTAGCATTCTCTACAATCATTAGAATCCATGAACATATTTTTGAACAATGAGATACTATCTTTATCCTGCCAATATCCATTTGCAAATGATTTGCTTCAATAAGTAGGAACTTACTCCACTAACTCTCCCGCCACATGCCCCAACCCATTACGCATCAACGTCGAAACATAATCTCGCGTCGCTCTGCTTGGCGTCCCCGCCCCCCGCTTTGCCTCGTTCTCTTCAAAGCCTATGGCCGCTTCTGTGATGGATAGGCCCTGCCCGGCGATGGCGAACACCGCTTGCGACTGATCAGGCCCCAAGAGGGCTGCGATCCGTGCTAGGGTTCTGTTTGCGTCTGTGGTGGAGACAAGAAGCCAGTCGCGCACTTTGCGGCTGCAGTCGACGCGGGGTTGGGTGAAGTCAATGGAGCTGGCTTGCCCCTCGCATTCAGCATACAACGCCCGGATCTTGCAGCCTGCCAGGTATTGCAGCTTGGTGATGTGTTTGTTGTTGTATAACCATTCCAGCGCCTGCCCGCGTTGATACTTTGCCCGGCGCAACGCTTCCTGCTTTTGCTCTTTCTTGGTGCCGCGCAAGCGGAGTGGATCTATATTCTTAGAGCTCAACATCCTGCATCTCCCCATGTCGTAAAACCTCGTTAGCGATCAGGCCCGCCAGCCGTTCACGCCGCCGCTCAAATGTATCTGCCATCAACTGAATGGGATGGTTTGGTGGGAGCGCTGCAAGCTCCCGTGTGGTTTCGCCGCGCAACACATCCAGAGCAGTCTTCACCTGCCCGGCCACGCGCCGGTTGCGCTCCATTGTGGCGACCACGAGAGTTTCAGTTTCCGCCATATCCGGCAGGCGCTTTTCCCGGCGCACAAAGTCCACAAGATCCGCTTGCCAGCCAGCAAGGCAGGCCGAAAGCGCAGTGTCTGCATTCGCTCCCACCATCACCTTGATGGCCACATGCTCCGGCCAAGGATAGCCGCCCACCTGCAGGCTTGGTTCTGGTGCGCCTTCCAGCTGCCGTTGTGCCTCTGTGCAGGCTTTCACGCACTCTCCAACAAACGGCCAGACAGTGCTTTTTGCGGCCAGCACCAACGCATCGGCCCCGGCTTTCAGCACGTCCTCTGAAAACCCGCTCAGCTTCTCTCGCAAAGAGGTGAAATAGGCTTCCTCGTTGCTGCCTGGCACTTTTTTGAAAGTACCGCCCAACGTGCTCAAAAAGTGCTGCGCTATGAGGTCATTGGTTGATTTTGTCTGTGCGGCCGCGCTCATGCATAGCCCTCACCAAACACTTTGGTAATCGCCGCCCGGCAACGCTCTGCGGATCTGTCCAGATCCCGCGCCCGCGCTGCTTTGGCCTTGCTGCCATCAGGGATAAACCGGCCTTCAATCTTGCCCAGCTCTTCCCGGCTGCGTTTGGCCGCAAGAATGGCGCGGGTGAAGTAGTTGAGGCTGCGCGGTTGCTCCGGCGCACGCCCCAAAACATGGGCAATCGTGGGTTTTACGTCCTTTTCAAGATCGCATCCATGGATCAACCAGCCCCAAACCGGATTTAGGCCGCCCCGCACCTGTGCTGTCGTTGGGTCCAGTCCAAGTGACTGTAGAAACCGGCTACAGCCCTCAACAAACCTTTGCCCGGCTCTATCCGCAATTGTGGGAGTTTGTGAGAGTGGAGAAGCGTTTTCGCAAAAAGACCTACTCGCAGCCGCTTTGTCTTCTTCTTCTTTAGGTTTTAAGGACTCGTTCTTATAGGTGCCGATCTGGGGTGGCAGGGCCTGCCGATTTTCATGCGAAGCTTTAAGCTCGTTTACATGAGCTGTATGCGGAACATCCTCTATAAGGTCGCCCTGCTCTTCCTCCTCTTCTTTGAGCGCCCGCATCACACGGTAGGTGTGGGAACAACTGCCTCCATCAGGGCGGATACCAGCCATCACCCGGAGCCACCCAGCCTTAACCAGGTTGCCAATGGATTTTTGCACCGTAGAACGGGCAATCTCCAACTGCCGGGCAATCTTTACCTGACTGCGATAGGTCACGCCGTTGCCGTCCGTGGAGCAGCAAAGGACGCCCAGCACCTGAATATCACGCGGTTTCAACCGCCGATCCTCAAACACACCAGCAGGAATAAAAGACAAACGGGGACGGTTAACAGGTCTAGGCATTTTATAACCTCCTGAGCAGTGCGGATAATTGGATAAGTGAGAACTAGAAAATCAGTGGCGGAATACGCGCTCTGATTACAAAGGGATTGAAGCTAACAAGGTGACTTGTAACTATACCCTCAGAACAGCCCTAGCGGCTTGTGGCGGTCACGGTCCCATAGCTTTCCGTCTCCCCTTACCACGTCTCCAATGAAAGAGATGGCGTGGCAGTTCTAAATTGGCGGCAAGCGCCAACTGTTCCATCTCATGAAACCACGAAGCAGGAAATTGCCCTCGCACAACGGCAGCGCTTACAGCGCCCGACTTAACCCCGAGAGCATCTTGAATATTCTTCCTGCCAAGCGTTTGAGCGATTTCGCGTGCGTTACACATGCGATAAAAATCAACGTTTCATAGATTATAGTCAACACCATAAATACAACATAGTCTACATTTATTGGATTATGATAGAATGCGATCCATGACTAGAAGAGTGATTTCAGGACGTTACGCGGATTCCGCAATACGACTTAGAGCTGTGAGAAAATACTTCGGTATGAACCAGAAGGATTTCGCGGCAAATGCCGACATTCAATACAAATCCTACAATCAATGGGAAACCGGAGACTTCCGCGTCTCAATACCCGGCGCAATAAAGCTGCGTGAGCGATATGGGATCTCAATGGACTTCATATATTTAGGCAACATTGATGCATTGCCCACCAAAATGGCCAATGAACTCATGTCCATATTACGAGACAATGCCTCTAATAAATCGAACGATAATGGGGACGATTGAGCCCCTTTTAACAACAACTGGAAGCGTTCTTCTTGGTCCAAAACGACCTCCCACATCCCCTAAGTGTCCGATATTTAACAACGATGATTCGTTTACTTGGCGTTAATAAACCAATTAGAATTGCAATGCACACAAGACCCTCGTTGAGCAATTCCAACGCATCAGTGAACTCTTTTCACCCTTCATCAGAACACTCTGAATTTTCTCAACACTAAAGATTCTTTCCATACAAAGAGCAGCTATTTAAGTGCGCAGCTCTATACCCCTGAGTGCGTCAAATATTTGCATCAATCAAAAGAAGGTCAACTAATAAATCTACGTTTCGTGGATTACATTGATTGACAATCCACATTTCGTAGATTTATTCTTTCTGTATGTTCTGCATTTTGTGGATAATCTGCTTCGCAAAGCAAGAACCTGATTACGAGATTAATCTCTGCCATCAATGACAGGAGTAGTCATGCGTACTTTTGATTTGACGAATACCCATTGCCCTCAAAGCGAGCACAGCCTTTCAAGCTATTATGGCTTACTTCAGCCAGAAATATTCAGCCTCGAACGGTTGGTTGAGGCTGCGCCCCTCTCTTTGAGCGAGCGCGGCGAACTTGCGCAAATTATCGCCATCCGCTTTTCTAGCGGGGCAAACCGCGCCCTTTCCATTGCTCCAACTCAGTGAGGTTCAACATGGCACCTCGCAAAACCACCCCAGAAGCGGAATCAGCATCCGAAGATACCAAGCAGGCACAAAGCACCAAAGCTGCAACCACCAAGCCTAAGGCGAAAACCACTCCGGCAAAGGCCGCCCCGAAAAAGGCAACACCAGCCAAAACACCAACAGGGTCTAACAGCTCCGGCATTGCCGCCGATCACCTGCAAAGTTTCTTTGATCGCATTGAGCGGCTGGAAGGCGAGAAGAAGGGCATTGCCGACGACATCAAAGACGTATTTGCGGAAGCTAAGGGCAACGGGTTTGACGTGCCCACCATGCGGGCAATCCTGAAAATCAAAAAGCAGAAGCCATCAGAGCGCGAAGAGAAGGAATCCATGCTGGACCTCTACATGCACGCCCTTGGCATGCTGGAAGGCGATCTGGACGAAGCCCAACAGCTTGGCATAGACGCAGCAAGCGCAGGCAAGGCAGTCACAGACAATCTCTATATAACCGAAGATCCACGCTTCAAAAAATGGGAACAAGGCTGGCAAATGCAAACAGCCTTCCTAGCAGCGCAAGACAGAGAAGGCGCAGTGTGACGCCATGAAGAAAGGCCCAACCTATCAAGAACTGGAACAGGCAACGCGCTTTGCAGCATGGATTGTTGTTGAGTACGGCGAGCAGTACGCCCCCATTTTTGATAGGCTGGAAGCAGAACTAAACAAACTTTCACCACGTGAGCGCGCAGTACAGTTCTTGAATTCAAACCCACCTCAAACCCTTGAAGGTGGCGTAAAGGCAATCCGCTGAAGCCACTCCCCTTTATGCTCCAAGGTTGGGCCGTGACCGTATTTAGGTCGCTGGAGTTTATGCCCCATAAGCATTGCAATAATCTTCTCCGGCGCTTCAACCGCAGTCAGCCGATCCTCGAATGTGTGACGCAACGAATAAGCCGTATGCTTTCGTGGGTTCGGCCTTAAGTCATTTTCAAGCAGAAATTTGTTCACCGTTGCAGAGAGGCTTCCAGCATTGTCGTGGTAGCGGCTGAAGCCTCGTTTAAACTCCTGCATTGCCATAAGGGACACACCGACAAGTGGAATAGTTCTGGTCGTGTGATCTTGCTTCAGAAGTCGCTCTTCTGGAACAACCTCAATATAAGGCACCTTCCCTTCAAGGTGTATCGTGTTCTCGGTCAGATTTGCCGCTTCTGACAATCGCAATCCAGTCTCAACGATTAAGTACAGAATAGACCTAGCGCTTGCGTTCAATCCATCAAGCGCACCATCTGCCAGGATATTCTTTTGAACAAACTTAGGGTCGAATGGGTGACGTTGTTCTGTCCTTTCGCCCTCAAGCCGCAATTCTCCAAACGGGGAAACCATATCCAACCTGAAATGATTGATAATCGTGCGCATCATTTTATTAATGTGCCCGATTTGTTTGTTGGCGGTTCCAATTTGGATTTGCCCAGCCTCCACGCGATCTTGCAGACACTCACGAAAATCAATGGCGTCATTACGGGTAAATTCTAGGAGAGGTTTGTTCCCGGTGATTTCAGTTAGGCTTTTTAAGGCAAGTATCTTCGGGTTTCTCCACCGTCTTACTTGGTCCTTGGACATGTTTGATAGATAAGTTTTTTGTGTCTTCTCAAACTCAGAGAATAATTCCTCAATCTGGATCTGGGGTGCTTTCTCACCACCAAGAGCGCCCGCCACGTCCACGATTGGAGGTCTATGTTGAGTTGTCTGAAGGGCCCCTAACCGTGCCATGATTTCATTGAGAGGTCGCCCGGCCACTTCATCAGAGGTCACATAATCGAAGCCTAGCACCCTTGCCCGTCGCCTTGCGGCTTCATATCGCTTCTTTGCTTCTTTCGCTTGACCATCAGCAAGGCCGCGCCAATATTCCTCAGTATCAGCATTTATCTTTGCGGCACTTCTCGCGGCACGTAGTCCTTTTGGATCTTCTGAAACAAGAATCCCTGTGGACGCCCTTGCGAATGTGCGTTTATCGAATGCTCTGAAAACCTCCGGAACACGTCTAACATATATCCACCGTCCATCCTTGACGGACAAATAGTCAGGGTTCCCGCTGCCGATAGTTCTAGCCATTGTACAACCGAATCCATTTGTTACCCGTTTGGGGTAACAATATGGGTAACATATCGACTTGTAAACATGAAAAAACTCAATTATTTCAATGGTTGACATGGCAGTTCGAAGCCCACCCTCTCCGCCATCTATCTTATTGATAGGTAATACAAAAGAGCCCACCTTTATGGTGGGTTTTTTGTTGTCTTGCTTCTGAAGGCACGCTCCCGGTTCAGGTAGTTTCCCGCTAAACCTTCCCAATCAAATTCTCGATACTGGCCATCAATAAACGAGCGGCTGGAAGTGTTTAGCTCGTAGTAATCAAAGAATGCCTTAGCAAGATCTACCTGGTGGACATGTGAATATGGTGACGCCAAACTGTCAATTTCTCCATGGGGATTTTGTCATGAAGCGATTGATTTTGGCTGGGGCTCTTACCTGCCTATTTGTATTGCCTGTTGCTGCGCAAACGGTAGAGGAAATGATCAAAGAGATCTTCCTGGTCGATACCATGGATAATTTTTGCGATATCGGCATTAATCATGAGCGGACGTTGGACTATATTCGAGACAACAAGCTCAAAGCGACTCCTCATTATATCGTGCTGGTTCAGGAAAGCATTCGTCTGGCTGGAGAAGTGCAACACACACTGGAGGATGCGGAAGAAGACGCAAACGGAGTTGTGTGCATCCAATTGAGTGAGTGAGCAAAAGAGCTGGGTCTTGTGGTGAGGTGAGCTAGAGGTGTCTTGCTTGCCTCCAATAAAAATGAGCTGCAAACGTGCGATTGCAGCTCTTCGTGTTTGTTGAAAATATTATACTTTTAGTCTTGCGAGATCATTGCAGCAGTCATCAGGCGATAGGTGATCTGAGCTGCTGTAAAATCCCATGCGGCATTTCCATCTGGCGCCAGTTCAACCACGTCGAGACCAACGCATTTGCGGCCTTTTAGTGCATGCTCTACCAGGTGCAGTGACTGGTAATATCCAAGGCCTCCCGGTACTGGGGTCCCAGTTGCTGGCATCTGAGAGGGATCGAGGCCATCTACGTCAAAGGAGATGTAGATGTGCTCAGGAAAATCCTCTGGCAGGTCAACAGTGTGCAGCCCTTTGGTGACCAGTTCTTCGGCGTCGACAAAAAACACTTTGTTGTCTTTGCGGCTGCCCATCTCCTGCTGGCAAAGCGCGCGCACGCCGAACTGTGCCAGAGAGTTCCCCTCTTCTACTAGGAGGTTCATGACAGAAGCATGGGAATGCTTTTCGCCCTGATAAGCGATGCGAAGATCTGCGTGCGCATCAATTTGCACAATGCCTACTGGCTTACCAAGTGCACGGGCTACGCCTGAGACTGCGCCGTAGGACAAAGAATGCTCACCACCCAGAGTGACTGGAATTTTGCCTGCTTTAACCGCTTCTTCTGTACGTTGAGCGAGACGCTCCATAACTTCTGGCAGAGGTCCATCGCAGTCGACTGGGCTTTGCGTTGCAATGCCGGAGGCGCACGGTTCAACGCCGTTACAACAACGCTCCAGCTCATTGCTGGCCTCAATGATTGCTTCGGGACCTTTTATTGTACCCGAACCATAAGAGACAGTGCGTTCCAAGGGAACCGGAATAATCGTAAAGAGAGCGTCTTCTGCTTCGCGTTCTGCTTCAGTCAGCTCACTGTCAAGAAAAACAGACATTTCGTACCTTTAGGAAAGACGGCTCAAGAAGTCGTTGTAAGAGAACTCGCGAATGATCTTGAGTTTATCGCTTTCAGAGTTCCAGAGCGCGATTGTTGGCAGAGGAACGCCGTTGAAGGTATTGGTCTTAACCATGGAGTAGTGAGCCTGATCGAGGAAAGCAAAGCGATCACCAACATTAAGTGGCATTGCTCTGGTGTAATCGCCAATCACGTCACCTGCGAGGCACGATGGGCCGCCAAGGCGGTATGTATGCCCCTCCTCCGCTTCATCCAGCATCGCCGGACGATAGGGAGCCTCAGTCACATCTGGCATGTGGCAAGTTGCGGAAATATCGACAATCGCCAGATTCATGGTGTTAATTGGTAGGTCCAACACTTCACCAATCAGAATGCCCGCGTCCAATGCGACAGCTTCGCCCGGCTCCAGATATACTTCCAATCCGGTCGTTTTTCGTACATCTTTGATGAAGGCAATCAACGCATCGCGGTCGTAATCTTCACGGGTGATGTGGTGGCCGCCGCCGAAGTTGATCCATTTCAGTTGTGAGAAATATGGTTCAAGCTTGTCTTTTATTGCTTCCCACGTGCGCTGGAGCGGTTCGAATTCCTGCTCACACAATGTGTGCATATGAATGCCGTCAACGCCCTTCAGCATCTCTGCATTTAACTGCGAGATTGGAAAACCCAGGCGAGAACATGGAGCACATGGGTCATATTTCTCGACCTCACCTTCAGAGTGCTCAGGATTGATACGCAGGCCTACGTCTACATTGTGCTCAGCAGCGCGGATGTTTGGAAGGAAACGATCTTTTTGAGCTGGTGAATTGAAGATCATATGGTTGGTGTAACCAATGATCTCATCAATCTCGCTTGCTTTATATCCAGCACAGAACGTTGCGATTTCTCCACCGTACTTCTGTCGGGCTAGTCGTGCTTCATAAAGCCCCGATGCACAGGTGCCATCCAAATATTCGCGCACCACTGACGCTAGTGCGAACATGGAAAAAGCCTTTAGTGCAGCGAGGACATGAGCGCCTGAGCGGTCTGCTACGTCCTTAAGTACAGAGAGGTTGCGGCGAACCGCAACCTCATCAACGACAAAACAGGGGCTTGGCACACGGGAGAGATCAAACTCTTTGAAGGCCCCCGCATCACCAGCCTGTGTCTGCATCATTTCTGCCATGAGCTTAGAACTGAACCGGACCGTCGAGCTCATGAACCTGCCAAGGCAGGCCGTGCTCGTTCAGCATGTCCATGAAGTTGTCTGGATCCAGCTGTTCCATGTTCCACACGCCCGGCTCATTCCAGTTCCCTTTCAGGATTTGGGCGGCACCAATCATCGCAGGTACACCGGTGGTGTAGGAAACAGCTTGAGAACCTACTTCTGCATAACACTCTTCGTGGTCACAGATGTTGTAGATGTAATAGGTTTTCTCGCCGGAGCCGTCTTTCGCCTGACCGGTTGCAATGTCGCCAATGCAGGTCTTGCCTTTTGTCAGCTCGCCCAGATCGCTTGGATCTGGCAGAACGGACTTCAGGAATTGCAGCGGGATGATTTCCTTACCTTCGTGCATGACAGGCTCAATTGAGGTCATGCCAATGCCTTCAAGCACGCGGACGTGGTTGATGTAAGCATCGCCGAACGTCATCCAGAAACGCGCACGTTCAATCTCGGTGAAGTGCGTTTTCATGCTTTCCAGTTCCTCATGGTACATGAGGTACATGTTCTTCTCACCAACGCCCGGGAAGTCGAAAGCAACCTTGTGGGTCATGGCGGGTGAGCTGACCCAGTCGCCTTGTTCCCAATGGCGTGCATCTGCTGTTACTTCACGGATGTTGATTTCCGGGTTGAAGTTGGTTGCAAATGCCTTGCCGTTGTCGCCGCCGTTACAATCAAGAACGTCAATCTGGCGGATGGTGTCTAGCTTGTGCTTTTTCAGCCATGTTGCGAAGACCGAAGTAACCCCCGGATCAAAGCCAGAGCCAAGAATTGCGGTCAAGCCAGCCTCTTTGAAACGCTCCAGATAGGCCCACTGCCAGTGGTATTCGAACTTGGCTTCGTCTTCCGGCTCGTAGTTTGCGGTGTCCAGATAGTTGATGCCAGCTTCCAGACAGGCATCCATCAGCTTCAGGTCCTGATACGGCAGAGCTAGATTTACCAGCAGCTCAGCGCCGCTCTCTTTGATGAGCGCAACAACCGCTGCAACGTCCATCGCGTCAACTTCAGCTGTCTTGATGGTAACACCTGTCTTTGCCTTCACGCTTGTTGCAATATCATCGCATTTAAACTTGCGACGAGATGCGAGCGTGACCTCAGAAAAGATATCTGAATTCATTGCCATTTTATGTACGGCTGCGGAGGAAACACCGCCTGCGCCGATTACCAGAGTCTTACTCATGCCTATTCCCCGGTCCTTGGATTATTCGTAGTAAGTGTAGCCGTTGATGCTGTCGCGGTAAGCGGCAACCAACGTGCGTCGATCAGCGTTCTTCAGTGTGCCGGCGGAAACCGCCTCATCGATAAGCTTGCGGAAAGCATCTACGCAATCGCGTGGATCATATTCCACATAGGAAAGAACCTGCGAGATTGTATCACCTTCAACTTCCTGAAGCAGATCAAATCCACCATCAGCGCGCAGGTCAATGGTTGCCACATTGGTGTCGCCGAACAAGTTGTGCAGATCACCCAGCGTTTCCTGATAGGCACCAACGAAGAAAACGCCAAGATAATATGGCTTGCCTTCTTCGAGGGTATGGACTGGCAAAGATGGTGAGATGCCGTCGGCCAAAATGAACTTGTCTACTTTACCATCACTGTCGCAGGTGATGTCAGATAGAACAGCACGGCGATCCGGTGCTTCATTCAGGCGTTGTAACGGCACGATCGGATGAAGCTGATCGATGGCCCAAACGTCTGGCAGGGACTGGAACAAAGAGAAATTACAATGGTAGATATCCGCCACCTTCTCCAGCTGCTCGTCGATCTCGGGAGCAACCCCTGTCGGTGGCGCCAGCTCTTTAATCTTGGACATCAAATGCAGGTAAATGCGCTCGGAACGGCCCATCTGGCGCAGGTCGATGTACCCACGGCGGAAGAGCGCACGCAGCTCATTGCGGTAGAATGAGGCGTCGTTCAAACATTCCTGAAGCCGTTCTGCGTTAAGATACCCCTCAACAGCTGCGAGATCAGCGACCATGTGGTGATCGTCTGCTTCAGGTTCAGGTGCGGTTGGCGCATCAAACAGCGTTGCTTCAAGAACATTGAAGAGCAGCATTGAAGAGGTCGCCACAACGGCACGGCCACTTTCAGTGATCAATGTGGGGTGCGTGAGTTCTGCCTCATCCATTGCATAAGCAACGGTCTCCACCACATTGGCGCAGTATTCCTCAACCGAATAGTTGGTCGAGTTTTCAATCGCCTTCTTCTCACCAGTGTAATCGACCCCGAGGCCACCACCGAGATCAAGGTGGGTTAGCTCCGCCCCTTCCCTTGTCAGCTCGACAAAGTAACGACAGGCTTCACCAACGGCACGGCGCACGTCGTTAACATCAGGAACCTGCGAACCAAGATGAGAGTGCTGCAACTTCAGGCAGTGCAAGAGTTTCGCATCGCGCAGTTTGTCAATCACCGAGACCAGCTGGTCCGTGTTCATGCCAAATGTGGAGCGATCGCCAGAGCTTTCTTCCCACTTGCCGCCAATCTGGTTCGTCAGTTTAACTCGCACGCCGAGCAAAGGCTCCTCACCCAGCTCCTCAACCACACTAATAACGGTGTCGAGTTCTTTCGGGCTTTCCAGCACGATGATGGTGTTAAAACCCAGTTTGCGCGAGAGAATTGCAAGTCGAATGAACTCTTCGTCTTTTACACCGTTACAAACAATGAGGGCTTCTTTAGGCAAGCGGTGTGCAAGCGCAATAACAAGCTCAGGCTTGGAGCCTGCTTCAAGGCCGTAGGAGTATGGACGGCCAAACTCAACGATACGGTCGATAACCTGCGCCTGCTGGTTTACCTTGATCGGGAAAACACCGCGATATTTGCCTTTGTAGCCGACGCGATTGATTGCATCTGCCATGGAATTGTTGATGTGAGCGATTTCGTTTTGCAGGAACGAACTTACGCGCAGCAAAAGTGGAGAATGGATACCACGTTGTTCAAGGTCGTGAACGATCTCCGGCAGACTCACCTTGGGAGCGTCCGGCATCAAAGGATTACTAAGTGCTATATCGCCGTTTGGCAGCACAGAGAGAAGACCTTTACCCCAGCGCCCCATACCATAGACGGCATGGGCAGTACCTTGATTATTTGGCAACCATTTATCCCCTTCCAGAATTGATTTCGCCCCATTTACTCATGGTCTTCCCATCTGACAAGCCCAATATTGGTGTTCTAAACATCAGAGGTGGGAGAACAGGTGCACAAGTCACTTTTTGCTGAAACTGAATCTACAACCTAAAATTTTGGTGGGAGTGCTGTTTCAGCAATTTTAAAGAGGAGGAAGATTGGCTAAAGACAATGCAGTAGGCTGCTCCCTAATTTCTTGCGGATATCTCATTTGCTTATTTATTTGCGACCAATCTAGTCATAGATTAATTGCACTAACTGTAATACTTCTCCACGAGACTATGTTTTTAGTGACTGCAGAGCAACTATGACTTGGCAACAGCGGCTTCAAAAACTAAGAAAACAGAATGATCTGACAGTCAAAGATTTAGCTAGACGTGCAAACGTTGGTTATGACAATCTTTATAAGATCGAAAAAGGTTTAATAGATAATCCGCGTGGTGATACTCTGGGAAAGTTGGCACTAGCACTCGGTGTCAACGAACAGTTTCTTCGTTTCGGAATTCACGGTGTTAATGATGTCGACTTTATAGAAGACACTGAGATTCTAAGTGAGATGGAAGGGCATGTGAATCAGACTGATCTGGATTTAATCGATCAGGCGTGGACCCAGGCATTAGAAATCGAAGCACAGGTGTATGGCTCGGGTAGCAAAGGACCTATGAATTTCGTTTCCATGATGTTTGCTCGTATTTATCACGAGATGCTGAAACGAAATGAGCAATAAGACGCATTTACTTGCGGCCTTGCCGACACTTTGGCGCTGTTGTTAGAAATTCAAAGTCTTTTTCCAAACAACTTGTTATATCACGCTCTAAATTGAATATCGTGTCAATCTCTTTTCGACAATGTCGTTTCGAGTTCACTTCCTTCAGTTTAATCTTCTCAGTGAATGTGAGTGCTTCACAGTTATTGTTGGGGGAATTTACCTAATTTCCATTTGCCGATATGAAGTTATTCTCTCCAATTTTTGACCTAGTGAATTTGACTTAATAACTGTGCATACGTCATGAATGTGTCTTTTCGATCTCATGTATTATTTAATTAAGTTATTGTATCTTAAAGGTTAAATTGCTTTTTTGTCGTGCCTCTGTTTTTCGACTTTTAATGTGCATTGCTCAGGTTATTTAAAACTTGAGTTTATTTACCTTTCCAGCTGTTGAAATCTACGATATGGATTTATTATCCAATTCAACTTTAATTTGTGCTCTTTTCCTGATTATGTGAAAGGCGCATAAGGATTGGACATAATCAGATGTTTGTCTGAACTGGTATTTTTACATTTGCTTTTAGTTCTCTAGTTGAAAGAACTCTTATGCCCATCGACTTAAATCGCGCTGAACATTCAAACGAAGTAGATAGTCAACATTCGACTGCGCGGCATGATATTTTTGAGGAGCTCTTGAAAACGGCGAGTAAGCATGCTGCGGATGGGAATCCTGAAGTTGATTTTTTGAACTTGCTGACTGCGGATATGTCTTTTGGTGAGCCTGAACTTGGTTCAATCGTTAAGCATAGAAGCACTGAAGAAGTTGGGTTTATTTGCGGTGAAACCACACTCATTTGCGGGCATCGTGCACTCAAATTCAGACCTTTTGACAGCTCCCCAACGGAAAGTGTGACGTGTGATCCTGATGAGCTGATTGTGGTTGGAGATCCGGATCTGAGGGTTGGCTATCCGCAGCGTTGCAAGTACTGAAACAACTTGCCATTCTGTGAAACTGGTTTAGACGCAAAAAACGCTCCATTTCTGGAGCGTTTTGTATTCTTCAGATTTTATAGTCTGGGCTAGTTGCTCGACGCATCACTGAGTTCGAACTCAACTGGTTTGAGCACGTACTCATCAGGAATTTCTGCCAGTTTCACAACCTTACCACCGTTTTCAGAGGAAAATTTCTCAGCACCTGCTTGTGTGCCAAATGGAATTGCCTCAGGTGCCCCCATGCCGCCGTTCTGTGTGCTTTCTATAACAAAGTATGCTGCATCGGCATCAACCCAGTTGTTGTTGCCTGGTTGCTCCCAGCTGACTGCATTGTCCATATCGTTTACGTAGATTGCGACGTAATCTTTAGATTCTTCAGGCAAACGTGTGAAGGCGACTGCATCGCGTACCTGCGAGAACCACAACGGAAACGGGCTACCTGCCAAGTGAATTTGAGCTTTTGGCCCTTCATGATCCAAAACAGTCATCTGGCAGTAGAAGCCCGCAGCTTCGACACTAAGTTCCATGGCGACCGGCTTGACGACTTCTTTTTTCTCCTGACACGCTGCCAGAAGCAACGTGACACCAACGACTGCGAATAGTTTCTTCATCATGGGGAAACCCTCTTAAGCAGAAGGATTGCACCAGACATTGCAGCACCTGCAAACATAAAGATGGATGCAAGAGCAACGACTGGCGGGAATGGAAGGCTTTCAGCGACACCTGCCAT
>NZ_LMCK01000129.1:0-252 GCF_001623165.1 Pseudovibrio sp. WM33
TTGCTGGCAGCGGCTTCTTAGGTGGCTTGGTGAAAGAGCTTTATCTGCAGTCAACCAATCTGGATATAGCAGTGCGCCGGGACCGGGGCGAGAAGCGCCAAGGGATTTTAACTCTGCGGTATATGGCGCTTGCCTTTGCCCCGGAGAATGACCCGGAAACCACGCATTAGTCGCACTTAGTCGTGTGGTTAAAAACACAACATTCCAACAATTCAGGAGAACAGAGCATGCCTTTAATTCACGGCAATAAGG
>NZ_LMCK01000130.1:0-252 GCF_001623165.1 Pseudovibrio sp. WM33
GCTTATTGGCCAAGGCGACGGCCAGTTTATTCTTATGCATTCGCTTGGATGCCCGCTTTAGCCAGTCTCCGAAGCTCAAGTTCTGCCAAAGTTTCGGTCGCATCATTAAAACGTGTGCCGCTTGCACCAACAGCATGCGTAAATAGCGATTTCCGGTTTTCGATATTTTGCCGAGGATGGGCTTGTCTCCTGTACTGTACTGCCGGGGGACCAGGCCCAACCAAGCGCCAAGGTCTCGTCCGCGTTCAAAAG
>NZ_LMCK01000131.1:0-54917 GCF_001623165.1 Pseudovibrio sp. WM33
AATGATGATGCCGGATCAATTTTGAACGCTCATTGACACCCTAAGAAGCTGAAATTGTGAGAAAAGAGAGGCTCCTTACAAAACCGGTAGCACCTACTGTTTATTCCTATTCAGATCTGCTAGGCATTTTTACGAGGAACACACTGGACTGCGGAGCCACTGAATGCTTGAAGACCTTCAAACCCCTTGCCTTTTGCTTGATGAAACCGCAATGCGCCGAAACATCAAAGGCATGGCAGACAGGTTCAAACAGATCGGCGTTCCGCTGCGCCCACACCTCAAGACAGCCAAATCCATCGATGTCGCCCGGATACTGCAAGAGCACGGCGCAGACCGCTGGACCGTCTCAACGCTGAAGGAAGCAGAGTACTTTTCCTCCTTTGGCCTCAAAGATATCCTCTATGCCGTCTCCATCATCCCGCAGAAGATGGAACGCATCATGCACCTCAACCGCGCAGGCGCTCAAATGTCCATCTGTCTGGACAGTACCGAGATGGCAAAACACCTTTCTACCATGACACTGGATGGCCCGAAGCCCCGCGTCTATCTGGAGGTCGATGTAGACGGTCACCGCACCGGCGTGCAGGCAGATCAACAGCGCGCGGTAGATGTCGCCAGATTACTTGCAAACGCATCTAACGTGGAGTTCGCCGGCGTTATGGCCCACGGCGGCGGTGTGAGTTATGCAGCAAACGGCAAGCAGGAACTGGAAGCCGCAGCGGAACAGGAGCGCACAGCAACGCTTGCCGTTAAAGACGCTATTCTGGAAGCAGGCCTACCCTGCCCGCAAGTCAGCATCGGCTCCACCCCAACAGCCCTCTTCGGAACATCATTTGACGGAGTTTCTGATGTCCGCGCAGGTGTTTACGTGTTTCAGGATGTGTTTCAGGCCAATCTTGGCATGTGCGCGATGGAAGATGTGGCCGCAACTGTACTCACCAGCATCATCAGCCATGCTCCACACCTCAACCGTATCGTCGTAGATGCTGGCGGACTGGCACTCTCCAAAGACCGCTCCTGCGCAAGCCAAAGCAATGACTGCGGTTTCGGCCTGCTAAGCGATGCAGACGGACACATCGACCCGCTGCTCTACGTGCAAGGTGTCAGCCAGGAGCATGGCTACATCACCACCAGAGACGGAAGCCCTCTTCCCTTCGAGCTGTACCCTCTGGGATCACAGCTCCGTGTTCTGCCCAACCATTCTTGCATGACTGTCGCCGCCTATGAAGGGTACCATATGATCGATGGAGACCATGAAGGAGAGTGGTGGCCGCGCTGTAACAGGTGGTAGGTCAACCCGTTCCATCAATTATATCGGTCACATCTCATTGAGCCCTACAGATTGTCGCACTAGGAAATTGATTGGCAAAAGTTTTTTCCAATTACGGCCCTCTGAATCTCCCGTGGATATCACCGTTTACCAATCAAGGTTTGTGGTGAAATTGAGTCTTTTTGGCCACCTCCAGGTACTGCCTTGAACTGCGAAAGTCGATTTTCCACGCTCACCACTAATATTTCAAACATCGCATATCAGCTATGCAAAATTGACCTACCTACATTATACTTACTATAATGTACTTAGAGCGCGACTAAGTGAAAATGCGGGCGCCCTGTTGCACTGTTTCGCAAACGCACAAAATTCGCGCCTCTAAACATGTAATTTCCTGAGTAAATTCATAGGACTAGAACCATTCCAGACCTCTTCGCAACGCACACAACTTGAGCGAGTTATATCACTACCCACAATTGGCCGCCCAATATCCAAAATGTATGCATTTGTATAATTCTGCCTTGCACGTTTTGCAGGTCTGCCAGCCATTTCGGAATTGACATAAATCAAGATGCGGCCCCACTTGAAGCGTACAGTCAATGTCAACAAGCACTGGACGCAAGGAAGCGTAACTCTCTGCAAGCCTTTGGAATTTACTTGTAGCACCACGCTAAATTGCTCAAATGATGAAGGACCTAAAAATGGGCGTTCACCAGAACATCGATAAAGCTACCGCCGACACTCTTCCTTTTCTGAAAGACGACGGACCCAAGGCTTACGCAGGTTTCAAAAAGGGTGACTGGAACAAAGAAATTGACGTGCGCAATTTCATTCAGCTCAACTACACCCCTTATGAAGGTGCTGACGACTTCCTTGCTGGCCCAACCGCTGCAACAACCAAACTCTGGGACAACGTTCTTGAGTTGATGAAAGAAGAAAACAAGAAAGGCGTTCTCGACGCTGACACTGAAGTTGTTTCTTCTATCGTTTCTCACGCACCAGGCTACATCAACAAAGATCTCGAAAAGATCGTTGGTTTGCAGACCGATGCCCCATTGAAGCGCGCTTTGATGCCTTACGGCGGCCTGAAAATGGCAGCAGCCGCTCTGGAGAGCAATGGTTACAAACTCTCAGAAAAAACCGCTGAGGTCTTCTCTAAGCACCGCAAAACACACAACGACGGTGTGTTCGATCTTTACACTCCGGAAATTCGCCGCGCTCGTTCCGCTGGCATCGTAACCGGCCTTCCAGATGCTTATGGCCGTGGCCGCATCATCGGCGATTACCGCCGCGTTGCGCTGTACGGCATCGACAAGCTGATGGAAGACAAGAAAGCACAACATGCTTCCCTGGACGGCAACGTCCTGAATGAAGAAACACTGCGCCTTCGTGAAGAAATCTCTGAACAGTACCGTTCCCTCGCTGAATTGAAGGAAATGGGCGCGGCACATGGCTGCGACATCAGCCGCCCTGCAGAAAACGCTCGCGAAGCCATTCAGTGGCTTTACCTTGGCTACCTTGCTGCGATCAAAGAGCAGAACGGTGCAGCCATGTCTCTGGGCCGCACAACCACCTTCCTCGACGTGTACATCCAGCGCGATCTGGACAAAGGCGTCATCACGGAAGATGAAGCACAGGAACTGATGGATCACTTCGTCATGAAGCTCCGTATGGTTCGCTTCATGCGTACTCCAGACTACAACGCGCTGTTCTCTGGCGATCCAGTATGGGTAACTGAATCCATCGGCGGCATGGGCATCGATGGCCGGACACTGGTCACCAAAAGCTCCTTCCGTGTTCTGCAGACCCTTGTGAACCTCGGCCCTGCACCAGAACCAAACCTGACCGTTCTGTGGTCCGAGCATATGCCTAAGGGCTTCAAAGACTACTGCTCAAAGATCTCCATTGAGACCTCTTCTGTTCAGTATGAAAATGATGACCTGATGCGTCGTTATTGGGGTGATGACTACGGTATCGCTTGCTGTGTATCTGCAATGCGCATTGGCAAGCAGATGCAGTTCTTCGGTGCACGTGCCAACCTTGCAAAAGCAATGCTTTACGCAATCAACGGCGGCATCGACGAAAAAACTGGCAAACAGGTTGGTCCAAAAGCGCACCCAATCACCGGCGACGTGCTGGAATGGGATGAGCTGGAACCACTTTACGACCAGATGCTCGACTGGATTGCAAAGGTCTACGTTCAGGCGCTGAACTGCATCCACTTCAGCCACGACAAGTACAACTACGAGCGCGTTGAAATGGCGCTGCATGACCGCGATATCCTACGCACCATGGCATGTGGTATTGCTGGCCTGTCCGTTGTTGCTGACAGTATCTCCGCGATCAAAAACGCGAAGGTCAACATCATCCGTAACGACGAAGGTCTCGCAGTTGATTACGAAATTGAGGGTGATTTCCCTTGCTTCGGTAACAACGATGACAGCGTTGATGTGATTGCAGAAGACATCATGAAGAAATTCATGGGTAAGATCCGCAATCAGCCAATGTACCGCAATGCGACACCGACACAGTCTGTTCTGACCATCACATCCAACGTGGTGTACGGTAAGAAGACTGGCTCTACTCCGGATGGACGTAAAGCAGGTGAACCATTTGCACCGGGCGCAAACCCAATGCATGGCCGTGACCAGAAGGGCGCAGTGGCTTCCATGAAGTCTCTCTGCAAACTTCCTTACGAAGACAGCCAGGACGGCATCTCCTACACCTTCTCCATCATCCCGGGCGCACTGGGCAAGGACGAAGCTGAACGGATCGACAACCTGTCCCACCTGCTCGACGGTTACATGCATGACATGGGTCACCACATCAACGTGAACGTGTTCGACCGCAAGACCTTGGAAGATGCGATGGAACATCCTGAACTGTACCCACAGCTCACCGTTCGTGTCTCCGGTTACGCCGTGAACTTCATCAAGCTGACCCGTGAACAGCAGATGGATGTGATCAACCGTACATTCCACGGTCAACGCTAACAGCACTGGGCCAACGGCCAGCGCTTATAACGCCCACCTCTCAATCTCCAAGACAAGGCGCGGGACTCAGTCCCGCGCCTTCTTTGCTGCGACAAATCCGCTGAAACGTCCTCCAATTGCTCAAAATGAGTGCGACAGGAGCGCACATGCACCGAAAATGGATGGCTGCGTTGCACAATTTCATCTTTAAAAACAAGGTCAAAGGCCTTACTTTTAAAGCATTATAAAAAGCAGAAGCGGCCCGAGGAAAAATCCTCACTCCCTATCAAAAACAGGCCGCTCGCAAACAATGATAAAGGACGCCAGCCATGCAAGACACCATGGGCTATGTTCACTCAGTAGAAACAGGCGGAACGGTAGACGGTCCGGGCCTGCGCTACATTGTGTTCACCTCTGGCTGTCCGCTGCGCTGCCTGTACTGCCACAACCCGGACACTCTGAAACTGAAAGCTGGCAAACAATCCTCCGCCTATGAGCTTTTGAAGGACATCTCCACCTACCGCACCTATTTTGAAACTGGTGGCGGCGGCCTGACCGTGAGTGGCGGTGAACCTATGGCACAAAAAGAGTTCCTCAAAACTCTTTTATGGGGCTGTAACCAGATGGGCGTTCACACCACCGTAGACACATCCGGCTACCTGCACGCCAACCTCGATGACGAAACCATCGACATGGCAGACCTCTACCTGCTCGACATCAAGTCCTGGGTACCGGAAACCTACAAGAAGGTCACCGGCGTTGAAGTTGGCCCAACCCTTGAGTTTGCAAAGCGTCTGGAAAAGATGGAAAAAGACGTCTGGATCCGCTTCGTGCTGGTACCGGGCCTCACAGACGCCCCTGAAAATGTTGAAGGCGTCGCAAAGTTCGTCTCCGAGCTTGGCAACGTAAAGCGCGTTGACGTTCTGCCCTTCCACAAAATGGGCGAACACAAATGGCAGTCCATGGGCAAATCCTATCAGCTCAAAGACACCCGCGAGCCTTCAGCTGAAGAAACGGAAGCCGCAAAAGAAACTTTCCGTAAGTACGGATTGGACGTGCACTGAACATCTGCCACGCTTAGGCCACAGGCGCCCCAAAGATACCTGTCGATTACATAGGTTCTCCTGAATTTCAGGAAAAAGTCGCCACAATACCTTCCCAGACTAGCCCTCGAAAACATGGGGGCTTTTTCATGAGTAAACGAGTTATCCTCGGTGGGCTGGCAATGCTCACCGCAAGTGCATCAGTTGCAGATGCAGGCTTTAATCAAAGCAGAGCGGAAAAATTCGCCAAGAAAAACGAAGAGCACATCATCTGCTATTACCTCTACGGTGTGAGCAACCAGAGCAACAAGCAGGACATCGCCAGAGGCGTCATCACAGCCATGGCCTACGCCAAGGGCATGAAAAAGCAGGAAGCCATCTACGCACTCGGCTACGGCTCCGGCAAGATCTCCGCCATTCTGGAAGCCGACCCAGATCACCGCGAAGACCTGATCAAAGAATACAGCAAAGACTGCAAATAGAAAAAAGGCTGCTATCGCATAGATAGCAGCCTTTTGACTTCTCAGCCTCGAAATCCCACTTTACTGAGGTTTTCCGAGCACTTTCAGCACGTCATCCTTGGAAACGGCGCCTTCATATCCCATTTCACTGCGGATATGAGAGACCACCTGAATACGCTCTGCATTGTCCTTGGCAAGCTTGCCAGTACCGTGCCACAAGCTGTTCTCAAAGCCGATCCGCGCATGTCCACCATGACCAAAGGCCAGCGCACCACATGCTGTTTCAGCCCGCCCAAAGGCGCAAAGCATGAACGGGTTATCCTGAGCGATATGAGCTGCAGCATCGCGAGCGCTAAGGAAACCAAGCAAATCACGCGGATCGCTCTCCTGATCCTTAGCATAACGCCCCAGCACATAAAGCTGGCTGCCATACCCGGCCGGAACAACGCCCTCACCCATCAGCAGATCGAGACGAGCCACATCTTCCGGAGCATACAGGATATGCTGAACCGCACGGCCCGCGTCCTTCGCTTCATGATAGAACCGGCGCGCCAGATCCATATCACCGCCCTCTGGCGCCATTTCACGCATGGCAACAGAAACAGCCTCAGGCTCCACAGCGGCAACAACATCATACTGTTCCTGCGCGCTGTACCGACCAACAGCTTCGGTGGTGATCTGAACAGCCAGTTCAGGGCACTTGGCCGTCACTTCAAGGATAAGCTCCTTGTAAAGGCCAGCATCTAGAACATGTTGCCCTTCTGCACCGCGCACATGGGCATGGAGGGCATCCGCGCCCTCCGCTTCCACGTTCACGGCGCAAGCAACGACATCTTCAATCGTCACCGGCAGCTGCGGATGATCCGCTTTGCCACGACGCGCGCCATTCGGTGCACTCATGATGAGCCGTTTTGTCATTAGACAGAAACTCCGACCTGCGTGAAACTCTCTTTCATTGCAAGGCTTAGCTTCTCAACGATCTCGCCGATATGACTGTCATCAATGATGAACGGAGGCGCGAGCAGAATGTGGTCGCCGATTTTTCCGTCAACCGTACCACCCATCGGATAACACATCAGACCAGCCTTCATGGCATTCTGCTTCACTTTCGCATGAAGCTTGAAAGATGGATCCAAAGGCTCTTTCGTGTCGCGATCCTTAACCAGCTCCAGCGCACGGAACAGACCACGCCCGCGAATATCGCCAACATGAGGATGCTGACCAAACTCGTCATGCAGCGCAGCGGAAAGCTTCTCACCCATGGTCCGCACATGCTCCATACGGCCCGGAGCCATCAACTGATCCATAACAGCAGCACCAGCAGCAGCAGCCAGAGAATGCCCCATGTAGGTATGACCATGCTGGAAGAAACCAGAACCTGTCGCGATGGTGTCGTAGATCTCTTTAGAGCACAGCATTGCCCCAAGCGGCTGATAACCAGCGCCGATACCTTTCGCGATAGCAACGATGTCCGGGCGAACCTCATCTTCGTTACACGCGAAGATATGACCGGTGCGGCCCATGCCACACATCACTTCATCCAGCACAAGCAGGATGCCGTACTTGTCACAGATCTCGCGGATACGTTTCAGATAGCCTTTAACAGCCGGAACCGCGCCCATGGTTGCACCAACAACCGGCTCAGCAAAGAACGCAGCGACCTTTTCCGGTCCAACACGCAAAATCTCTTCTTCAAGAAGATTAGCGGAACGCTGCCCGTATTCTTCAAGCGTTTCACTCTCTTCTTTGTAGCGATAGGCGTAACAAGGATCGATATGAGACATTTCGATCAGCAGTGGACCGAACATTTCACGGCGCCACTTGTTGCCACCAGCAGAAAGCGCTCCCAGCGTATTTCCGTGATAGCTCTGCCAACGCGCAATCATATGCGAGCGTTGGTTTTCTCCCTTTTCAACAAAGTACTGCCGTACCAATTTAACAGCAGACTCCATTGCCTCCGATCCACCTGAAACCAGATAGACACGGTCAATGCCTTCAGGAGCTTGGGCCACCAGTTTATCGGCAAGCTCTTCCGCCGGCTCACTGCCAAAAAAGCCAGTGTGAGCGAACGAAAACTTATCCAGCTGGTCCTTAATCGCGTCGATCACTTGTTCATTCGAGTGACCAAGGCAGGAAACCGCGGCGCCTCCGCAGGCGTCAAGGTATCTCTTACCAGTGGAATCAATGAGGTAGCACCCGTCGCCTTTTGCAGCTGTTGGTAGTGTTACACGGGTATTTCTAGGAAAGATGTGGCTCATTTTACAGCCTCCGGGCTGTAGCTCTGTTGTTCGATTGACCGTCCATAGACACGCAAAACTACGCGTGACATTTTGCACAGGCACCACATTGCCTACGTCAAAGTACTTGTCCATAAAAAACTATGAAATATCTCCAGATTGTGATCGTAGGTACCCGCACAAAAGACACTCGAGATATTTTACTACAAATTCCGGCAATAAAATTAGACGGGGTCTTGCTTGAGTAAGCAAAACCCCGTGCACCTAACGTGTAAGTTACTTAGTCACCGAAAGACTCACTCAGTAAAATTTGAGTGGCCTAGAGAACGCCAGAGGCGGTGCGCCGCGTCTGACGAAGTATCCAGTGTGGCTTTTTCTGCGAGAACATCAAAAGCGTCATGATCAGCGTCAGCGCCTCAGCCACAGGCAGGGCGTAAAACACGCTCATCGGCCCAATCACAAACCACAGGACGACAATCAGCAAAAGCGGCATAACCAGAGACCGGGACACCGCAATCAGTGCCGACTGGGTCGCGCAATGCATACCTGTAAAATAGCCGGAGAACGCGATGTTGACACCGTTGAACAGGAAAACAGGCCAGATCACACCAATGATCTCAATCGTCAGCTTCACCGTCGCCTGATCTGCATCTCCAACAAAGGCACTTGCCAGCAACATGGGTTGAAAAATCAATAGACAGGCCAGCAGCAAGCCAACAACGAAGTTGGTCCCAAGGCCAAGCGACAAAAACTGATAAATTCGGCGCGGTTTCCGAGCCCCAAAATTGACACTCACCAGAGGCCCGAGCCCCTCACCCACGCCATAAAACACCATGATGCCGCTGAAAAACAAGTAGTTCACGATAGTGAACGCAGCCACACCTTGGGCACCGATTTCGGTAATCAGGATCCAGTTGAACAGGAACACAACGATACCGCCAGAGCTTTCGTTGATGAACTCAGACAGACCATTATAGGCAGCCGTGTACATCACCCGCCAAGACCCAAAAGGACGCAAAAACCGCAATTTTGCGCTTTTATTGGCAAAATGCAAAAGCAGAAACAACATGCCAGCCTGACTGGCCAGCCCCGTTGCCAGCGCAGCACCCCAAACACCCCATCCCAGATACCCGATCATCCAGGCATCCAGCACAATGTTGACCACTGTGATCATCACCATCCCGGCAAGGGAAAAGTTGGGACGCCCATCAACGCGGACAAAGTGAGACAGTGCGACCGCAAGGCTCAAACCGGGAAAGAACCAGGCAACGGTGAAGATATACGTCTCCACCATCTCAGCAGTCTCCGTGTTTGCACCAAGCATCCGTGCAGCTGTTGGCGTAAAGATAAGCAGCAATGCCGCAAACACCACAGAAAAGGCCAAGACGCTGATCAGCGCCTTCATAAAGATGTTGGAGGCATCTCTTTCCCGCTTCTCACCGATGAACTTGCCAGCCATCACGGCAGCACCAACGGTCAGCATCACCACCACGCCAAAGTAGAGTGCAAACATAGGCGTGATCAGGCTAATCGCAGCCAAAGCCGTCGCGCCAACAAAGTTTCCGACAAAGATGCCATCAACAATACTGGCAGACGCAATGGAAATCATGCCAAGCACAGCAGGAACCGCAAACCGGAAAAACTCTTTCGCCGGATGTCCCTTGGTCATCTGCTCGTTTGCCATTGCCACTGACATGCTTTCCCCTTTGCCTTCGGGAGCGCCCTCCCGCATTTCCGATCAAAATTGAGAAGAATTTGAATTTGAACGATTGATCAACTTGGACATACGCTCAATTTTGTGCTATGTCAAGATTGACCAATTTAAAGAGTTAATCTGGAACGCTATATGGCCTATCTGGCGAAGGAAGAACGCCGCAAAGCAATCATTCTGGCAACACTGGATGTTGTGAAGGAAAATGGGTTTGCTGGCATCACCACCCGGGCAGTCGCCAAGCAACTTGGTGCCGCAACCGGCATTCTTCACCACCACTTTAAATCACTCACAGATTTAAAGTGCGAAGCCCTGCGCTACCTGTCTCAAAAAAACGGCGACAATTGCATCTCGGTCTCCAAAGACCTTCCTCCAACACAAGCCCTACTCCGTCTCATCAGCTTCAATGCAACTCCTCAGGAAAAAGCGGAGACCAGCATATGGATCAGCGCAGCAGATGAAGCCAACAGAGACCCGGAGTTTGCGCGTGTCTACGCTGAAGAAACCAACAAAAGCCATGAATGGATCTGCAACAACCTCAAGGAAGGTGTCCGGTCTGGCGAGTACACCCTCACCTTGCCCGCTGAACTTGTTGCATGGAAACTCATGTCATTGGCCTTCAATCTTTATGACGTGTCCAATCTGCCCGACACAGATCTGACACCAGACATGGCCGTCCAGATCCTTAAGGACGAACTGAAGTCAACACTTGGCCTCGACAGCAAAGACCTTGCGTCTCAGCTGCTTTCAAGCCATTAAGGTGAGACTTGATCACCGCACAACTTCAGAGAGCTTTCATGAAGAAGATCCTCATCCTCAACGGACCGAACCTGAACTTGCTTGGAATGCGCCAGCCAGAAGTTTACGGCTCCACCACGCTTGCAGAGATTGAAGATCAGTGCCGCGCCCACGCAAAACAGCTGGGTGTAGACCTGGAATGCAAGCAGTCCAACCATGAAGGCGAGCTGATCGACTGGATTCACCAGACCCGTCAGACGCGAACCGCAATCGTGCTCAATGCCGGCGCTTACACCCACACGTCAATTGCTATCATGGATGCAATAGCCGGCGTGGAACGTCCTGTGATCGAACTCCATCTCTCAAACATCCATCAGCGAGAAGAGTTCCGCCACACCTCCTATATCTCCAAGGTCGCAAAAGGCATGATCTGCGGCCTGGGCGCTCACGGCTACACATTGGCCATAGACGCCGCCCTACGCGTTCTGGAAGAGGAAGACTAGGCAGAGTAGACACTTGGCGTATGAGCTTACTAAACGCCTGCAGCAGGCCAGCGTAGCTGAGCGGCTTTATCGGGCAAACTCAGATCAAGCGCTCTCTGAGTTCACTTGCCGTTATACTGCGCAACAACCGCAAGCCCCAGAACGGGGTTTCCATCCTCATAGCGCGGCGTGATTTCATCAAGTTCAATCAACGTAAAGCCATTGTCCGCCAGCACCTTGCGTAGATACTCAGCTGAATGGGCAAATCTTCCGCGATTGTTCATCACATATGGTTTTTCTGAAAAAACCTCGTCTGCGGCTGTTTCAGTTGTGAAGATTACCTTACCATTAAGCTCTACATTCTTCGCAAGGCCAGCAACAGCGTCCTCCAGCGCACCAAGATAAACAAATGTATCGCCTGAGATGATTAAGTCCCAGCATTCTTCCCAGTCATTCTGCAGGAACTCAGTTAAGTCCTGCAAGTAAAGATCATCATAAAGATCTTTCTGATCAGCCTTATCAAGCATACCTTCAGAGAGGTCCACTCCAGTCTTATGCAGCGCAAGATCGCCGATTGCCTCAGCACATAATCCAGTACCGCACCCCAAATCCAAAAGGCGATCAAACCTGCCTTCTGTGAACTTACTAACCATCTCCTGAATAATCTGAGGAACCGCATAGTTGAGCTGTTTAGTCAGGTGCTGATCAAAATTGTCTGCATAATTGTCAAAAGTCTTGCTCACGCACTGCTCGGGCACTGTTTCGGGTGTGTAATTCTCATCATTTGATCCAGATGCCAACTGCTCTTGCTCGATAGCACTTAAATCCTGCTCTACATTTTTTAAAGCAAGCAGCTCGGCTTCTTCGGTCTTGCCTGCCTCTTTAAGATCCTGCACTTGGCAGTCGATCAAGAACTTTTTGAGCGCAGCATGTATTGGATTGTCTTCATCGTCTGAATTGAAATTAATATTCATCATCGTGACATGCCTCCACCTAAAGCAAACAAGTTGTTTTGCTTAAAAGTTCTAAATCAAAAAGCATGATGAAGACTTACAGTGCTTGATAAATATCGCTTTGTATTTTTGTCAGGCAGTTTGGAGACACTGTTATCTTGATTGAATCCTATGGGAAATGACAGGCACAGCGTCACACTCCTAGGCCTATGAGTGATTGGCTTTACTGAAAGAGTAAACTCTCCAAATCAGTCATAGTTCTTGGAGCTACGCAGCTTCTTGATGTTGCCGCGCTGTTTCTTACCTTCCATCCGCCGGCGCTTAGAAGCGAGTGTTGGCCGCGTTGCCTTGCGCGTTTTGGGCACATAAGCCGCCTTGCGAATAAGTTCTAGCAATCGCTCCAACGCATCTTCCCTGTTGCGCTCTTGCGTCCGGAAGCGATCAGCCGTCAAAATGACCTCTCCCTTCAGCGTCAAACGTGAGCCCGCAATCTTGCGCAAACGACTCTTCAAGTCATCAGGGAGAGTCGCATTTCCATCCAGATTGAATCGCAATTGCACGGCAGAAGACACTTTATTCACGTTTTGACCGCCCGGTCCGGACGCCCTGATGAAGTCTTCTTTGATGTCGCGTTCCTCAATTGAGTAGCGCTCGTTCACCTTTATTTTTTTACGCTCACTCATCTGGCCCGCCCGTAACACCACGCATGCATAGCATTGATTGAAATAGGAAATTTTACTCTTTGGTCAAAAAACAACCCTTAAAGCAACACTGCACGCTATAATACCAGCCCTTCATATTTGCAAAGTTTTACGCAACAAAACCGCGTTCCACCGCAGGTATAGGCGAACGTATAATGCACGTATATGTTTGATATCGCTTGATTTAGTCAGGTCTTCTACCTAGTCTCAAATCCATATCCTACCAGAGGGTTAAATAATTACGGCGCTCAGCCGAACAAACAATATTCGTCTCAAGCGTTACTGGAGGGGAAATGACAGAGGCTAATATATTGGCGCGGGACGAGATCCAAGAGATCACCGGCCTGACCACAAACAACCTTGATGCCTACTGGATGCCATTTACGGCAAACCGGCAGTTCAAGAAAGATCCACGCCTTCTCGTGAAGGCAAAGGACATGCATTACACCGCCGCCGATGGCCGCCAGATTCTGGACGGTACAGCAGGCTTGTGGTGTTGTAATGCTGGCCATGGACGCCAAAAGATCGTCGAAGCTGTGCAGAAGCAGGTCGCCGAGCTGGATTATGCACCAGCCTTCCAGATGGCACATCCCAAGTCCTTTGAGCTCGCTGCCCGTCTTGCAGCTCTCATGCCAGACCCGTTGAACCACGTGTTCTACACCAACTCCGGCTCCGAGAGTGTTGAAACTGCCCTCAAGATGGCACTGGCCTACCACAAGGCTAAGGGAGAAGGCTCACGAACCCGCCTGATCGGGCGCGAGCGCGGCTATCACGGCGTCAACTTCGGCGGCATCTCCGTCGGTGGCATGGTGGCCAACCGCAAGCAGTTTGGCGCGATGCTGGCTGGTGTTGACCATATGCGCCACACCCACGGCATCGCAGGCAATGAATTCAGTAAAGGTGTGCCGAAAAACGGCATTGAGTATGCTGAAGACCTCATGCGCCTCATCCAGCTCCACGACCCATCCACCATCGCAGCTGTGATTGTGGAACCAGTTGCGGGCTCCGCTGGCGTGATCCTTCCACCAGAGGGCTATCTGAAGCGTCTGCGCGACATCTGTGACGAGCATGGCATCCTGTTGATCTTCGACGAAGTCATCACCGGCTTTGGTCGTCTGGGCACTCCGTTCGGTGTCGATTACTTCGATGTCATCCCAGACCTCGTCACCACGGCTAAAGGCCTCACCAGCGGCGTTGTGCCAATGGGGGCAGTGTTTGCCAGCTCTAAGGTCTATGATGCATTCATGACGGGCCCAGAGCATCTGATCGAGCTGTTCCATGGCTACACCTACTCAGCTCATCCACTCGCCTGTGCAGCTGCTCTGGCAACGCTGGATGTCTACGCTGAAGAGGAGCTGCTTACACGCGGCGCCAAGATGGCACAGTACTGGCAGGACGCACTTCACTCCCTGCGTGACTGCCCGAATGTAATCGATATTCGCAACATCGGCCTGATTGGCGCGATCGAGCTGGAGCCGATTGCAGGTGAGCCAACCAAGCGCGCATTCACCGCCTTCCTGAAAGCTTATGAGAAGAACATTCTCATCCGCACCACAGGCGACACAATCGCAATGTCCCCACCACTCGTCATCTCAGAAAGCGAGATCGACGTACTGGTTGGCACACTACGGGACGTCCTTAAGAACCTGGATTAAGCTCCTGTTTCAGCATGGAATTTCAAAGAGGCGCCCCGGCGCCTCTTTTTACATACCGCAACGTTATAAGTAACTTACATACACACCCTAAAGTTAATCCTTATTAACTTTAACCAGTTCCTGAGCAGCAATTCACCACATATCCCAGCATGCACAACAAAGCCCCTCGCCATAAAACCACGAGACTGATAATGTGCCGCCCGAATTACAAAAGCTCTCATGCATCAGGACTCCCATGCTACCTTCCCGCGACATTTCCCGCCTCATCGAAATCATGAAAGCCCTCAGAACACCTGAGACAGGCTGCCCTTGGGATCTGGAGCAAAACTTCAAAACCATTTCGCCCTACACCATCGAAGAGGCCTATGAAGTTGCCGATGCAATCGAGCGTGAAGACCTGAGTGATCTGAAAGAAGAACTGGGAGACCTGCTCCTTCAGGTCATCTACCACTCCCGCATGGCCGAAGAGGAAGACGCATTCGCCTTTGGCGACGTGGTTGAAGCCATCACCAAAAAGATGATCCGCCGCCACCCGCATGTGTTCGGAGATAACGAGCAAAAAGCAGCGGGCTTCCCGAAAGGCACATGGGATCGCATCAAGGAAGAGGAAAAGCAGGAGCGCAAACAACAACGCGCCGCAATGGGCCTCATTGACCAGATGCCACGCTTTCTGGATGAAGTGCCATCCGCATTCCCAGCCCTGACAGAAGCCGAAAAACTCCAACACCGCGCCTCCAAAGTCGGGTTTGATTGGGGCGCTGCAGAGCCCGTCCTCGACAAGATCAAAGAGGAAGTGGAAGAACTCACCGTTGAAGTCACAGCCAACACGCCAGACCGCAGAAAAATCGAAGACGAACTCGGCGACGTGCTGTTCGCCATCGCCAACCTCGCCCGTCATTTGGAAATCCAGCCAGAAGCCGCCCTCAAACGCACCAACGCCAAGTTCCGCCGCCGCTTCGCCCACATAGAAGACGCAGCAACAGCCGAACAACGCCCGCTCAAAGACCTCTCCCTCGACGAGATGGAAGCTCACTGGCAAGCAGCGAAGAAGTTTGACCCGGCAAGCTAAAAAGCACTCTGTCAGGCGAGCAGATAACACCTCGCCTGATCAGCAACGCGCGCATTAGAGCAACGGGCACGTGTCTGGATTCAGTTCCCGCAGATAACCAGCCTCAAGATAAGGCTGCATCTTGCCCCACTCCTCCAAAACCTCAGCTGCAAACTCCGGATGAGCAGGCCAATCCGCCACATCCACCGGATACTTATTTGCAGGCGCAATCATCTTGATCACCTCTGGCCAATGCCGCTCCAACGTCATCAAATAGCGACGGGACGCGCTCACACTACCAACGGCAATCACGGAGCTAATGACCTCAAAAAGCCCAAGCTCCTTCAAACGCTCAAGTGAGAACGCTACATTCTCACCCGTATTCGTCGCACGGGTCTCCAAAATCATGCGGTGCCTTGGCACACCGCCAGCAACAAGCGCCTCACACATCTCATGCGCCTCAAGCTGCCCTGACGCTGTATACTCACCACCAGTAACCAAAACACGCCCAACAAGCCCATCACGCCACAATTGCGCTGTGACCTGAACCCGCGCCTCAGCACTTCTGTGTGAGCCAAACAGCAAACACAGGTCGGCCCTTCGGATCTCGGTTCTGACAAGCAAATAGCGATTAATCTCAGCGATCAGTTGAGGTGTAGGCTTCAGATGTGAATTGGCTGCGCAGGTCATGACATAACCAGACTAACGGCCAAAACAACAACCAGCAACGCTACACCAAACAATACTCCTTCAAATCCCTCACAAGCAGAAAGGCTGGAAGACTGCGCATAACGCGGGTGCCTACGGCATAATCCCAGCCCACCAACAAAAAAGCCCCACTCGCATGAGCAGGGCTTTCTTGTTTTCATTCATCTCTCAGAGGCAATCAAATCGGTGAGTAACCACCGTCATCATCCTCATCACCGCCTTCTGCAGTTGGCTCTTCAGCCAGCTCCAGCCCGGTCACGAAGTATTTTGCGAAACGTTCCCGGACGCGAGATCGATGGGCATCAGGGACGCGAACAGACAAGCGAATGCCGCCCTCTGTATCGTCACGCGAGAGGATCTCGCAGTTCTGATAGAGCCATGCATGCCCCTGCCCGTCGCTGTGCGGCAGAACCATCGTCACGGTATCCAGCTGCTCAGCCAGACGCGTCTCGATGCGGGCAATCAGATCCTCGATCCCATCACCACTCAGCGCAGAAACCGCAACCGGTCCCTCATCAACCGAGTTACTTTCCAGCAACTTGGCGCGATGTGCCTCGTCCAACATGTCGATCTTGTTATAGACCTCAATGACACGATCACTCTCAGACACTTTAAGACCAAGCATCTCAAGCGTTTCATTCACATCCTGAGACTGCGCCTTGGTGTCCTCATGAGCAATATCGCGCACATGAAGCACAATATCAGCCTGAATAACCTCTTCCAGCGTCGCCCTGAAAGCAGCCACCAGATTGTGCGGCAACTCGGAAATGAAGCCAACCGTGTCTGACAGAATGACCTCACGGCCATGCGGCAGCTTCAAACGGCGAAGCGTCGGATCAAGCGTCGCAAACAGCAGATCCTTGGCAAACACCTCCGCATTGGTCATGCGGTTAAACAGCGTAGATTTGCCTGCATTGGTGTAGCCAACAAAAGCGATGACCGGATGCGGCACTTTCTTACGTGCTTTGCGGTGAAGCTTACGGGTGCGCTGAACCTGCTCCAGATGACCTTTCAGCAGAGTGATACGATCCTGAATGATACGCCTGTCGGCCTCAATCTGTGTCTCGCCCGGGCCACCAACAAAACCAAGACCGCCGCGCTGACGCTCAAGGTGAGTCCAGGACCGCACCAGTCGGGATTTCTGCCAACTCAGGTGAGCAAGCTCGACCTGCAGGCGACCTTCCTTGGTCTGCGCACGTTCACCAAAAATCTCCAGAATAAGACCTGTCCGGTCAATAACCTTGGTGTTCCAGTCTCGTTCCAGATTTCTCTGCTGGATTGGGGTGAGCGGATGATCAACAACAACCAGCTCAATCTCTTCGACATCAATTCGCAAGCGGATCTCTTCCACCTTGCCTGAGCCGAACAGACTTCCCGGTTTTACATTTGCCAATCGAACCAGACTTGAGGAGACAATCTCCAACTCGATTGCAGCTGCTAGTCCAACAGCTTCTTCCAGTCTGGCTTGTGGGCTGCGCTCGGCACCAAAGGGACGCTCAGGAGCACCTTTCCCTCTCGCCAGAGCTCTACTTTGAATAATCGGTACGATGACGAGTGACCGGGTTCCCCGGGTCACTTCGTCTTCGCCGGCCTCAACATTCGCATCGCGTTGCTTGCGGTTCAGACCGGCCTCTTTTTTAGATTGGGGCTTCATCAGCCTCCTGCTTTTTCGCCTTCTTCTTCAGCTGGTTCGAACAGCTGTATAGGGCTATTTGGCATGATTGTTGAGATAGCGTGCTTGTAAACGAGCTGGGAGTGCCCGTCACGACGCAATAATACGCAGAAATTATCGAACCAAGTAACTACACCCTGCAGTTTTACACCATTGATCAAAAAGATTGTCAGTGGCGTCTTCTGCTTCCTGACATGATTTAAAAATGTATCTTGAAGATTTTGAGCGCGGTCAGCCATAACTATTTTTTTCCTGTTCTCAGTGGACACGGCCGCGGCATCCACCATTTACTGTTCCCATCCTCGAAACGGCCAAGTGACACTCACAAACACAAGAGAGATGCCCCAACACTAATAAGGTGCGCCGTCTTTCCTAAGTTCCCTTCAGCAAACACCGGAGGCACTTACCCCCCGGCAACCGTCAGTTTAATCAACTCTGACGCTTCATGGAATGATTTTCTTAAGTCTTGAACGATTGGACCGGGCTTACCATCACCCAAAATTGTTCCATTTACTTTCACGACGGGCATGACAAGCCCCGATGCACTTGTTAAAAATGCCTCTTGCGCACTTTTTGCCTCTTCCAGAGAGAAACCGCGTTCTTCTACGGAAAAGCCTTTCATTTCCGCCAGTTTTAGAACGCCCGCTCCGGTAATTCCTTTTAAGATTCCGTGGGTAGCAGGTCGCGTCACCAAAGTGCCGTTCTTTAGAATTATCCAAGCATTGGTTGAACCGCCTTCAGTTATCAGGCCTTTTTTATCCACAAACCATGCTTCGCGGGCACCAGACTCCTTAGCCTTTTGTTTAGCAAGGACATTAGGCAAAAGACCAACAGTCTTGATATCGACCCGGTCCCAACGATTCTCTTCTACCGTAATGACCCCAACACCCTTGGCCGCAATTTGGTCCATTTTGTGTGACGGCACCGTTTTTGCAGTCATCACAATAGACGGTGGAGTCCCAGCTGGCGGGAAATAATGGTCGCGCGGAGCCACGCCGCGCGTAACCTGCATGTAGATCAAACCGTTTTTCACCCGGTTGAGCGAAATCACTTCCTTCATCACCCGCGTCAAAGCCCCTCGGGACATGGGGGAGGAAATTTGCAACTCACTCAGCGACCGATCCAGCCGGTCCAGATGCGCACTCATGTCAACGATCTGGCCTCTCCAGACCTCACAGACCTCATAAACGCCATCAGAGAACTGGTAGCCCCGGTCCTCCACATGCACGGCTGCATGAGAATGTGGCACATATTGTCCATTTACGTAGGCAACACGGCTCATCAGCCTCTCCTGTTCAGGATCATTCAACAGGTTATATCTAAGGGCATTTACTGAATACTATCAAGTGGCTAACAGCAGATAAAACTAGATATTTCCAAGTGGGATCACTGAGAAAACCTGAGCTTCCGTTTTAGGGAGCTAAAACCAACCTGCTATCCGGGCGTTTAAGCCAGAAATACTTAAAATCACAGGTTTATAGGCGGGAAGAAAAAACAAAGACCACGACGCCTCTGCTGGCCAGTCGCGAACAGTCGCGCTTCAGGCTTAACGGCTTGATGTTCCGGCGCTCTCGTATGAAAGTGCCGGAACCATGTAACAAAACCAGCTCTAGAAGAATTCCAGCGACACACGGAACATCTGCTCCACCTGACGCACCTTGTCTGCAATAGCAAAAATCACAACGCGGTCATGGGCCTGAATACTCTCATCGCCGCGCGGTGTTACCACTTTGCCATCACGTAAAATTCCACCGATACGAATGCCTTCTGCAAGCTCCACCTCACGTAGGGGACGTCCAACAAGCGGGGAAGTATCCAGCGCCTCAGCCTCAATCACCTCAGCAGCACCATTTTGCAGCGCATGAACTGCCCGAATACGGCCACGGCGCACATGCTGCAAAATCTTGGAAATCGTCACCTGACGCGGGTTCACAAAGGCATCAATGCCCAAAGCATGCGCAAAAGCAGGATAACTGGTGTTGTTCAGCAAGGAAAGGTTCCGCTCACAGCCCATTTTCTTGGCCATAACGCAGGACAGGATGTTCACCTCATCCTCATTGGTCAGCGCCACCATCATGTCGGAATCTTCGACATCCGCTTCCTGCAACATCACCTGATCCAGCGCACTGCCATGCAACACCACAGTTCTGCGCAGTTCATCCGCAATACGAATAGCGCGATCACGCGAATGCTCGATAATTTTTACTTTGGTTCTGCTTTGCTTTTCCTCAAGACGGCGAGCAACGTAAGCACCAATGTTACCACCACCAGCAATAAGAACACGCTTGGCCTCAGGTTCTTCATGACCGAAGATGCTCAGCGTACGACGCACCTGACCACGCTCACAGCACACATAAACCAAATCCCCTTCCCGCATCATATCGGAGCTGTGCGGAACAAAGACCTTGCCTTCACGCGCGATACCAACAACCACAGCTGACAGATCCGGGAACAACTCGGTCAACTGGCGCAGTGGCGTATCCAGCACCGGACAATCACCACCACAGTCGATCCCGACGATGATCATGTTATCATCCGCAAAGCGCACCGTTTCCATGGCACCTGGCAGCGACAAGCGCCTTAGGATCATCTCACCCACTTCGATTTCAGGAGAAATGATCACGTCAATTGGCATGTTATCGCGCGAAAACAGATTGCGGTAATGGGACTGCAAATAGCTTTGCGCACGCACACGCGAAACCTTGATCGGCACGTTAAACAAAGAGTGTGCCACCTGACACGCAACCATGTTGATCTCGTCATACAAGGTCACGGCAATAATCATATCAGCCTGATCAGCACCAGCCTGCGCCAGCACATCCGGATGCGCACCATGGCCAATAAAGCCGCGCACATCCAGCGTGTCACGAATGGCATGAACCAGCTGTGGGCTGGTATCAATCACAGAAACGTCGTTCTGCTCCGCTGCAAGTTTTTCGGCGATACCGTACCCAACCTGTCCGGCGCCACAAATTACAACCTTCATAATTCAGTCCTTTGCTCCACCTCAAAGCTCACCAATCAGGTGAGACCAAGAGACTTGAGCTTTCGGTGCAATGCTGACCGTTCCATACCAATATATTCAGAGGTACGCGAGATATTACCGCCAAAACGCTTAACCTGTGCTTGCAGATATTCACGTTCAAACTGTTCCCGCGCTTCACGAAGTGGCAAGGACATCAGCTCTTCACCGCCAGAAGACCCCGGCATGCTTGGCACAGTCGATGCCACCTCAGCAGGCAGAAGATCCGCTGTAATCACAGCTTCTGAATCAGCCCGTGTCAGGATCATCAAACGTTCAACATTGTTGCGCAGCTGGCGCAGGTTCCCCGGCCAGTCATGGGTTTGCAGCACAGCCATCGCATCCTCACCAATCCGGCGCATTGGCAGACCAGTGGAGTTAGAAATCTGCTTCATGAAGAAATGGATCAGCTGAGGAATATCCTCACGGCGCTCTTCAAGCGCAGGCACACGCAGCGGTACAACAGCCAGACGGTGATAAAGGTCCTCACGGAACAATCCTTCCGCAATCCGGTTTTCCAGATTGTAGCCACTGGAAGACAAGAGACGCACATCCACCTTCACTTTGTTGTGGCCACCCAGACGGGTGAAGGTCTGATCCACCAGCACACGCAGAATTTTATTCTGCGTCTCCAGCGGCATATCGGCAATCTCATCCAGATAGATGGTCCCGCCATGCGCCTCTTCAAGCGCGCCCACCTTGCGCGGTGTGGAGTCAGTCTCTTCAATGCCGAAGAGCTCCTCTTCCATCCGCTCCGGCGTGATGTTCGCAGCAGAAAGCACCACAAACGGAGACTTAGCCCGTGGAGAAGCCTCGTGGATCGTCCGCGCAACGGTCTCCTTGCCAGAACCAGACGGCCCGGTGATCATCACACGGCTGTTGGTCAGACAAATACGCTCAATCGTCATGCGCAGGTTATTGATTGAGGACGAACTGCCCACCAGATTGGAAACGTCACCAGCACGCTGCTTCAGTTCCTTGATCTCGCGCTTCATGGAAGAAGCTTCCAGCGCGCGCTCGGTGATCAGAACCAGCTTGTCTGCCTTAAACGGCTTCTCAATGTAATCGTAGGCGCCTTTTTTGATCGCAGAAACCGCTGTCTCCACGTTGCCGTGACCAGAAATGATCACAACAGGCAGGTCAGGGTTTTCTTTCTTGATCACCTCAAGCACTTCAAGCCCGTCAAGCTTGCTGCCCATGAGCCAGATATCAAGAATAATCAAAGAGGGACGACGGTCCGCAATCGCAGCCAACGCCGCATCACTGTTGCCAGCGGTACGGGTATTATAGCCGTCATCCTCTAAAATTCCGGCGATCAGCTCACGAATATCTGCTTCATCATCAACAATCAGAATGTCACTTGCCACGGCTTATCACCACCATTCTTACGTTACATTTTCAGTGAAGGAAGGAACATCAAAACTGCGCAAAGTCAGCCGAACCATGGCACCATGCCCGCCCTCGGCAACAGATGGCGCATCCAGCAGTTCAATTCCACCCCCATGATCTTCCATAATTTTCCGCACAATCGCGAGCCCAAGGCCGGTGCCCTTTTCACGGGTCGTCATATACGGCTCCAAAAGCCGCGTGCGGTGCTCAGTTGGAAGGCCAATCCCGTTATCAATCACATCAATCGTGAGAACCGGACCTTCCCTATAAAGTTTCACCAGAACAGAGCCCTGCTCCGGATTTTCTTCGCTCGCCAGATAAGCCTCAACAGCTTCCGACGCATTCTTGATCACATTACCAACAGCCTGCCCAACCAGGCGGCTGTCAAATGTTGCCCGTACAGCCTCATCCGGCACATCGGTTTCAAAGTGAACCTGAGAATTGGCAACAGAAACCATAAAGGTGGACTCGCGCACCACGGAGCGCAGATCAGCCTCTTCCATCTTTGGCTTCGGCATACGCGCAAACGAGGAGAACTCATCAACCATACGGCCAATATCCCCCACCTGACGAATGATCGTATCCACGCATTGGTCAAACACCTTACGGTCATCATCTTCAATACGCTTGCCATAACGGCGACGGATACGCTCAGCAGAAAGCTGGATCGGCGTCAGCGGGTTCTTAATCTCATGCGCAATACGGCGGGCAACATCCGCCCAGGCCGAGTTACGTTGAGCCGCAACAAGGTCGGTGATATCGTCCAGCGTCACCACAAAACCATGCTCAGAACGGGTCGCTTCCTCAGTCGTCACACGCACATTCACAGTGCGCTCACGCCCCTTACGCATGATGGCAACCTGCGCCACCTGTGAGCCACTGGAGCTTTCTTCAAGCGCTTTCGACACAACCTCTTGCACCTCTGGAAGATTGTCGTAGATCGGTTTTTCCAGAAGCTCGTTTTCATCCTGACTGAGAAGTCGTGTTGCTGAGCGATTGACCATGGTCACGTCGCCCTCATCATCAATCCCGATTACGCCAGAGGACACGCCAGACAGCACGGCTTCACTGAAGCGACGACGTCGGTCAATCTGGTCATTTGCAGCCAGCAGCGCATCCCGCTGCCCACGCAGCTGACCCGTCATGTTGTTAAAGGTCCGCCCAAGGCTCTCAAGGTCACCACTCGCCTTTGCAGCTTCAACCTCAACATAATAATTGCCTTTGGAAACCTGATCTGCAGCGCCAATAAGGTTACGGATCGGCAACACAAGCTGGTTGGCAAACCCAAAGCCCACCCAGATGGAGGAGAGCAACAGCACAAGCGCCACGCCCACATAAACAAGGGCAAACGCCAGTTGAACACCAAAGCGTCGCTGTTCCAGCTCCGCATATTCATTGACACCAGCTTCCGCCAGACGCTGATATTCAACCACCCGAGGATCAAGCGCACGGGTCACATAAAGATAAAGATCATCAAAAGCGGACAGCTTAATCACGCCGCCCACAAGGTTGGAAACGCCCGGTGCAATCAAAACCGGAGCCCCATCCTTAGCCTGGTTCATCGCCACTTGCGGCGGCAGCAAGGGCTCCACCTTCGGGTCGCGCAGCACCCGCATTACAACGGTGCCGTCATTTTTCAGAACATAAGCCCCTAGCAAGCCACGGACCCAGGTCTGGGTCTCAAAAAAACGGTCAAACCGAGTGGGATCATAAAAATAAGAGTTACGGTTCAGATCCACATCACTGGCCATGCCAATCAGCGTGGACCGCAGCGAGTTTCCGTGCTCCTGAACATAAGCGGCCGCAACCGACTGGGCATTGGTGATGATATTGCGCGTTCTTGTCTCAAACCAGCGATCAAGCCCCTGATCCAGCGTAATCGTTGCCACCACAGCAACAATAAACGCGGGCAGTGCAGCCACCAGCGAGAACATAGTCACAATGCGCACATGAAGCCGGGCCGCAGCACGCCCACGGCGCCGCGCCTGCAACAGCTTCACAAGCTCAAAGATGATCAAGCCGATAAGCAGGAACACCAGTGCGCCATTAAATCCAAGCGCAATGTAAACAACCGTTTCAGAAGGAACGATAGGCGTCACGCCCATCAGCACCAGAAAGGAAACCCCGATGGAACACAGCGCCAGCAACACCACGGAAAGGCCAAACATGCGAGACTTGCGGCCTTTCGCATCAAGCTTTGGGGTATGTTCTTCTGCTTTTGACTTGAAAATCATGAAACGCGAACCTGCGCACCTGCGATAACTTTATTAATATTGGAAACAGACTATTAGCACGAATTGTTGCCAAAATGCGACAATGGGTTTTATTAGTCACACTCTTGATGGGGAAAACCGAAAAGTCCACAGGTCAAAATAAGCATGCAGTGCACAACTCAAACGCACCTTCACCCCATTAAACGCAAAATGGCGCAAGAGATCGCGCCATTTTGAAAGCTTCACTCGATAAAAATCGATTATCTGGAGCTGCGGATTACCTGAACGTCCAGATCGCGGATTTTCTTGCGCAAGGTGTTGCGGTTCACACCTAAAAGTTCAGCGGCCTTGATCTGGTTGCCACGCGTGGCCGCCAGCACTGCGCTGATCAAAGGATACTCCACCTCACGCAGGATACGGTGATAAAGGCCCGGAGGCGGCAGATCTTCGCCAAATCCGCCAAAGTAATCCCCCAGATACCGCTCCACAGACCCACCAAGATCCTGAACAGACGGCGCATCCATGTCATTCACAGCCGTAGAAGGCTGAGAAAGTTCCAGATCGATCAAACTGGCCGTAATGTCATCTTGCGGATAGAGCGCTGCCAAACGGCGCACAAGGTTTTCCAACTCACGTACGTTGCCCGGCCAGCGATAACGGCGCAGCTTATCAAGCGCTGCCACCTCAATCTGCTTGGCGGGCAAACCTTCACTCTCTGCGATAGAGAAGAAGTGGCGCACGAGATCAGGAATATCCTCAGTCCGCTCCCGCAAAGGCGGAAGGCGGATTGGAACAACATTCAGGCGGAAATACAAATCTTCACGGAACAGCCCCTGATTGATCAGCTGGCGCAGGTCTTTGTTGGTCGCTGCAATAATGCGCACATCAGTCTGGATCGGCGTACGACCACCCACAGAGGTATACTCGCCCTGCTGCAACACACGCAGCAAACGGGTCTGCGCTTCCATCGGCATATCGCCGATTTCATCCAGCAGCAGCGTCCCGCCATCGGCCTGCTCAAACCGGCCAGAAGAGCGCGCCTGAGCACCTGTAAACGAGCCCTTCTCATGCCCAAACAGCTCAGACTCAATCAAATCCTTTGGGATCGCCGCCATATTGACCGCAACAAACGGACCATTCCGGCGTTTGCCATAATCATGCAGCGCCCGCGCAACAACCTCTTTACCAGTCCCGCTCTCACCGTTGATCATCACGGTCAGATCAGTCTGCATCAAACGGGCAAGCACGCGGTAGATTTCCTGCATGGCAGGAGAACGACCCACAAGTGGAATATTGTCATTCCCCTCACCGCTCATATCAAACTGCCGGCCTTTAGGCTCAGCGAGCGCACGGCCCACAATGCCCGTCAGCTCTTTCAGATCAAACGGCTTGGGCAGATACTCATAAGCCCCTTGCTCAGAGGCCTTAATCGCCGTCATGAAGGTGTTTTGCGCACTCATGATGATCACCGGCAATTCCGGACGCAGCTTGCGGATGCGCGGCAGCACATCAAACGCGTTCTCATCTGGCATCACCACATCGGAGATCACAAGATCCCCCTCGCCCGAACTCACCCAGCGCCATAACGTGGTGGCGTTGGACGTGAGCCGAACAGTATACCCTGCACGGGAGAGAGCCTGATTGAGAACGGTACGGATCGCAGAATCGTCGTCAGCAACAAGAATGGTTCCACTCGGCATACTCTTAGTCCTCAATTCCAGAATGTACGTCAGGCCCGGTAAAGGCAGGCATCAGAATGCGGAAGGTCGTGCCCCGATTGCCGCTCTCGCACTCCACCACGCCGCCATGATCACCCACGATCTTGGCAACCAGCGCCAGCCCAAGGCCAGAGCCATTCGTCTTTGTCGTAATAAACGGGTCAAACAGATGCGGGCGCAGATCTTCCGGCACCCCATAGCCGTTGTCGCGCACACAAAACTCAAGCGGCAAGCTCACACGCTCCTGCACGCCGGGCACAGACAAACGCACACCGGGACGGAAGGCCGTGGAGACAACAATCTCCGGCTCGTTCACGCCGCTCAGCGCTTCGCTCGCGTTTTTGATCAGATTGATAAAGATCTGCACCAACTGGTCGCGGTTGGCATAGACGGGTGGCAGGGAGGGATCATAGTCCTCGACGATCCGAACTTTGGAGGCAAAGCCATTTTCCGCAACCCGTTTCACATGATCAAGCACCACGTGAATATTCACCGGCTCGCGATCAATCGGGCGTTCATCGGAAAACACCTCCATCCGGTCCACCAACTTCACGATCCGGTCCGTCTCCTCCATGATGAGACGGGTCAAAGTGCGATCATCTTCACTGGCTGACTGCTCCAACAGCTGAGCCGCACCACGAATACCAGAAAGCGGGTTTTTGATCTCATGGGCCAGCATGGCAGCAAGGCCCGTCACGGTACGCGCAGCACCGCGGCTGGTCAGCTGTTTATCCAGCTTCTCCGCCATGGTGCGCTCCTGAAACAGCAGCACAACGCCGCCCGGAGCATCACTTAAAGGAGAAGCGTGAATATCAACCAGCTTCTCCTGCCCAATGCGCGGTGTCCCAATGTCCACCTTATACTCATTAACCGCACCGCCGCGCTCACGCACTTGTGCAATCAAACCCAGCAGCGGGCTGCCAAACGGCACAAACCAGGACACCTCACGGCGCTTCAACATCGACAAACTGGCATGGAAAAAGTCTTCCGCCGCACTGTTTGCCCCAACAATCTTGTCATCTCCTCCAACCACCACAACAGGGTGCGGCAGAGAATCCAAAACGGCCTGTCCCGGCACGCCTTTACCCAAACCAGCCTCGGCTTCTGTCAGAGTATCTCCTCCCGTCTCCAACATCAGGCAGCACTCCTCATCGGAACTTGAACAAACCAGTCATAAAGGGTGTTCCGCACCAGATCAGCATCCAGACTGGTCATAAGCCCTCGCATAAATCCTTGCGGCGCATCATCAAGCCGTCCCGCAGCTTCCAGATACCAACCCATATGCTTGCGGAAGGCTCGCACGCCGATCTCAAAGCCGTATTGCTCCAGCATGGCGTCGTAGTGCTCCACAACAAGCGCGGCCAGTTCTTCCCCGTGTGGGTCAGCAAGCCGTTCACCCGTTTCCAGATAATGTGCAATCCGCCCCGGCACCCACGGCCGGCCATAAGCACCACGGCCAACCATCACCAGATCAGCACCAGATTGCGCCAACATCTCGTCGGCATCCTCAAACTTGCAGCAATCACCATTGGCCACCAGCGGCACATCCGGAACAACATCCCGCACCTGCCGGATTGCCCGCCAGTCCGCCTTGCCCTTGTAAAACTGAGAGCGCGTACGACCATGCACGGTGATCATCTGCACACCTGCATCCACCGCCCGTTTGGCAAGCTCCGGCGCATTAATGGAAGTCTCATCCCACCCCAGACGCATCTTCAACGTCACAGGAACAGACACAGCCTCCAGCGTCGCCTCAACAAGCGTCATGGCGTGGTCCAGATCTTTCATAAGAGCAGAACCAGAATAACCAGAGGTCACCTTTTTCGCAGGACAGCCCATGTTGATGTCGATCACATCCGCACCGGCTTTTTCAGCCATGCGCGCGCCCTCGCCCATCCAGTGAGGATCTTTGCCTGCCAGCTGCACGATGTGAAGATCGATCCCCTCACCTTCAGCCCGCATCAGCGATTCTGGATGACCGGTACACAGCGCTTCACTGGCAACCATTTCACTCACCACCAAACCCACGCCATAGCGCAAAGCGATACGGCGAAACGGCAAATCCGAAACGCCGGACATTGGCGCAAGAATAACTTTGTTTTTGAGGGGGATATTACCTATCGTCAGCATTACGCATATTTCTTGAAAGAGCCCAGTTGCACATTTGATAAGCAGCACATGAAGTTGCACATATTCTAACCAAACTAAAAATTTAGGCAAGGGAATATTAAAGAGAAGAGATTGAAGTGTTGAGCTTCGCTCTTAAATCGAGCAAAACCCTCACCAACACAGTTTCTAAGAGCCGCCACCTCACACCCTGAGGACGCAGTTCACACTCAAAGCAGGTGATCCAGTTTTGCAGTCCACTGAAAAAATTGCATGCATCATAGTTGCAGCCGGACGCGGTTCACGCATGTCCACGCAAAATGACAGCAGCCCGAAGCAATACCGGGACCTTGGCGGAAAGACTGTTCTGCAAAGAACACTGGAAGCGATTTTATCCTCCTCACAAGTGGATCTGGTACTGCCTGTTATCCACGCAGAAGACGGCGAGACCTATCAAGAGGCCGCAAGCTCACTGACTGACAATCGCCTGATCAGGCCCGTCACGGGTGGAGCCACCCGTCAGGCATCTGTCGCATGCGGCTTGAAAGCACTGGAACAACACGCCCCGGACTATGTCCTGATCCACGACGCCGCCCGCCCCTTCATCACACCAGCGGTGATCGAAGATGCTATCACAGCCCTGCAAAACGACGCACAAGCAGCACTACCAGCTGTGCCAGTGGCAGACACGCTAAAGCGAGCAAATGCAAACCAGCAAGTTCTGGAAACCGTCGATCGCACCCACCTGTGGGCCGCCCAAACACCGCAAGCCTTCCCGTATCCGCTCATTTGGGCAGCTCATCAGCAAGCGATCAATGAGAATATCGACAGCTTTACCGATGATACGGCGCTCATCGAATGGCAAGGCAAACCTGTCACCATCACGACAGGCGACCCGCAAAACATCAAGCTCACCACACTCAAAGACATGACGAACGCACAGGAACAGATCGCCATGAAACAACTCGCAGACCTTGGCGACATTCGCGTTGGAACCGGCTACGACGTGCACGCATTTGAAGATGGAAATACCGTCATTCTCGGCGGCATTTCCATCCCGCACACCCAGAAACTCAAAGGCCATTCCGACGCGGACGTTGGCCTCCACGCCCTGACGGATGCCATCTTCGGCGCATTGGCAGATGGCGACATCGGCTCGCATTTCCCGCCCTCTGACATGCAGTGGAAAGGTGCGGCCTCTGACCAGTTCCTGAAATACGCAATAGACCGGGTTCACAAGCGCGGCGGCATGATCGCACACTTGGATTTAACGCTGATCTGTGAAGCTCCGAAAATCGGCCCACACCGGGAAGAAATGCGCAAACAGATCGCACAGATCTGCGAGTTGCCCATTGGCCGCGTGGCTGTGAAAGCAACCACCTCCGAAAAGCTGGGCTTCACCGGTCGCCAGGAAGGCATTGCTGCGCAAGCCTGCGCAACCATCCGGCTTCCGTTTGAAGATTAAACGAAGCCACCAAAACAAGGGAGAGAGAACCATGACCGACATCCTCAGCCTTAAGGAAAGAGCACGCGTTCTCGTCTCCAGATACGCTGAAAAAGAGATCAAGATCACCTCAGCAGAAAGCTGCACTGGCGGCCTGCTCGCAGGCCTACTGACAGAAGTACCCGGCTCTTCTGCTGTGCTTGATCGTGGCTTCGTCACCTACTCCAACGAAGCCAAGCATGAGATGATCGGCGTCCCCGTTGACCTGCTCATGAGCTACGGCGCGGTCAGCAGCGAAGTTGCCAAAGCCATGGCAAGCGGCGCCCTGTTTTGCTCCAATGCCAACGTGGCCGTTTCCATCACGGGCATCGCCGGACCGGACGGTGGCACCAAAGACAAACCTGTCGGACTTGTCCACTTTGGCTTTGCAGCTGACCAAGAGGAAACCAAGCACGTCCAATGCCTCTTTGAGAACACTGGACGCGAGGGAATACGCTTTCAGGCATTGGTACAAGCATTAAAATTATTAGAAAATTTTATTGAAACTAGCTAATCGAAATTTACCTTCTCGTTAAAAGAGTACCGGGTAGGCACTACTACCTTATGACATTCTAAGAAAACTTAGATAAAATCTGTTTTAAATTTACAACGGAATGTCACGGTATACCCATGAGATATATTGCTAGTTTGTTTTTGGGCATGTGCTTAAGCACCTCAGCTTATGCGGCATCAGATGTATTCCTCATTTCACGAGGGTTCGATGACGAGTTCATCGGCTCTCACGAAGTGCAGAAAATGCCACGCGGTGGCTATAAGGAGCTGCGCCTGTGCGGCCAGTCCTATTGGGTGCGCCCCTACTCTGTTGCCTGGACAAAATGGGAAGAACAGCTTGGCCACAAGATCCGCCTTGAAGTAAACCAGGGCTATGGCTGGGTGGTTCTATGCACCAAACCAACCACACAGCTGAACCTCAAAGACGTCGGCATTTACGCTTCTCTTGAAAAGACCATGGAGCATGGTGACCCGGACAAGGAACTCACCAACCGCTTTCAGGCAATCCGACGCACGTTCGTTATGCGCAACGGCCTTACCCCAGAGCAGGCTGAAGCCGAAATTACCAAAAACTACGAGAAGAGAGGCTCCCGCCTGAGCCAGTTCCTGAACAATCGCGACAAGAATTAAGCCATTTCTCCGAGGTCTTTCAGCCAAAGAAATGCCGGAAGACCTGAAAACAACCGACTGATCAGCACCAATGCACCTTATTCGGCTGCTCTTTGTACATGAATTTTTTGCATGAAGGAGCAGCGGCGAAATGCATATTTGGCGACCAGCACAAACGATCAGGGTGAAATCTCTCGGCCTGCACTGGCGCAACAATCGCCTGCTGGCCGCAGAAGTCTATGATGACGCAGGCAACCTCAAAGGCGTCCGCCCTCTTGGCGGCACTGTCGAGTTTGGCGAAGATTGGAAGACCGCTCTGATCAGAGAGTTCAAAGAAGAACTGAACATCCAGGTCACAATCTCTGGCGATCCCGTTATCATGGAAAACATCTATGAACACGAAGGACAGACAGGTCACGAAATTCTGTTCATCGCAAATGTGACGTTTCCGCCAAATGCTTTCACCACCCAGGAAACGATCACATTTCAGGAAGACAGCGGAACGGAAATCACCGCACGCTGGTTCGATCCCGAAGAACTCACCCCAAACGGCGTTGACCTCTTCCCTGCAGGATTAAAGCAACACCTGGAGATCCTGCGATAGCCCACACAAGAATATGAATCACCCTTATGATTATGGAATATATTTAGATTATCTAAGTGCGCCCAATTTTAGCGAATATCAGTCCTCAGATTTTTAGGTGCCGTAGATTTTGTCGGCGCGGTCTTCAAAGGCGCTGGAGAATTTGCGGAAGGCGCGATCGAACATGGCACCCATCATGGTGCCGAGTGTCCGGCTCTTGAACTCATAATTGATATAGAAGCTCACATCGCATTCCTTTTCAGAAACCGGATCGAAGCTCCAGACATTTTCCAGATGGCGAAACGGGCCATCCAGATACTCAACCGTTATTTTACTCGCCTCACGATCAAGGGTCACACGGCTGGCAAATGTCTCTTTGAAAACTTTGTAAGCTACAGTCATATCCGCCACCATCATTTCACGGTGGTCATCAATCTTCCGGCGTCCGCGCACACGCAATGCTTGACATAACGGCACAAACTGGGGGTACTGCTCCACATCTGCAACCAGATCAAACATATCATCAGCACTGTGCTGAACCCGGTGTGTGCTTTCGAAAGACGGCATATGCTCGCGTTCTTTTTCTTCTAGTTTTTCAAAAATTCTTCAGGATGCTCTAAGCGACCTTTTTTGATTTGCCAAGAAAATTTTCAGGTTTTCTCTCATCAAGCAGGCCCCTGTGAGCCAAAAGCATCAGAAATTTTCAAGTCGCAATTATACCGCGACGATCTAACGCAACCGTTTCATTCTCAAAACTCTGGTCAGTACTCAAAACTCAATTCTACACTATGCGCTAATACTTAGCTCTTTTTGAAAGCAAACCCAATGCTTAGTCCTTTTAAAATTTCCCACCTCGCCAAAGAAGGCGGAGAAGAAGATTACATTAAAACCACTAATACTCTCACCGATAGTCCTGTACAGGTCATCAGCCGCGAAGAAACCGCCAAATACCATCAAATCACAGTGGTCGAAGGCGGGATTGAACGCATCAGATACATCCCCCATCAAGCCCGGCACAAAACCCCGCTCATCTTCATCCACGGCATGTGGCATGGAGCATGGAGCATGGAGCATGGAGCATGGTGCTGGAAGAACTATCAGGAAAAACTCGCAGAATCCGGCTGGGAGAGTGTCGCCATCAGCCTGCCCGGCCACGGTCACTCACCAGAACAGCGCCCCACAGCAGAAGCCACACTGGGCTATTACCTCCGATTTGTGCATGAGGAGGTTACCCGCCATGACCAGCCCGCCGTCTTGATCGGCCACAGCATGGGCGGCGCTTTGGTGCAGTGGTATCTGAAGTATGTCGGCGGGCTGAAAGCAGCCGTTTTTGTCGCCTCATGGACCGCCATTGACGTTATGCAAGACTGCCTGAAAAACGCCATGTTCATCGACTGGCTTGGAACAGCGCTGTCACCTCTTTTGGGATACAAGTTCCAGTTCAGATCCCCCAAAACCGTGGCAAAATGCTTCCTTGCAGATCGCTCGAACCCGGTTGCCCAGTACATTCAGAGCCAGCTTGGGCCAGAATCCGACGTCGTGCTCCTGCAACATCGCCCGCCGCAATGGTTTCCCCCGCTAGATGATGAAACACCCAAACTATGGCTCACGGCCAGCGAAGACGCCATCATCCCCTTCAACCGCTCTCTGCACTCTTCTGCCCTCTATGAGGCAACGCATAAAATCGTGCCCCACGCCGGGCACGACATCATGCTGGAAGACAATTGGGAGGAAAGCCTGTCCTACATCACCACATGGCTGCAGAACATGAGCACCACCAGAGCACTGGTAACCAGCTGAGCTCCTAAAGAAGCGCCTCCCATCGTGGTGAGGCGCTCGCACACCAGAACCAGCTACGATTTATCTTGCAGTTCAACAAGGCACTTTGCCGTATCAGCAGCCTCCTCAGCATAAGCAGGATCACGATGGATAAGCATGGTTGAAAATGCCCCCTCCATCAGCAACACCACACGGCGTGCCAGAACCTCAGGCTCCATCAGTCCGGCAAGCGTATAACGCTCTGCCAACCACGCCTCAAACGCCTTCTTGTGCTTTGCCCCCACCACAACAGCCGGATGCCCCGGCATATTAGCCAGTTCCGCAGCGGTGCGAATGAAACCACATCCCTTCCATTTCGGATGCCGGGCGTTTGAGGCAACACGCAGGAAAATTGCAGCAGTCTTGTCCGCAACGCTCCCCTCCGCCTCATCAAACCACGTCGCAAATGCTTCCAGATTGGGTTGGTCCCGGGAGATAAGGTACTCAGTCACCAGATCATCTTTGCTTTTGAAATGGTAGTAGAGCGTCTTCTTGGTGATACCTGCTTTCTCGGCAACGGCATCCACACTGACAGCACGAATGCCCTCACCATAAAACAACTTGTTTGCAGCATCTAAGATGCGATCGCGGGTCGTCCGCTGAGTTTTCTGAGCCATGTATACTAACCAGTGAGTTTACTGAAGAGTGCAGCATTCCTACCCTTGAGTCAATCCAGCTTGAAGTGAGGGAAACACCATGAAAAAGCTCGTTCTGTTTGAAGTCAGAGACCGCATTGCACTGCTCACCCTAAACCGCCCGCAAAAACTCAACGCACTGAACTACCAGACCAACGACCGCCTTCTGGATCTTCTGGACCGGATTGAAGATGACCCGAAAATCAGCGCCGTGATCCTCACAGGCGCAGGAGAGCGCGCATTTTCCGCCGGTGGTGACATTCATGAATTCTCCCAGAGCATCACCAAAGGGACAGATGTTGCCGTCAAACAATTCGTAGCCCGCGGCCAGACCATGACCAGCCGCATCGAAAACTTCACCAAGCCCATCATCATCGCCGTCAACGGCATCGCTTTTGGCGGCGGCTGCGAAATCACCGAGGCCGCCCATCTGGCAATTGCCTCAGACCGTGCCGTCTTTGCCAAACCAGAAATCAACATTGGCATTCCGCCCACCTTCGGCGGCACCCAGCGCCTGCCCCGTCTCGCCGGTCGCAAGCGCGCGCTGGAACTGTTGCTCACCGGAGACCCGTTCGGTCCGGACCGAGCCTGTGAGCTTGGTCTCATCAACAAGGTCGTCCCGCACGATGACCTGCTGCCGGAAGCCTTCGCTCTGGCAGAACGCATCCTGCGCCACTCCTCACTCGCCGCCGCCCGCATCCTCACCGCCGTCACCCGCGGCCTCAACACAACCATCGCCGAAGGCCTCCAAATCGAAGCCGCCCAATTCGCCCAAATGGTCCCCACCAACGACATCCACGAAGGCCTCAACGCCTGGATAGAACGAAGAACGCCCGCCTATGCTGGCGATTAGCGTGGGCGTCAGACGGCAAACCTATGCACGCACATAATCATAACCTACGAAGTGAAGATGGAGGCCTGCCGTACAAATTCTGAAACACAGCATTAAAACGTCGTATGCTCCCAAAGCCGGAGGCAAACGCAATCTCTGCCAGCGTGAGATCAGTCGTGTCAATCAGACGCTTTGCACGCTGAAGTCTTACTGTGGCAGCAACCTGGCTGGGAGTTGCCTCAAGATACTGGGAAAATAAGCGCGCTAAATGGCGACTACCAATGCCGAGAGTTTCAGCAAGTTGGTGGACACTGTTACTATCAAGATACCCCGTATGGATGAGACGCATCGCACGTCCAACTGTCGTTGCAGTCCCCATCCATGCAGGGCTACCGGGCGCGGCCTCGGGCCTGCAACGAAGGCACGGACGATACCCTGCCTGTTCCGCCGCCGCAGCAGATGGATAGAAACTAACGTTTACTGATTTTGCAGGGCGAACAGGACAAACAGGACGGCAATAAATCCCAGTAGATTTAACTCCCGAGAAGAACACCCCATCATAGCTGCGATCTCTAGCTAACCGCGCTTGATCACACGTCTTCCAATCTGGGAACTCTGCAACCACATCAATCATTGCAGCAGTAAATTCTTTTTATTTGAATCTGTCGATCTTTAATCGACGATGGAGTCCGTATCCGGCGAGTTTCAGCAGATCATTTGTGGCAAGAAATTATGGTTTTCTGAAAGGACAACTATGCCTCAAACATCTGCCAAGCTCATTCCGGAGCTCTGCCTTCTCATAATCCTGTCCTTCTTATGGGGAGCTTCCTTCACACTTATCGAAGTTGTAATCACCACCGTTCCTCCAGCAACCATCGTTCTTCTCAGGCTGCTGATTGGTGCTGTAGTCCTCATCACACTGGTCATGATCAGCGGAACCGTTTTCCCCAACACCGCCAAACGGTGGGGTGAACTTCTTGTGCAAGGCATTTTACAAAACGCGCTCCCCTTCACGCTCATCAGTTGGGGACAGCTACATACTTCCAGTGGCCTTGCAGGCCTTTTAAACACAACGCCACCTCTATTCGTGTTTTTGATCAGCTACTTTGTTTTGCAGGACAAGACCGTAGACGCCAAAAAGCTCCTCAGCATTCTGATTGGATTTGCAGGTATTGGTGTCATCATGGGGCCTACGGCCTTTGCAGGAGAGCAAAACTCAGCACTCGGACAACTGGCAATCACAGGGGCCAGCCTTTGTTATGCCTTAGCTGCCCTGAACGCAAAACGCTTTTCAGATCAACCACCACTGCTGACAGCAGCATGCTCGATGACCCTTGCAGCTTGTCTTATGGCACCGATTGCTTTCACATTCGACCATCCATTGAAGCTTTCACCATCGCCTGAATCTCTGGCCTCAATCCTTGCTCTGGGTGTGTTCTCCACTGCACTTGCAATGGTGCTTTATTTCCGCCTTGTACGCACTCTTGGCCCTTTAGGAGTAACAACAGGAAGCTATCTCAGGGCCGGTTTCAGCGCAGTCTTGGGAGTACTATTTCTTGGCGAAACCCTTACGACAAACCTACTGACCGGTCTGCTCTTTATCTTTACAGGAGTAGCGCTGGCAACCGGACAGATAAAACTTCCGCGACTAACGAAGAAGACAACTTGATCTTGTGACACCCACAAACAAAAAAAGCGTCACACCGTGCAGTGTGACGCTTTTTAAAATTCGTGGAATGGAACCGGCGCTTAGTTGCCTTGTTTTGCCTTACGGGCTGCTTTCAGCTCGGCAAAGTCTTCGCCAGCGTGGTGGGAAGAGCGGGTCAGCGGGTTCGCGGAAACCTTCAGGAAGCCTTTCGCGTAAGCGATTTTCTCATAGGCCTTGAACTCGTCCGGGGTTGGGAAGTTCATCACCGGATGGTGCTTCTTGGTTGGCTGCAAATACTGACCAACAGTCAGGAAGTCTACATCAGCAACACGCAGATCATCCATCAGCTGAAGCACTTCGTTGCGCTCCTCACCCAGACCGACCATGATGCCGGATTTGGTGAACATCTCAGGATCAATCTCCTTCACGCGCTGCAAAAGGCGGATGGAGTGGAAGTAGCGTGCACCCGGACGAACCTTCAGATAATTGGAAGGAACCGTTTCCATGTTGTGATTGAACACGTCAGGTTTCGCCGCAACAACAATCTCAACTGCGCCTTCCTTACGAAGGAAATCAGGCGTCAGCACTTCAATAGTTGTTTTTGGAGAAGCTTTACGGATCGCAGCAATCACATTGGCAAAGTGCGTTGCACCGCCATCATCAAGATCATCACGGTCCACAGAGGTGATAACAACGTGCTGCAGTTCCATAGACGCAACAGCTTTACCAATGCTTTCAGGCTCATTTTGATCAACTGGGCCAGGCATCCCGGTGCGCACGTTACAAAACGCACAGGCACGGGTACAGGTATCACCCAGGATCATGAAACTCGCATGCTTCTTGGACCAGCACTCACCGATATTCGGGCAACCAGCTTCTTCACAAACCGTGACGAGGTTGTTCTTGCGAACCAGCTCGTGGGTCTCTTTGTAGACAGGAGAAGTGGGCGCCTTAACACGGATCCATTTTGGCTTGCGCTGAACAGGATTATCCGGGCGATGTGCTTTTTCCGGATGGCGCGGACGCTCTTTTTCCTGCAGTGCAGACGCCGTTTGGCTTTTATGATTAGGATCGAGTGTATTTACCAGTGTAACCATATCAGTTCCGTCAGGTCCGAGACTTTGCTTCACACTTGCCTTAAGGGTCAGTGTCACTGTCTCTTATAAGTTTAGTGGTCCATAACAGGAAATGAAGCATCTCTCAATGCCAGACACTGGTGTTCAGTCAGTTCCGCGCCTCAGGACCACGCCTATTCAAAGCCAATTGCATCCCCACCAATCAGTGAGGCAATCAGAGCAAACGCAATGGCGCCAACCATCGCAACGACCGCCTGGTCGAGATATTCATTCCCCAGGGAAACTTCCACATCCGCAAATTCGAACAGGTAAACCCCTGAAATACCACCGAGAAATCCGGCGATAATCAACACGGCGAAGTCTCCGCCAACTGTAGCCATCACCAGCACAGTAGCTACAACGGCACAAACGGCTGATGTCACCAGCCATATGATCGATTTCATAAAGTCCACGGTTCTTCTCCTTTTTGATAAGAAGAGTACCCGGGGAAAATTAAGTCCCTCTCACTGGTAAAATTCCAGTGAGAGGGAATTGATTTACATATTCAGAGCGCGTCCATAGGCGTCCAGAACACTTTCCTTCATCATTTCGGAAAGGGTCGGATGCGGGAAGACAGTGTGCATCAGCTCTTCTTCGGTGGTCTCAAGACCCATGGCAACAACGAAGCCCTGAATGAGCTCGGTCACTTCTGCACCAACCATGTGCGCACCAAGCAGCTGACCGGTCTTCTTGTCAAAGATCGTCTTGACCAGGCCTTCAGGTTCACCAAGAGCAATCGCCTTACCGTTACCCATGAACGGGAAACGACCAACGCGCAGCTCATAACCAGCATCTTTCGCACGCTGCTCAGTCAGACCGACAGAAGCCACCTGCGGGTTACAGTAGGTACAGCCCGGAATCTGCTCGCTCTTCATAGGGTGAACATCAAGGCCGGAGATCTTCTCAATGCAGATCACGCCTTCATGCTCAGCCTTGTGCGCCAGCATTGGAGGACCAGCAACGTCACCAATCGCATAAACGCCAGGAACGTTGGTGCGGCTGAAGCCGTCAGTCACGATACAGCCACGGTCTGTCTTGATGCCAAGCGCTTCAAGGCCAAGGTTCTCTATGTTACCAACAACGCCAACAGCGGAGATCAGCTTCTCAGCGGTGATTTCCTGCGTCTTGCCGTCTTTGGTCTCAACAGTCGCAGTCACCTGACCGCTACCCTTAACAACCTTGGAAACCTTCGCTTCCATCACAAACTTGATGCCCTGCTTCTCCATCTGCTTTTTCGCAATCGCGGAGATTTCAGGATCTTCAACCGGCATAATGGTCGACATCATTTCAACAACGGTCACGTCAACGCCCATTGTCTTATAGAAAGATGCAAACTCGATGCCGATCGCGCCGGAACCCATCACAACAATGGATTTAGGCATTTTTTCTGGAACCATCGCTTCGAAATAGGTCCAGATGTTTTCTTTGTCAGGCTCAAGACCCGGAATGACGCGCGGCTTAGCACCAGTTGCAACAATAACGTGCTTGGCGGAATAAGTGCCGTGGCCCTTCACACCCTTAGGTGTTGGGTGCTGTGGCTGCATAGCGTCTTTGGAAGAAGGCCCAACAGCGATCTCACCCGGCTTGGTGAGCTTAGCTTCACCCCAGATGATGTCCACTTTGTTCTTCTTCATCAGGAAGCCGATACCGCCATTGAGCTGACCGGAAACTCCACGAGAGCGCTTCACAACAGCAGAAGCGTCAAAGCTCACGCCTTCAGCGGAAAGACCGTAATCTTTGCCGTGCTGCATGTAATGGTAGATCTCAGCAGAACGCAGCAGCGCTTTGGTTGGGATACAGCCCCAGTTCAGGCAGATACCGCCCATATGTTCACGCTCGACAATCGCGGTCTTGAAACCAAGCTGCGCGGAGCGGATTGCGGTTACATAGCCACCAGGACCAGAACCAATGATAATCACGTCGTAGGCGTTGCCACTCATCTCTTTAACCTCGCCAAATCGGCATCAAGGAGCTTGAGGCTCCACATAAAGGTGGGAGAACTTCGAAAAATTCTCCAAAACGTAGTCGGGCAGTTCTCCGCTGTCCTTAGCGACCAGCTTTCCTCTGCCATCGCCCGCATCCAGACGGTCCAGCGTTCTTTGCGCACGGCCCAGATAGGCATCATTCATGTGTTCGGTGTGCGAGTAAGCCTCAAGTTTCGTAACCACCTTGTCCATGTCCCCCAAAAAGCTGAAGTGCCAGCTGGAAGACCTGATCAATTGACGTCGCATAAGCCGGCTGTGCCGTGTAAGAGCTTTCCATTGCCACAAAGCAGCCTCGAGAACAGGAGAGAGGCTTTTACTCTGCAAGGCCCGCTCACGCCGCAAAGCCTGAGCACCTTTGAAAAACATCGCGCTGATCATTCGCGGGCACGAGGTAAAATCCGAGACATCGTCTTTGAAATTCAGTCTGTATCGGAAAATATCTGCGCCAAAGAATGTCAGGCTTTTACAGCTCCTGGGGTCATTTTTCGCTCTGAGCAGCGCCTCCGGCTTTGGAATTTCGTCCACGTCGGAAACAACGATCAGATCTTTCACCGCAAGATCTTTAAGGCCGCGTTCTATGCAATCGCGTTGGTGGTACTCCCTCGACCAGGCGTTTTGCGGTGCCTCCGGCATGTCCTCGACAATGATATGTCGGATCTTGCTCAAAAACGGTGCAAACCGCGACTTGTTATCAGCAAAATAGAGAGGCTTTTCGTGTCCCGTAAAGGTCTTGGTGGCCTCTACAAGAATGAACTCATCCACCACATCGAAAAGTTCGCCCAAACGAATTTCCAGGGTATCGAGTTCGTTGAAAAACGTGAAGCCATCGACAACTTTGACCATATCATACGGTCTCCTTGCTCAAACGGTCTTCAGTTTACTCCACTCTATTTGCTCACACCTACCACTTGGATCTACCGGCAGAAAAGCAGGGGTTCCTGTTTCCTGCCGGTAAGTCCTGATTAAACCAGCATGGACATCGGGTTTTCGATGTAGCCTTTGAAGGCCTGCAGAAGTTCTGCACCCAGCGCACCATCCACCGCACGGTGGTCAGTGGAAAGGGTCACAGACATCACAGTCGCAGGAACGATCTCATCGCCCTTCACAACCGGACGCTTCTGACCAGCACCAACAGCAAGGATGGTTGCGTGCGGAGGATTGATCACCGCAGCAAATTCCTTGATGCCGAACATGCCAAGATTGGAAACAGAGGTTGTTCCACCCTGGAATTCGACTGGAGCCAGCTTGCGCTCACGAGCACGCTTTGCCAGATCTTTCATCTCGATGGAGATCGTGGAGAGCGTTTTCTCTTCAGCACGGCGAATGATCGGAGTGATCAGGCCACCATCAATGGAAACAGCAACACCAACATCAGCATGCTTATGCATAACCATGCCACTCTCAAGGTAAGATGCGTTGGCAGCCGGAATTGCTTTCAGTGCCAAGGCATGCGCCTTGATGATCATGTCGTTGACAGACAGCTTGTAAGCTGGCTTGCCGTCGCCGTCTTTCGGTGCAGAAGCATTGAGCTGCGCACGCAGAGCCAGCAGAGCATCCAGTTCACACTCAAGCGTCAGGTAGAAGTGCGGAACAGTCTGTTTGGACTCAGTCAGACGCTTGGCAATGATCTTACGCATGCCATCGTGCGGAACCAGCTCGTAGCTGTCTTCATCAAAGAGCTTGAGGGTCTGTTCATCAGATGGACCAGACGCCAGCGCAGCTTTTGGAGCCTCAGCAGCCTTCGGTGCGTCCGCAGCTTTAGGTGCAGCCTCAGCCTTGCCAGTGCCAGCAGCAATCGCTGCATCAACGTCACGCTTCACAACGCGGCCATGCGGGCCAGAGCCGTTGATCTGGGCAATGTCCAGACCATTCTGCTTCGCCAGACGGCGCGCCAGAGGAGATGAGAACACACGCTCACCAGAAGCAGCCACCGGAGCAGCTGGTGCAGGTGCCGCCGCTGCTGGAGCAGCTGGTGCTTCAGGCGTTGCCGGAGCCTGAGGAGCTGGCGCAGGAGCAGCTGCCACCGGAGCAGCAGGAGCTGCATCCATTACAGAAGCGTCTTCGCCCTCTTCCAGAAGGATCGCGATCGGTGCATTCACCTTCACGCCCTCAGTTCCCTCAGCAACAATGATTTTACCGACGGTGCCTTCATCGACAACTTCCACTTCCATGGTCGCTTTGTCGGTCTCGATTTCTGCAATCACGTCGCCTGCAGAAACTGTGTCACCTTCTTTAACCAGCCATTTGGCCAGGTTGCCTTCTTCCATTGTCGGAGAAAGCGCAGGCATCAGAATGTTGATTGGCATACCACTTTTCTCCCAATTAGGCGGTGTAGGTCACAGCCTTAACAGCATCGATAACTTCCTTGGTGTTTGGCAGAGCCAGCTTCTCAAGGTTTGCTGCATATGGCATTGGAACATCTTTACCGGTTACACGTAGAACTGGCGCATCCAGCCAATCGAAAGCTTCACTCTGAACCCGATAAGCAATTTCAGAGGAAACGGAACAGATTGGGAAGGCTTCTTCTACAGTTACCAGACGGCCAGTTTTGCGAACGGATGCCAGAACGGTATCCATGTCCAGCGGACGAATGGTGCGCAGATCAATCAGCTCAACAGAAATGCCCTGCTTTGCCAGCTCATCAACAGCCTGCAGCGCGTAGGTCATACCGATGCTCCAGGAAACCATGGTCACATCAGTACCTTCGCGAACAATCTTCGCTTTGCCGATTGGCAGAACCAGATCTTCAACATCCGGCACGTCGAAGTGCTGACCGTAAAGGATCTCGTTTTCAAGAAACACAACCGGGTTCGGATCGCGGATAGCCGCTTTCAAAAGACCCTTCGCATCAGCTGCGGTGTAAGGCTGAACAACCTTAAGGCCTGGAATGGAAGCATACCATGCTGCAAAGTCCTGAGAGTGCTGCGCACCCACACGAGCTGCAGCGCCGTTTGCACCGCGGAACACCATTGGTGCACCCATCTGACCGCCAGACATGTAAAGCGTCTTACCGGCAGAGTTGATGATGTGGTCAATCGCCTGCATTGCGAAGTTGAAGGTCATGAACTCAACAATTGGGTTCAAACCTGCCATCGCAGCGCCAACAGCAAGGCCGGTAAAGCCATGCTCGGTGATTGGTGTGTCGATCACGCGCTTTTCGCCGAACTCGTCCAGAAGACCCTGGGAGATCTTATAGGCGCCCTGATACTGAGCAACTTCTTCGCCCATCAGGAACACGTTTTCATTGCGGCGCATTTCTTCTGCCATCGCGTCGCGCAGAGCTTCACGAACGGTCATGCTCACCATTTTGGTGCCCGCAGGAATTTCTGGGTCAGCAGGTGCAACGCTTACAATCGGTGCCGCAGGAGCTGCCGGTGCAGCAGGCGCGGCTGGTGCTTCAGCAGCTGCAGGAGCCGCCGGCGCAACAGGGGCAGCGCCCAGGTTGTCAGCAGCAGAGGCGTCTTCGCCTTCTTCCAGCAGAACTGCAATCGGTGCGTTCACTTTTACTTCTTCGGTGCCTTCAGCAACGAGGATCTTGCCAAGCACGCCCTCATCAACCGCTTCCACTTCCATGGTTGCTTTGTCGGTCTCGATTTCAGCAATCACGTCACCTGCAGTAACGGTGTCGCCTTCTTTCTTAAGCCACTTAGCAAGTTTGCCTTCTTCCATGGTCGGAGAAAGCGCAGGCATTAAAATTTCAACAGCCATAATGTATTATCCCGACCTTAGAGCACGATATCTGTGTAGAGCTCAGATGGATCCGGCTCAGGATCGTTCTGTGCATACTCAGCAGAAGCAGCAACAACAGCGCGCACTTCCTTATCGATAGCCTTGAGATCGTCCTCACTTGCCCATTCTTTTTCAAGAAGGCGAGCACGAACCTGTTCAATCGGGTCATGCTCAGAGCGCATCTTCTGGACTTCGTCTTTACTGCGGTATTTCGCAGGGTCAGACATGGAGTGGCCACGGTAGCGGTAGGTGATCATCTCAAGGATGTAAGGACCATTGCCTTCACGGCACCATTCCATCGCATAGTCGGTCGCAGCTTTCACCGCGCGCACGTCCATACCATCAACCTGAACACCTGGAATGCCGAAGGAAGCACCGCGCTGGCTAAGGTCTGTCGTGGAAGAAGCACGTTCAATGGAGGTCCCCATGCCGTACTTGTTGTTCTCAATGACGTAGATCACTGGCAGGTTCCAAAGCTTCGCCATGTTGAAGCTCTCGTAAACCTGACCCTGGTTGGCAGCACCATCGCCGAAGAACGCCATGGAAACTTTGCCGTTCTCTTTATAACGGTTCGCAAACGCAAGACCGGTACCAAGTGAGACCTGAGCACCCACGATGCCGTGTCCACCATAGAACTCCTGTTCTTTGGAGAACATGTGCATGGAACCGCCCTTACCTTTGGACAGACCACCCTGACGACCAGTCAGTTCGGCCATCACGCCGTTCGGGTCCATGCCGCAAGCAAGCATGTGAGCATGGTCACGGTAAGAAGTGATCATCTGATCACCTTTTTCCTTGGCCATCTCCATTCCAACGACAACAGCTTCCTGGCCGATGTAAAGGTGACAGAAGCCACCGATCAGACCCATACCGTAAAGCTGACCCGCCTTTTCTTCGAAGCGACGGATAAAAAGCATTTCGCGATAAGCGTTTAGCTCTTCATCTTTGGAGAATTCTACTAGTGCAGGTACGTTTTTCATCGCACCGCGGGCTTTGGTAGCACTTTTAGCGCGACCGCCTGAAGACTTGGATTGAGTTCCAGCCATGAGCCTCGTCTCTTTGTGACGTGAATTGGTGAAAGCACACTATCGCCCACAGCGCAGAATGCCAATATGAGCAGAAACACTTGGGGATTTATATAAGTTATTGATTTTACAGATATTTTCAAGTTAACTTAAATTAGGTTAATTCAATCAAATAAACCCAATTCAAGTTAATACACGCTGATGTTTCAGTTGCGCATGATTGCAACTTCATTCACGTGCGCCAGATTAAGGGAAGCGCGAGCCCGCTCATCCACCATGTCTGGATCAAGGCTCTCCGGGTCAAGCAACATGACACGGCGTTGTAATTGCAGGCGTTCTTCCCGCAACTCATCAAGCTCCAATTCGAGCGCAAGAATCTCATGCTCAATCTGTGGTCGACCCACAAGACCCAGCTTACCGTTGAGCGCATGAAATGCAAAGTAGCAAAGCGCACCAATGGCAATACCCGGCACAAGGAGATTCTTTAGATAGGAGTGTTTTCGCTGACGTGTGGTAGCTAGCACTGACTGACCTACTCATTACAAAAATGGTCACATGCCCGCACTATTTCACAACGCCCTTAACCAAGAGTTTCTGAAAAATCTGAAATTGGCCTTTTCTGTTATTTTTTCTAAAACAAAGCAGTACCGTGCGCCCCCCCCAAAAAAAGGGCATAACTTTTGGCATCTCATTAAAGCCAACCAGACTGCGCCCCACGAATGGGGCGCTCATCCATTTCAAACCAGTCGGCTCAATCACTCAATGGAGTGAATTTACAGCGTATCGCCGAAAAATGGGAACCAATTTTCGGACAAAGAGACGCAAAAACAAAGGCTAAAGCAGTTCAGATGCTTCAACTTAAATGCAAGCTGATTTAGGCCATCTCTTCACGATGTTCATGTGACACCAGTAGATCTTCTTTTGGACCAAAGAACTCGAAATTGAGCTGCTTTTCGGGCACGCCGCGATCCTGAAGACTAGAGTAGAGACCAGCCATAAACGGCTTTGGCCCACAAAAGTAATAGTCCGCACCAAGGCTAGCAGGCAGAGTCTCCAGAAATCTATAATCGACTAAACCGGTTGAACAATTACCCGTTCGGAACTGGCCGTCTGCCTCTGCGTCGCTATAGCGATAATAAACTTTCAGGTTCTGGTTCTGGTGCGCAAGCTCATTTATTTCACCTTTAAAAGCTTGGACAGTCTCGTTCTGACTGGCATGAACCAGAATAACCTTTCTGTCTCCATCTCGCACAAGTGCTGCTTTCAGAATACTCAGGATTGGGGTAATGCCAACACCTGCAGCCAACAATACCAGCGGACGGTTTTCTTCCACTTCTTCGTTCAGAAAAAAGTCTCCACATGGGGCCGCTAGTTCCAATTTTGCACCCGTTTCGATGCGACTGTGCAGCAAGTTGGAGACGTACCCAGCCGGGTGCCCCTCACCGAAAGCAAGCTCTTTCTTCACACTGATACGAAAACAGCCTGCATCTGGCCTGTCGGACAAGCTGTAATTGCGCATGGTGGTTTCTGCATTCGGGTCTGGTACTCTTATTGTGATGTACTGACCCGGCTTAAATTGGGGCAAAGCACCTTTGTCTGCTGGCTTGAGGTAGAATGACGTGATGTTACTGCTCTCAGCCTGTTTCTTAACAACCTCAAAGTCTCGGAAACCATCCCAGCCACCCGGTTGATCAGCTTTTTCCTTGTAAATCGTGCTTTCTCGCTCAATCAAAATATTAGAGAGAAAACCATAAGCCTCTTCCCATGCATTAATCATGTTATCTGTTGCCGCATCTCCCAAGACTTCTTTAATGGAAGCGAGCAGATTTTCACCGACAATAGGGTAATGTTCAGCCTTGATTTGCAAAGCAGCATGCTTTTGCGCGATCAACTCAACCGCACCAGCCAAAACTTCCAAATTATCAATATGCAGCGCAAATGCAGTTACAGCACCAGCCAAAGCTCTTTGCTGAGTACCCTGCTCCTGATTGGATGTATTGAAGAAAGAGGCAACCTCTGGATTGCGTGAAAGCATACGCTTATAAAAATGCTGTGTTAATACCTCTCCATGCTCCTGAAGAATAGGTGCTGTAGATTTAACAATTTCAATGGTAGTTTGGCTGATCATTTGATGCGCCCCTTAAATGTGCATTTCAAATACTAATTATTAACGAGAGCTTACGGCGTCAAGATGCAATTGACAAAATTTACGGATTACGGCCTGAGAACACTCATGTATCTCGCCTCAAATCCCCAACGTTTATGTAGTGTTAAAGAGGTTTCGGAATACCATGATATCTCCCGTAACCATTTAGTGAAGATTGTGTTACGCCTTGTTGAAGCGGGGTATATTTCATCTTTCAAAGGCAAAGGGGGCGGTATGCAGCTGGCCAAACCAAGCAACGAAATCCAGTTGGGCGAGGTCATCAAGCTACTGGAACCAAACATGACGATGGTGGAGTGCTTTGATCCAGCAACTAACACTTGCAGGATAACCGGTTCCTGCAACGTCAAGCACTACCTCTACGAGGCCTCTCAATCATTCATTGAAAGCATGAATAAGCATACATTAGAAGACGCTATATTAATCCAATAGTGCTCTTAAGGAAGCTGTATTGCTCCCATCTATAGTTGAAGTGAAAAAACTCAAGCGAAATTAATTAACTCACAAAACCTTTCATCTTAACGCTAAAAAACGCAAACCAGCGCACATAGCGACGCAACGCTGGGATTTCATAAAAACCCCAGCAAATGAGCCATTTAAGACGAGAAATCAGACATTTTCAGCCAGCCGTGAGAGTTTAATCAACACAGCAGCGGTGCCCTTCAATCGATCATCTGCAGACGGCCAGTCACGGGTCAGCACCACCTTCTGATCTGGGCGGATCTTGGCGAGGATAGTTTGTTCCGCGATGTAGGATACCAGCCCCGCCGGATTGTTGAACTCGCCATTACGGAAGGCAATCACGATGCCCTTCGGCCCAGCGTCAATCTTTTCAACGTTCGCTTTGCGGCACAGCCCCTTGATGTAGACAATCTTCAGAAGGTGTTGAACTTCCTCAGGAAGTGGCCCGAAGCGGTCAATCATCTCAGCCCCAAAGCCATCGATGTCTTCAAGCTCCATTAGATCCGCCAGGCGGCGATAAAGCTCAAGCCGCAACTGAAGGTCCGGCACATATGTATCGGGGATAAGAACAGGCGTGCCGATGGCAATTTGCGGGGACCACTTGTCTTCCTGGAAGTCCTCACCGCCAGATTTAAGCTGGGCAACCGCCTCCTCCAGCATCTGCTGGTAAAGCTCAAAGCCAACCTCTTTAATATGCCCGGACTGCTCTTCCCCAAGCAGATTACCCGCTCCGCGAATATCCAGATCATGTGATGCAAGTTGGAAGCCAGCACCCAAATTCTCTAGGCTTTGCAGCACCTTAAGGCGGCGTTCAGCAGTAGGTGTCAGCGTCTTGTTGGCAGGAACAGTAAACAAAGCATAAGCCCGCGTCTTCGACCGTCCCACGCGCCCACGGATCTGATAGAGCTGCGCCAGACCAAACATGTCCGAGCGGTGCACAATCAAAGTGTTCGCGTTTGGTATGTCCAATCCGGACTCCACAATTGTGGTTGCCAAAAGCACATCAAACTTACCCTCATAGAAGGCGTTCATGATGTCATCCAGCTCCCCGGCAGGCATCTGCCCATGCGCAGAAACCACTTTAACTTCAGGCACATTCTCTTCCAGGAACGCCCTCACCTCTGCCAGATCAGACACGCGCGGACACACATAAAAACTCTGCCCCCCGCGATAGTGCTCACGCAGCAAGCTCTCGCGGATAACCATCGGGTCAAACGGGGATATAAACGAGCGCACAGCCAAACGGTCCACCGGCGGTGTCGCAATGAGGGAAAGCTCCCGAACGCCCGTCAGTGCCAATTGTAAGGTACGAGGAATCGGGGTCGCAGAGAGGGTCAGAACGTGAACATCACTTTTCAGCTCTTTCAACCGTTCTTTATGCTTCACACCAAAATGCTGCTCCTCATCGATAATGAGAAGACCCAGATCCCTGAAACCAATAGCTTTTCCCAGAAGTGCATGCGTTCCGATGACGACATCGACAGAGCCTTCTTTCAGCCCCTTCTTGGTCTCAGACAGCTCCTTACCGGGGACAAGTCGCGATGCCTGCCGCACTTCAATCGGCAATCCATTAAAACGATCCGCAAAGGTCCGGTAATGCTGACGCGCCAACAACGTGGTCGGAACCACAATCGCCACCTGCCTCCCAGACATCGCCGCCAAAAACGCAGCCCTTAGAGCAACTTCCGTCTTACCAAAGCCCACATCACCACAGATAAGCCGGTCCATCGGACGCCCTGATGCCATGTCATCAAACACCGATTCAATGGCGCTCATCTGGTCATCAGTCTCATCATAAACAAACCGCGCAGTGAACTCATCATAAGCCCCCTCAGGAGCCGTAATCGCAGGAGCAGTTCGTAACGCACGTTCTGCTGCAATCTTGATCAGGCCATCGGCAATCTCAAGAATACGCTTTTTCATCTTGGCTTTACGGGCCTGCCATGCCCCGCCGCCAAGCTTATCTAACTGAACTTCCTGATCTTCTGAACCGTAGCGCGTCAGTAGCTCAATGTTCTCGACAGGAAGGTAAAGCTTGTCCGACCCTGCATATTGCAGCTCAAGACAGTCATGCGGCGCCCCAACAGCCTCAATGGTCTTCAGCCCGATAAACCGGCCAATACCATGCTCCACATGCACAACAAGATCACCGGGGGCCAGAGCAGAGGCCTCAGTAAGAAAATTCGCCCCTTTGGACTTCCGCCGACGCTGACGCACCAGACGGTCACCGAGGATATCCTGTTCCCCAATGAAGGCCAGATCATCAATCTCAAATCCATGTTCCAGCCCAAGAAGGATCAATGCCGTCAGCCCAGCGGGTACCTTACCCAGTTCAGCAGAATTGCCCGCATATCCGGTCCGGTCCAGCCCATGATCGCTCAGAACTTGGGTTAACCGTTCACGAGAACCCTCACTCCAGCAAGAAAGAACCGCCCTCTTCCCATCCTTGGCAAGAGCTGACACATGCTTGGAAAGCGCATCAAAAATATTTACATCACCCGCAGCACGTTCAGCCGCAAAGTTCCGTCCCTGACGCCCCCCCATATCAATCGCAGTCTTGCCCGTGCCCGGAGGCATAGCGAACGGGGATAACTGAGCAGAAGCCCTGTCTGCCACAAATGTGCTGAACTGGGTGTCCTGAAGATAAATGGCAATTGGCGGAATAGGTTTATACGGCACACCAGAGGAAAGCGCTTTGTTGTGGAGCCCGTCCTGACGCGCACCAAAATGCTCTTCAATCTGCTCAAGGCGCTCCTTGATCATGTCCTCAGCACTGGCATCCAGCACAACTGGCGTTTCACCAATATAATCAAACAGGGTAGACAGGTTTTCATGGAACAGAGGCAACCAATGCTCCATCCCCGCATAACGGCGCCCCTCACTGATGGACTGATAGAGAACATCCTCAGGCCCAGCGGCCCCAAAAGCAGTCACATAGTTACGACGGAACCGCGAAATCGTTTCAGGATCAAGAATGATCTCGCTCATAGGAACAAGCGTTAGACCCTTCTTCTGCGCCAGCGTTCTTTGATTATCCGTATCAAAGGAACGAATGGACTCCAGCGTATCCCCGAAGAAGTCCAGGCGCACAGGCTCTTTGGTTGCCGGAGAAAACAGATCAATGATCCCGCCGCGAACTGCATACTCCCCGGTTTCACGCACTGTTGGCGTGCGGGCAAAGCCATTGACTTCCAACCACTTAACGATCTTGTCGGGATTAATACGGTTGCCCGGCATGAACGAGAGAATATGATTGGCCGTCCACTCGCGAACAGGCATCCGCTGCAAAGCTGCGTTCACTGTTGTGATCAGAACAAACTTCTTTTTCTTCGGCAGCCCCTTTGCCAACCGAAGCAAAGTCAGCAACCTGCGCGCAACAATCGCTCCATGAGGCGAAACACGGTCATACGGCAAGCAATCCCATGCAGGCAGCTGAAGCACTTCCACATCAGGCGCAAAGAACCCCAGAGCCTCTGTCAGCGCCGCCATACGAGTTGCATCCCGCGCAACATAAGTCAGCGCAAGGCCGCCCTCCCCAACTTCAGCAAGCACCTTTGAAAGCACGTAGGCTTCTGCTCCATCAGGAACGGAAGCAAGCGTGATGTTTTCACTTTTTTTGAGCAAACTTTCAAACACGGGAGGGGCAACCTTATTATTTCAAATCGTCGGCGGGCAATAACAGACACCTGATCTACAGCAAATCAGAGGTCACAGCGCAATCAGCTTCCAGCCTTGTCCTTGTAGTAATCGAGGATCTTGCGGAACAGATCTGTGTTCGCTTCATCGGGGACTGGCTTCGTACCAATAAACCATGAGAAGAGATCCTGATCATGATGCTGCAGAAACACTTCCAGCTCATCCAGCTCTTCATCACTCATCTGAACAATATGCTTTTCAACGTAGCCACCAAGCATGATGTCCATTTCCTTCATGCCACGATGGTGACAGCGGAAAATGATACGTTTACGGCGGTTATCCAGTCCAGTGTTCTCGTTTTGATCTTCGCTCTGCGCACTCTGATCCATCGTCGTTTCCTTAGAAGGTCGCTGATCCTTGTCACTATCTGCAAATAGATAGGGCCAAAATGTTTCGCCTGTATACAACCCTTATTTTCATCTGTCAGTGTTTTCTTAAGGGCGTTGCACAAATCACAGGAACATGGCACAGATCAGATCTGCTGTTCACGTTCTGGTCTATATGGTATGCGCCCTACTCGCCTTGATCCTCTTTTCGCTTCGGTCACCAAACTTCCGGGTATCGGCCCCAAGATTGCGAAGACCATAACAAACCTGCTTGTCGGCAGCCCGGACCGCGACGCCCGCATTTCCGATCTGCTCTTCCATGTTCCGGTAAATGTTATCGACCGACGCTTGCGCCCAGGTGTCTCCGGCTCCCCCGAAGGGGAAATCGTGACGCTTGTGCTCCACATAGACCAGCACCGCGCACCTCCACGCGGCAGCCGTGCCCCCTACAAGGTTCTGGCGCATGATGAGACCGGAGCCATTGAGCTGGTATTCTTCCACGCACGTGGAGATTTCTTGCATCGCACGCTGCCCGAGGGTGAGAAGCGCATCGTCTCTGGCAAGGTCGAATGGTTTAACGACCGTGCCCAAATGGTGCACCCAGATCACATGGTCTCTGAGGAAGAAGCTGAAAATCTGCCACTCGTAGAGCCTGTTTACCCGATGACAGCGGGCCTTGCTTCCAAAACGCTCCAACGTGCAATGGGCACCGCTCTTGAGTTTCTCCCGCAAATGCCTGAGTGGCAAAACCAGCCCTTCATAGAACAACGCGATTTCCCGCCGTTTGATGTTGCCTTACGCTCCATACACAAGCCGGAAGATGCCAGAGATCTGGCACCAGAAGGCAAAGCCCGCGAACGCCTCGCTTACGATGAGTTTCTGGCAAACCAGCTAGCCCTTGCTCTCGTACGCAACTCTCTGCGCCACATGGGCGGCAAAGCCCGCAAAGGAGACGGCTCGTTGCGCCGAAAGATCCTTGCAGCCCTCCCGTTCGAACTCACAGGCGGTCAGGAAGAAGCGCTGAAAGAGATCTTCGATGATCTGGAAGAGCCAACCCGTATGCTGCGCCTGCTTCAGGGCGATGTTGGGTCTGGCAAAACGGTCGTCGGCCTCCTGGCAATGGCAGCAGTTATTGAGACAGGCGCTCAAGCCGCTATGATGGCTCCAACGGACATTCTGGCCCGCCAACACTACGCCTCCATGAAACCTCTGTGCGATGCAGCAGGCATCCGCACCGCTGTTTTATCAGGTAAAGACACAGCCAAAACTAAACGCGAGATTGGCGAAGCGTTGGAAGCAGGTGAAATCGACTTAATTGTCGGCACTCATGCGCTCTTCCAATCAACGGTCAATTTCAAAGACCTTGGCATCACGATCGTAGACGAGCAACACCGCTTTGGTGTCCACCAACGACTGGCTCTGTCCTCCAAAGGTGCCCACGTGGATGTGCTTGTGATGACAGCAACACCAATCCCACGCACGCTGGTCCTCTCTTATTTCGGCGATATGGACGTCTCCCGCCTGACCGACAAGCCAAAAGGCCGTCAGGAAATCAAAACAGTCTCCATATCCCTGGATCGCATCGGTGAAGTTGTTGACCGCCTGAAAGCGATGATTGCACAGGGACAGAAGATTTATTGGGTCTGCCCTCTGGTGGAAGAGTCTGAAAAGATCGATCTCGCCGCTGCCGAAGAACGCTTCAACGACCTGCAAAACGCCCTAGGCCCGGTGGTTGCTCTCGTTCATGGACGCCAGAAGGCTGATGAGAAACAAGCCGCCATGGACGCCTTCAAAAATGGTGACGCCCGTGTGCTTGTAGCGACCACCGTGATTGAGGTCGGCGTTGACGTCCCGGACGCAACCATCATCGTGATTGAACATGCCGAGCGCTTTGGCCTTGCACAGCTCCATCAGCTCAGAGGACGTGTTGGCCGCGGAAGCCTAGCCTCTTCATGTCTGCTCCTCTTCAAAGCTCCTCTTAATGAGACAGCGGCATCTCGCCTCAACATCCTGCGCCAAACCAACGATGGCTTTCTTATCGCAGAGGAAGATCTGCGCCTGCGTGGTGAAGGGGAGCTCCTGGGCACCCGTCAGTCCGGTACACCCGGTTTCAGGCTCGCTTCCATTGAAGATCATGCAGACTTGATGGAGATCGCACGCGATGATGCAAAACTCATCTTGGCCACGGACCCAGAGCTAGAAACAGAAAGAGGCGACGCCTTGCGCCACCTCTTGTATCTCTTCGCCAGAGACGAAGCTATCAAACTGCTTAGAGCGGGCTGACCTATTCAGCTGCGACAGTCTCTGGACCATCGCCGCTTTTGCCAGCTTTCTTACGTTGATGCGCCTCAACAGCCTTTTTATCCTCGCCCTCTAACAGCTTCGGATATTCCGGGCTGACAAGGCCAGCTGAAATCACCAGCTTTGCGGCATCTTCAACGCTCATGGAAAGCTCGATGATGTCCTCGCGCGGCACAAACAGCAAAAAACCAGAGGTCGGGTTCGGCGTGGTTGGCAAGAAGACAGAAACCGTATCCGCTTGTTCTTCCAGATGCGCGGCAACTTCACCCTTGGTGTCCGTGGCAAGAAACACAATCGCCCACAAACCTTTGCGCGGATACTCAACCAGCCCTGCTTTGGTGAAGTTACGTCCACTGTCATTCAAAACAGTCTCAAAGATCTGTTTCAACGCAGAATAAAGGTTACGCACCAATGGCATCCGGCCAAGAATGGACTCGCCAACGCTGATGAGCGAGCGCCCCGCAATGTTAGCTGTCAGGAAACCAATCACCGTTATTGCCAGCAATGCAGCAAACAATCCAAAACCCGGAACTTCGACCGGCAGATAGTTATCTGGATTGTAGATAGATGGCAGGAAGGGCTTTACCCAACCATCAATCAATTGGATCAATGACCAACTCAGATAAAGCGTAATACCAACCGGACCCGTGATCACAAGGCCAGTAAAGAAATAGTTCCGCAGCCGCGTCATAAACCCAACGCGCTTTGGCTTTTTATCCCCGTCAGATCCCATCGGCCAAACTTTCATAATTCGGGAACCTTCCGCTTTATATCAGCGACAAGGCGCAGGTATATCCGTGCTTCTTTACGAACTAGTGTATTTTGTCGGTTTTGCAAGTTCCTCTTGAAAAAGAATTCATGCTTCTCATCTAAGAGGGTGGATATGTTAGCCATGGTCGCCGGTTGATGCGCCAATAGCCAAACTCCCACTATTGTCAGCACTCACCAACACGGCGTATAAGGCATATCATGCTTGCCGGAAGTGGAGCTCTCTGTGAAGAAGCTATTCTATATGACGCTTGGATTAGCCTTAGTGGCCACAGGGATCGTTGGCATCTTTTTACCGTTGCTGCCGACAACAATTTTCTTCATTCTTGCAGCAGGTTGCTTTGCAAAATCCAACCCACGTCTGGAAAACTGGATCCTGACACATCCAAAGATTGGACCAAGTGTCATCCAATGGCAGGAACATAAGGTCATCCCCAAAAGAGCAAAATTTTTTGCCTTCACAGGCCTGATCTTTGGCTACCTGATGTTCCTGAAAATGTCACATCCAACAATCTTGCTCGCCGTAGCAGTCGCCCTCATGATGTGCGCCATAGCCGCCTACATTGCCAGCCACCCCTCCAAACCACTGGCAACTTGAAAGTCTCGACCTCGTAAACAAGACTTGCCTGAACAAGTGCATCCAATTGGCAAGTAAAGTCGAGGTTCCTGAAGATTTACTGCATCCGCCTGCTAGTGCGGATAAAACTCACCCACTTTGATGCAACAGTCCCACCACTTTTCGAGGTTCAAACGGATTTAAACTTCTCACTGATTCCGCTTCTGGACATGCGGCTCGCTTTGCTACACACATATCAAGAACTGGACAAATGCGTCAAATACGCGTCAAGCATCAATATGGTGTGTTTGCGAGTGATGGAGGTCCCCCCGGAGTTGGCCCAGACTACACTCTCGCTTGTTGCTGCTGTAGATGACTCTAAGCGGTTCAAGAGTTTGCGAACGGCTGCGGCTCATTTTGGTCTAACGCCAAGGCGGTTTCAGCCAGGGGAAACTGACAACCCAGGCCGGTTCTCCAAAGCCGGAGATATGCAACTCCGCTGTGTCCTTGAGCCTCCCCCTTTGAAGTGATCCGCCCTTATAGTTAGGAAAGCGGAGGACCAATGATGGC
>NZ_LMCK01000132.1:0-6075 GCF_001623165.1 Pseudovibrio sp. WM33
GACTTCAAGGTTCCAAGTAAAAACTCTCTTGCGAAATGCAGGCGGTCCATACATTATGGCCCACGATGCTGGCAACAGCCTCTCACTTACCTCAGTTCACGCAGTGCAGTGAATGGAAGTAAAGTCTGGTGGGCTCAACTAATCGCTGCAATACATTCGGCAAACTTCTCAGCTACAAGGGGGACGTCGATCTGGAGGCAAAACTCAACCAGTGGGAGTGATTTTACAACCTTCACCGGCCGCTTACGAAGCACTCAGAGAAAAGCTTACAGTCAACGCCTTAATTGCCTCGTGAGTAGCTGCACCTTACCGATCGGTTGAATTGCGACAATCGGGATGCCGTAAAAGTGCAAACAGCAGGAAGCGCGGTGCGAACCCTGCCGAGAGCATAAGTAAGTGTCGTTTAGACTTATTGAATAAGGCCGAACCGAAAACCCTCAGCTACCGCGTGTGTTCTATTCGAAGCATGCAGCTTTCTGGCAGCCGAAGCCAGATACCAGTCCGCAGTATGCTGAGAAATATTTAGGATCTGACTGATCTCCCAACTTGTCTTGCCTGCAGCTGCCCACTTCAGACACTCAAGTTCACGAGGAGTAATGCGATGACGAGGACGACTGATGTTTGAACCAGCTAGTTCACGCACTTTATTACTCGCATAAATGCCAACCAGATGAAGAACACTGATTTCGCGTTCATTCAGTCGAACTTCTGGTCCACCAAAAATCAGCATGCCTTGATAGTTCTGAAGGCCACGCACTGGCACACACACTCCGTCATACATTCCGTAATCGCGCGCTTCTGACAGAACTTGCTGTGCAGCTGCAGAAAGATTGCTATCACGGGCAACGCTGGACCAAAGAAATGGGCGACTAGCAGTACGCGCTTTCGCGACAATCGGATCATTTTGTATGTAATTACGATCGAGATAACGTTGTTGCCATTCAGGCCGCCAGCCACTCAACATAATAGACCCATCAAAGGATGTGTTAGCTTCGGGGATCGCGGCAAGACAAAAACTTGTAAAGCCAAAAGACTGACCAAGTTCAGCAAGACGCTTAGAAACAAGATCAGGTGTCTCTTCATTATTAATAGATTCAACAAATTCTAGTGCAGCAGTCAATGAGTTCATTTTATACGCCCCTACATATAATGCCTCCAACAATCTTACCTTACGAAATATTCACCTGATTTATAAGGTGAAGCTATTACCCATCATCTAAAAGAGGCTAACTATTTTCATAACAATAAATAAATGTATTCAATATTACTTCGCTCCCAATAGAAATATGCCCATAGATATTAGTACTGTTAAATTGCACTATGTTTTATTCGAAAATATCTCATTTAAAAATTTCAGATTTCAAATTATAAATAGATTTTTATTGGGAAAATACATTGAAAATAGCGCGTTAACACTTGGTTAGTGTTTTCTTACTGATACGGTTCCGCATTTAATCCAATGAAAACATTATACTTTTTTACACATGGTCGAGATCAGATTTCGTGCTTCTATTTGCCCTAGATAGATGCAAAAACCTCAACGATATATCTGAGGGGGACAACGGGGACAACTCCATTCCAGAGCCGCTTTGGGCTCAAAATGCCCCTTATCTTATCGGGCGCTTCACATAATCATATGCTGAGAAGAGCTCTTCAGAAAGAGACCGTAGTCTCATCTGCAAAGACTTGCGCAACCCTTGATAGAAGTCGTCGAACGTCGGCTTGTGGCCCGACACTCCAGTTATGGCTGTTGCCCTCAGGTCATCGCGCTTGCCACGGATCACGGCAAAATTTTTGCCTATCCCGTTCATATGTCCAGATTGCCAACGATACTTCTTGTTCTTAGCAATGCTATCTACCAAGAGAAACATGTTACACTCGCAACTGTGACTGTGGTACCACCCTAAGTGATTTCATCGCAACGTCGGTATCATTTGCAGGCCTTGGAGCACGGGGACATGTCTTGTAGGTGGCAGGAAATTGATTTTCAAGGACTAAATATTGGGGTGTATATTTATCATGAAACGCCGTTACCTGTTAGTCGCGCTAGCCGTTGTACTGGTTGCTGCATCCGTGCTGACCTATCTCATAGAGACTGGAGAACGTGGACTAGGACGTCAGGAACGGCCCATCCGAAATCTGAACATAACCCGGCTTGACACCGCTAAGATCGAGGGTTTGGGTTGGGACCCAAAGAGGTTGGATGCAGTTTTTAACTACGCTGCCGGTTTGAGCACTGACAGCTTCATGATCGTCACCAATGGTCAAAGAGTTGGCGCATTCGGTGATCTTTCAAAGTCCTACAGTGTTCATTCGATAAGAAAAACGCTTCTGAGCGCTCTGGTTGGTCAGCAACTGGCTTCGCACACAAACGAACTGCGCCTGGAGGCGACGCTGCTGGAACTGGGCATTGATGATGCCCCGGTTCCGCTAACGCAGTTGCAACGACAAACAACCGTGCGCCATTTACTGCGAAGTGTTTCAGGTATTAACCACCCTGCAGCCGCATCAGGTAGCATGCAAGCGGACATAGACAGGCGTTTGGGCCACACAGAAAACCAGCCGGGCACCATCTGGGCTTACAACAACTGGGACTATAACGCGCTGACGACAGTCTTTGAGAAGGCGACAGGCTCCGAGATTGCAGAGCTGTTCGATATCGGGATCGCACAACCTGTCGGGATGCAAGACTTTGATCGCTCCGCCGTGTCATACACTTTTGATCCTCAGCAGTCCGAACATAGGGCAGCAATGTTCAAAATGTCTGCGCGTGATCTGGCAAGAGTTGGTAGTCTCTACCTCAATCGCGGAGCAGCTGGCGGACAACGCATTCTTGCTGAAAACTGGATAGACCTCATTACGACCGATTTCACTGAAACAGGCTTTGGTGGACTGCGAAACGGGCATGGATATCTGTGGTGGATACCCGCAGAAGACACTGGTCTGCCTGAGGGGACTTTCTGGGCGTGGGGGCTGGGAAATCAGGCACTCATAGTGATCCCCAAATGGAATACGGTCATCATCCACCAGTCAGACTCCACCGAGTTCCTGAAGCGATTTATACCCCTGACCCGTAGTGAAAAAATGACTGGAGAAGAGGCGATAATGCAGCTTATTCTCTCATGCCGCAAACCCGCCGCCCGCGAAACTGAATATTGCATCGAGCATCGCTTTATCGCTCGGCGCGAGTTTGAAAAGCTAATATCATTGGTTGTTGCTGCGCGGGAATAGAATAGCTTATCGTTATGAGACTTATTCGCTCTCCGAGAATAGTCCTAAGGCGCTGGTGACTTCTCATAACCACTCTCTACACCTTTCAGCGGTACTCGTAATCCTCCGTTGCGAACGATCTCAACCCCAGATAGAAGCACTCGAATGACCGCTCCTGGCCCTTGAAGTACATAATTCAATCTCAAAACAATGAGTTATGAGTACAGATTCGTACGATTAGCTTGATAAGTTCAACCTGCAAGCCCGAAGACTGAGATCGCAGACCAGAGTTTATCCATCACCCGATCAGTTCCTCGCTGCCGCTTATCTGTTTTGGGTCACTCAATTGGTGCGCCGTTATAGACAATACGTCCAGTACTTAAGTTTACTCGATATCCGTCAGCAAGCATGAGCCATCGCCCCTCTACATGGGCAGTGGGGTGAGTGAGCTGGAGCATAATCTTGCGCATCTTTAGGCTTTGCTAGCCTGGATAGCTTTGGGTCTTATCCCATGCATCTTCTAGCAAGATATCTTCTACGCCTGCAGCACCTGTTGCTACAAGCAGATCAGTTTGCCGAAAGGCCTCTGACAAGACACGCTGAGGTACATCACTAAACTTCTTTTCTGGCCCTTTTAAAGAGAAGTTGCCTGTTGTTCCTTCTCCCGCGCACCCTGGAAAGGTACGTATGCCGGTTTCAAAATTAAACCTTCTACCAGCAAGAGTGATTGCTAGAGTCTCATAATCGCTTGGCCTCCATCCCATTTGTTGTGACAATCCGAATAGAGGGACTTGACTGACTGTGTGACCGGCAAACATTCTGGATGTGTTTGTGCCGAGTTCATTTTCCATCACTGGATAGATTTCCCGAAAAGCCTGCGGGAAGGGTTGTTTGATACCCTCTTTGGTAACGAAAAATTGCCATTCTTGACGCTCTTCTTCTGAACTCTCTACGGGATGCCAGAGCCGAACCCGCTGCCATTCCGCTCTCAAGCGGGTAGAACCATCCACAAGGAGCCATAATCCTTCATTCGATCCTCCTTTGAGGACTGCAGCAAACCTATCCCCTTCGTCTTCAACTTCCCAGATTAGCTTGCTGGTCATCGGCCATAAGGACTTGTCTGTCATTTGTCTGGCCCACACGGAAACATCCAACCACCACAAGCGCAGCAACATACCTTCCAATGCAGGTTTTATAAGCTTAGTAAACTCATCTGGAATGTGATTTGTTGTAAGTAGATCAAGAACGCGCTCTGGGTGAAGAGAAAGGTTTCGTATACCTTCTTTGGTGGTTCGTTGTAGCTTCTTCTTAACGCCAGCATGGCGTATTTCTCGAGTGACTTTTTGTGCAATCAACACAGCTTCGGGCTGAGGTTCATCACGGACAACTTTTCCAAGCTGAATACTTAACGATTGAGAAGGCATCGATTTGGCTTTGTGATCAGGAGCAAGGGCAGCTCCAACCCAAAGTTCATCGAGTGTTTTCAGTCCCCAATCCAGACGTTCTGTCAAAGCAAGTTTCACTGCTCGCGCAACAGCTGAAGCTTCTGCAACACTGGTCAGCTTATCTGATTGATATTTGACAGTACCTGCAACTATCCTGCGGGATCTTCTCAACACTTCTTCAACAGCATGTTCAGCAAACAATCGCCATTCCGAAATATCAGCAAGAACAGAATCGTGTGCTGGGATACTATGCGACAATTCCGAGCTGATTTCGCATATTGCATTTGCCAAGGTGCGCAGATCAGACACTCCTGCAACAGCCTCGAACTCTTCAAATGAGATCGGGCCATCGTTTCTCGCGGCAATGTTTACGAGTGCAGCATCCAGGAGTAAGTCATCTCCAATTGCATGTGCCGCAATTAAGGCAACATCAGCAGAGCCCTTGCTAATGCGTGGATGTAATTTCCGGAGCGTTTTCAGAGCCTCTTCTGGGAGAGTTCCAATCGTTCCCAATAGAATTCTGGCGACATAACGATAACATACGTCTTTCTCGTGAGAGCCACCTGATATAATTTCTGTTCGAGCTAAACCACTTAATGCGATAGCTGCTTCTTCGGGTGTGAAGAATAGGTAGACAGTTTCGTGCAGCCCTCCTTCTTCAATATCTCGGAGTATCCCAGATATTGAAGTGCCAGCAGTTTGTTGAAAGTCTCCCTTTTCCCACATTGTAGCAAGGATAGCGCCACGGTCGAATGGGCTTAAGGCTTGAACATATGAGTTCAACACACCAAAGTCCCGTTGAGCCTCTGGTTGTCGCAGTTGTGAAAAGACAAATGCCCTCGCTGAATTCGTTGTCATTGGGTAACCGAGTTAGAAGGTCAACATATAGCGCTAGACTCACTTGATTATGCTGTCTGCTTGTTGAGCTTCCAATAGCGCCCTTAGTAGCGATATATACCTTCTACTTGGTTCTTATTGGGCACTCTCAATCCTTTCGGTGAGCAGGTTGCTGTTTGTAATGTTTACCGTACTTCATGAAAATAGGTTGTTCTGGGGGAAGTTCGGGACTTTGAAAGCATCTCGGCTCTGAAGGTTCTGTTTGAATTTTCCCTTATATTACAAGGGGAAGCCATTTTTGGCTTAGGTCAGGCCATTTTTGGCCTGCTTCTTTTCCTAGTATTTTCAAGGAGTTGCGCCAATTTTGCGAGTCTGATGCAGGTCTCCGGGCCAATTCTGGCCCGTTACTACTCCCCTTTACGATCTAGATTTAGGTCAGATCTGAATCTTATTAGATTTTATTCTCTAGTTATTTCAACAAGTAAGCGAGTTCTGGTGTGCTCTCTTCTTCTATTTCTCTCACTCTGGCATGCAAGTTGCAGCTGTGTTGGTACGCTGTCGCAGACTGGGGTCTGGGGCTGTG
>NZ_LMCK01000133.1:0-230 GCF_001623165.1 Pseudovibrio sp. WM33
AGTTAATGCCAGTGGTGGCAGCGATCCCCTTTGGAGTTTCCCCAGAGCCGTCACTATGCAGCGCTGCCCGGCTGATCTCCAGACCAATCACGCGTGCCAGATCATCGCGCACCATGGCTTCCACATCCAAAGATGATTGAATGAGAAGTCTGCGGGAATAATCCGTAAACGCACCCAGAGTGTGCGGGGCTAGTTCGATCTGATCAAAAGCCTCTGCGCTTTTGGTCACA
>NZ_LMCK01000134.1:0-842 GCF_001623165.1 Pseudovibrio sp. WM33
GATCTCATTCCCGTTGAAAAACGCGGGCGTTGGTACGTGGAATATAACCGCGAAGCCATGTTGCAAATGGACAGCAAGGCCAAAGGCGACTTTTTGCTCAAACTGCGCATGGCCGGCTTCATTACTGGTGATGAGGGCCGCGACAAGCTCAATCTGCCACGGCGAGGCGGCAACAGTGATGAACTGGTGGTTCAAACCTCTATGGGGCTGGTTGACTTGCTTGGAAAGGAAGACAAATGAGCATCCGCAATTTGCCAAATGTCCCGGTGTTGGCTGGGAAAGGTCTTCAAAGTGCGATTGCTGAAAGCGTACAGCAGCGCTGGAATCCCGATATCAAGGCAGCAGCTGGTGAGGATGGCGAGAATACCATTTCCATCCTTGATCCAATTGGCGAGAGCTGGATGTATGACGGGGTGACTGCCAAGCGAATTTCGGCAGTGCTGCGCAACATTGGTGAGAAGGATGTGGTCGTCTCGATCAACTCTCCGGGCGGCGATTTCTTCGAAGGGTTGGCGATTTACAATCTGCTGCGCGAGCACAAGGCCAAGGTAACGGTGAAGGTGTTGGGGTTAGCTGCATCGGCAGCTTCTGTCATTGCAATGGCGGCAGATGAAATCCAGATCGGGCGAGCGGCTTTCTTGATGATCCATAACACATGGGTTTGTGCATGCGGTGATCGCCATGCGTTCCTTGAGGTCGCCGATTGGCTAAAGCCGTTTGATGATGCGGCAGTCAGCATCTATCACGCACGCACCAAGATCTCGGAAAAAGAGCTGAGCAACCAGCTCGACAAAGAGACCTGGATCAATGGTGAGAGTGCTGTTGAACAAGGGTTTGCAGAT
>NZ_LMCK01000135.1:0-298 GCF_001623165.1 Pseudovibrio sp. WM33
GATTGCCAGCCCCGGCCCGTCCATTCCACCGCCTGAAACCGGGCAAGCTGTGTCATAGGCAAACGCACTTGCCCGGTCAGCATCGCCATGCGCAACCAGTCGGGAAAGATAGATCCGCAGTAATGATCTGCAAGCCAGCCCTGCAGCACGCCCCATTGTTCGCGCTCTTCACCAAGCCCGGCCCGCAATGACGAGAAATTGGCCTTTTCCAAATCACTGGACAAAGACGAATAAGCCACATCAAGCCCCGAACACACACCGCGCAGCATGATCTTGATGAAAGGTTCCATCTCCCCAC
>NZ_LMCK01000136.1:0-540 GCF_001623165.1 Pseudovibrio sp. WM33
CCTTTTCTGGTGTGACTTCCTTTGCCCGGTCCCGGTCCCAACGATCCAGCCCCTTGGCAAGAAACACACGCCTGCGCAGGCCAAGCTTGCGCGATTTACGGAAGAAAGCATAAGCGTTCTTCGTCACCCCATCTGCGCCGCCACTGTCCACGATCAGCGCAGCCGGTTTGATCTGGTAGCCACTGCCCGCAACCGGATAGTACTTTTCTAGCAAGGGCAAAAGCGCGTCCCAATCTTCCTTGTACTTTGCCGGGTCAATCGCGCGTGCGTCGGCGCTTGGTGCACCTGCAGGCGGGGCGTGAACGTCAAAGCGATCAATCAGCCAGCGTTCCAGCCCCGGCCCCCATGCATCCACCTGTACAACAAAGCGGCCCTTTTGCACGTCAACCGCAATGGTAAGAAAGCGGGTTTCGGGTGGTGCGACCTTAAGCAGATACTGCTCTGCCTTGTCCTTCAGTTGCTTCACGCTCAAGTCGTCTTCATCTTCCACCATGCGCGAGGAATAAGGCTTGCCCTGATCAACGTTCACAGTGGTCTTTA
>NZ_LMCK01000137.1:0-498 GCF_001623165.1 Pseudovibrio sp. WM33
TGGGACCGGGACCGGGCAAAGGAAGTCACACCAGAAAAGGAAGAAGGCAAGCGCGTTAAAAAGCGCTCTGATTTGAGAATTGTTCGTGTGGGCACATGGCGGCTTAAGTCGGAAATTACCGCAAGCCTTGCCCGTGAAGATCCCGGTGCAGATGCCTATCACCTGACCCGCAACTTACCAAGTGAAGTGTTTGAAGAGTTTTGCGCAGAGCGGCGCACCCCGAAAGGCTGGGTGCTTCGCAAAGGGCGCAAGAGAAACGAGGCGCTTGATTTGGGCGTTTATGGGCTGGCGTTGGTGCTGGTTCTTAGGGCGGAAAAAATCAACTGGAAGCGCCCGCCCATTTGGGCGCGACGAATGGAAACCAATAGTTTTGCAGCACTCAGGCCAAAGCAAGAGGCAATCCGTGATGCGGGTTCAAAGGATCTTGCCGGGGAAAGTGTGCCTGAAAATGGAGCCGTACCGGCGCAAACTGAAGCGCCGGAGACGCAAGCGGAAGAC
>NZ_LMCK01000138.1:0-30619 GCF_001623165.1 Pseudovibrio sp. WM33
TTATCCGAAAACCGGTTTCCACTTTTCGGAGATACGCTGTCGTTTCATCAATGTTCCGAGAAGCGCCCCAAGTCCTACATTTCCTCGTTTTTATGTCTTCAATAATCCAGCTTGCAGTTGTGTGGGAATCGTGCTTCATTTGTAATTGTATTGTAATGCAATTGTAATTCAAATGAGGGCAAGATGTTTTATAGGCTCAATAAGCGGGACGTGGTCTCGGGTTTCATCACCAGTTTGTTCGTTTTGGTTTTCTTGTTTTTCGCGCAAGCCTCTTTGGCGCAATCGCCTCATCAAAAGGGTGGTCCCATCAGTGAGCCACTTGGTGAACTGAATATGCAGATTTGGCGGGTTCCAGTTGAGTTGGAAGACGGCAGTAGGACGATCACTTTGGATGCGACCACCTTCCAACCTGATGGGGAAGGGCCTTTTCCGCTGGCGGTCTTTACTCATGGGGCGGCTCGGAATGCTCCTCGTGATGGTCCTTATGATTTCCGTCCTGACGCTGCAATCAGGTGGTTTCTTGCGCGAGGATACGCTGTTGCTGTTGTTATTCGCAGAGGCTACGGACGTTCCGAGGGGCAGCGCTCTGTTGTTGAGGATGGGGATTCAGAAGGTTTCATAAAGGTCCTTGAGGAACGCGTTCATGATATCAATAGTTCAGTGCGTTACTTTCAGGATCAGCAGTTTGTGGTTGCTGGTCATGTTGTCCTTCTCGGATTCTCAGCGGGTGGGAACAGCGTATTAGCCGTTTCTCGGAAAGCGCCAAAAGGTGTTCGCGGTGTCATTTCTTTCGCACCGGGAGCCGTGACAATCGATGACTATAGTGCGCGGGATTTAAAACAGGCCGAACAAGGTTTCAGGATGTTTGGGGCTGGGACAACACTGCCAACACTTTGGGTTTATGCGGAGAACGAAGAGTACTATAGCCCGATGTTGGCCAGGTCATTTTTTGACGCCTACACATCAAAAAGTGATGCAAAGCAAGAGCTGGCTATATTACCGCTTGAGGGTGAGAACGGTCATGATCTCTTTCTGAGGGATGAGGGCCCTAAAGTCTGGGGCCCGGTTGTGGAGCTGTTTCTTGAGCGGTTGATGCCTTAGTTTATCGCGTTTGCATCAAAAAAACTTATTCCCCTTGGTTCCGCCAGCCCTAAGATTATCTCGTGTCCACGTACACGGGCAGCTGGCGGAGCGACCGTCAGTGTGACGTGGGCTGGGCGGGGCTACCGGAAGACATAACGCATCCTCCGGCGGGTCCGTTGAAACACCCCTTGAAAGTCTTTAGTGCAGGGACCAAGCGGAAGCTGGTCACCCGATGGGCGTCTACACTGGCAGCTGCTGCTGTCAGGGACAAGTCAAAGTGTCCTTTACAGCAACTGCCCTGACTGTGAGATTCGAAGCAAAGCCTTGTGTTTTGTAAGGCCTCACGTTGAAGGGTAGGCATCTGCTCCCAATGCCTTTCGGTGGAGACCTTGTTTCATACAAAAACGCCCGGGTGAGGCGAGCAGCCAATGCCGAAGAAACTAATTTAACACGTAGCGCAGGTATTGCCTGCTCGCCTTGCCTCTCCCGTTTCTCGGGATTTTAGCTTCACCACTGCATGAGAGGTCATGCGGTGCTTTTGGTGCTTGTGTGTGGGGATGCTGAGACTTGGGTTGGATTAGTACAAAAATGGATGCTCCACCTTCATGCGAATTTAAAGTGTGCCCGCGAGAATTGCTTGAGCAACTTTTCGGAGAACGAGCATGGGTGTTGAGCATGAAAAATGGGCGACTGATGTTTTGAAACACATTGGTGTTAACCTGGAAACCCCTGCTCAGGTTATTGATGAGGAGCCGGATGGGACTGGTGATCAGCCTGAGGGAGATGACCAGCCGGAGCTGAAAGTCGGTTCTCAGGACCAAGTGGAAGCTGTCGGTCAGGACCACGTTAAGAGCGAGGAAAAGGCTGAGGAAAAAGAACCCGATGGCGTCCACGAGCAGGTTAAAGGTGACGTTACGGAGCCTGAAAAAACAGCTGCTCAAGAAAAAGTGGAAGCAGAAGTTCAGGAGCCGTCTAAGCCTGAAGATGTTCCTGCCGTTGATGGTGATGCCTCCAAGCTAGATCTGATCCTGCCGGAAGATGGAAGTTTGAAAGAGGCTGCGGATATCATGGCTATAGCTGAGCGAGAAGTTGGATGCGGGGAAGGGGAAATCAAATTCACCGGCTTCAGTTCGTGCATCGGTGTTACCGTGCGAGACGGCACCAAGGTAAAAGGCGTGCACCTTGCCCTGATTAAAGAAGATGGCAAACCATTCAACAAAGATGATGCAGCAAAAGTGCTTACGTCTTTAGGGACCTACTCAGAAGCAATGATTTTTGGCCAAATTGTATTCTGGAAGAATCCTGCAAACCAGGTTGCCGATGCCTTTAAGGTTCTGGAGGAGGGACTAAAAGCTGGAGCGACCAAAGAGGATGGTTATAAGGATTTTCAGTTTGATGACGGGGAGTACGGTGCTGAGATCACCGAGGATGATGATTTCTTCCCAACATTTTAAGAACAGGTGGAACCCGATGACCCGAAGTTGGGGCTTCTGATTATGGTTATTCGGGTTCCACCTTACTGCCCGGGCAAAGGGCAGGCTTTACGCGGTATTCGGGGATCAGGCTGGTAGGGTGCCAACCTTGCCGCGTAAACTGATTTTCTCTAATGGCTGGATGTTGGCGTTTGGCGCCAGTTCCTGGAAGGACAACACAGCCAGATCGGCATAGTCGCGCTCGATTACTTTTCTGAAGAAGCGGCGGATATCCATTGGGACCAGAATGACCGGAGCGATGCCGTTGTGTGCCAGATTATCGCCAATGGCGCTGCGCATGACGGTGATGAGCTGGCGGTGTGTATCCGGCGAAAGCGCCAGATAGGAGGCACCGCTGGTCTGTCTGATGGCACCGCGCACTTCATCCTCGATGTCTTTATCGATGAGGTATGCCGGAATGATGTGCTGACCTGCAGAGTATTTGTGCGTGATGTAGCGGCTCAATGCCATGCGGATATGCTCCGTCAACATGAGCGGATCTTTTTCCTTCTGGCCCCATTCCACGATGGCCTGCAGGATTGTGCGCATATCACGGATGGAGATGTCCTCACGCACCAGACGCTTGAGAACATCGGCCAGCGAGATGAGAGGGACGGCGCGGTTTACTTCGCGCACCAGCTCGTCAAAGTCGCCTTCCATGTGCTTGAGCAGGAACATGCACTCCTGAATACCGAGGAATTCAGCGGCGTGTTGTTTGAGCACATGAGCCAGATGCAGGCTGAGCATGCCGGTCAGTGTCAGAGTTTGAATGCCTGCGCGGGTTGCTTGTTCAAAGTGCCTGTTGTTCACCCAGAAGGACGGGGTGTTTGGCAGGAAACTGTCGCCTTCCTCGTAAGGAATGTTGAACATAGCGAGGTTTGGCGGTGTTTCGCGGGCAATGAAATAGCCGGACCGTGCTGCACCACGGGCAACAGGAACTTCGTTGACGAGGATACGGTACTCGCCTTCCGGCAGGCTCTCGTTGAGGCGCAGTTTAATGCCGGGGAAGGGGACGCCGAGATCGAAGTAAAGCGCTTTGCGCACCTTTGCGACTTCTCTGTCGAGCTTCTTCGGGTTGAGTGTGGACCTGACTGAAGACGAGATATCGACAATGAGCGGAACGGTGATTGTAATGGCCAGATCCTGAGCGGCTTCCACTTCGGTCGCCATGTCCTCATCAGGCATCATCATAGCTTCGCCTTCAGGCGCTATGGCGGGCGCAAAGGCTGAGAGCTGCTGTGAATCCTTTCTAGCGGACTGAGATTTTGTCTTTCGCATGGAGAAGAAAGAAACAGAGCCGAAGATTGCTGCAAGGAGCAAGAAGATGAACGTTGGGAAGCCAGGAATAAGCGCAAAGCCGACCATGATTGTCGCTGCAATCATGAGGGCCCTTGGTTCACTGTTCAACTGTTTGGCAATGTCAGATCCAAGGTCGCTGGAATCTTCTGTGCTTACACGGGTGACCATGAACCCAGCTGTGATGGAGATAAACAGAGCCGGGATCTGAGCAACCAGACCATCACCGATGGTCAAAATGGTGTAACGATCCAGAGCATCAACAGCGCTCATGCCATGCTGGGAGGTGCCGATAATGACGCCGCCGATGATGTTAACCGCGGTGATGATCAGGCCTGCAATTGCATCACCCTTCACGAACTTCATGGCGCCGTCCATGGAACCGTAAAGCTGGCTTTCTTTTTCCAGCTTGGTGCGGCGGCGCTTGGCTTCATCCAGTTCGATCTGGCCAGCACGCATGTCGGAGTCGATCGACATCTGCTTGCCGGGCATTGCATCAAGGGAGAAACGAGCGGAGACTTCTGCCACGCGTTCAGAGCCCTTGGTGATCACCAGAAAGTTTACGATGGTCAGGATCAGGAAGATAACGATACCGACGACCAGATTGCCCTGAACCACGAAGTTGCCGAAGGTGTCAATGATTTCACCGGCATCGGCTTTGAGCAGGATCAGACGGGTCGTCGTGATGGACAAAGACAAGCGAAAGAGGGTCGTCAGAAGCAAGATAGAGGGAAAGGCCGAGAGGGCTACAACATCTTTCAGGTAGAGCGCAGCCATGAGCAGGATTGCTGCCAGACTCAGGTTGATTGCAATGAGCGTATCCACGAGAACCGTCGGCAACGGAAGGATCATCATGAATACGATTGCGATCAAAAGAAATGCCAGGAGAACATCATTTCTCCCTGACAACATTTGAAAGATTTTTTGCACGTCCTGCTCCTGATTTCAGCCTGCTCTTGCTTTCAGGCCAATTCACCTTTCGCTTCTAACAATTGGAAAAAGCCACAGGTGTGCCGCAGCAAACACTTGAGTAAAAATTTAAAAGAAGATTTGGAGTTATCCTTGCTCGTAAACGCTTATCAGGCGGGTAAAATGATTTCGCCGGTGTTTTCGGTCAGGGAGATCTGCGGTCCGGGTGTGGACTCAATCATGAGATTGAGTTTGCCAGCTTCGCTCAAAAAGTCTTTGAGCGTGGTGTAGAGTTTGTTTCTATCCAGATTGTTGGTGTACTCGGTTTTGATCAATGCGAGATCGCCGTCCTTCTCAACAAGGCCAACACGGTAATTGTTTTCCGCCTGTTGTTCCCCTGAGTAGCGAAGGGCGTTAAGATAAGTATCCCTTCGGGCTTCTGGCGCAGGGCTCCCTAAAATGGTGGAGATATGTAGGATATTATTGTCTTCATCACTTTCCAGGATGATCAGGAAATCTTCCAGTAGAACAGTCCAGGTTTTGGCTTCTGCGTACTCTGATATCTCCAAGGCTTCCAGAAGCGGTCCGACTTCAACCATCAAGTCGTGAATGATTTTGAAGTTGCCCATTCAGCTGTCCCTAACTCTACTGATTTATCTGGGATATTCTGTAGGGCCGGTCTCGAGGGTGTGTTGTGCTGTTTGATACAAACTACAATCATCTGAAGAAGAAATTTGCAGGCTGCATGCAATGTTTATTGGCGACGACTTATGATGAAGTTTTCAAACAGATGACTCGGCTCAGTTTTGAACTGTGAAATTGCTTAAGTCACTATGCGGAATTAGGTTTTACTTATTGCTTGACAATATAGTCTGATGAATATCTCATTACCTTAATAAAATTATAATGAAAAATCTTTTTGGGGGAGGGATTGTTTTGTCTAAAGGTAATTTATTGAAATCTAGTCTGATTGCACTTCTGCTTTCCGGTAGTGTTCTCTCTGCGGAAGCTGAAGTTATCAAGATCGGATACATTGATCCGCTATCTGGTCCGTTTGGGAGTACGGGTGATGCTGGGGTGAAGCACTTCCGCTATGCGGCTGAAGAAATTAATGCCGCTGGTGGTATGGGCGGCATGCAGGTGGAAGTGGTTGCTTTTGATAATAAAATCAATCCGAAAGAGAGCCTTGTTCAACTGCAGAAGGCGATTGATCAGGGTGTTCGCTTTATTGCGCAGGGGAACGGGTCGAGCGTTGCGAATGCTTTGACCGATGCGATAGCCAAGCACAACAAGCGTAATCCGGGAGAAGAGGTTCTTTTCCTCAACTATGCGGCGGTTGATCCGGCGCTGACCAACAAGAAATGCAATTACTGGCATTTCCGGTTTGATGCGCATGTGGACATGAAAATGGCGGGTCTGACTGATTGGCTGCGGGATCAGAAAGACATCAAGTCTGCTTATATTCTGGCGCAGGATTATTCTTACGGGCGAGCGTTTACAGCAGCTGCAAAGTCCATGATTGAGGAGAAACGTCCGGACATCAAGATTGTTGGTGCAGAGCTTCATCCGATTGGCAAGGTTAAAGATTTCACGCCCTACGTGCAGAAAATGATGAGCGCGAAAGCGGATGTTGTGTTTACGGGAAACTGGGGAACAGACATGACGCTGTTGGTGAAAGCGGCTAATGCGTCCGGTCATACGGTACCGTATCTGACGTTCTATGGTGGCGGCCTTGGGGCTCCGACCGCGATGGGGCAGAGCGCTGTTGGGTTGGTGAAGCAGATCACTGAGTTCCATGAGAACATCGAGGCCTCTGAAAAGCAGATGGCTCGAGTGGATGATTTTGAGAAAACCAACAATCTCGATTACTATTATGAGCGGGTTTTCACCTTGATGAACATGCTTGATAAGGCCGTTGATGCGGTTGGGTCAGTGGATGTGCCCAAGGTTGCAGCTGAGCTGGAAGGGATGACTTATGAGACGCCGTATGGTGAGGTGACCATGCGGGCGGATGACCACCAGCTGATGCAACCGCTTTATATCTCAACGTTTTCTGAGGGTGTGGCCCGTGATGTGGAGAATACCGGTTATGGGTTCAAGACAGATATCACCATTCCGGCAGCAGCGACTGAAACTCCGACGACGTGCAGGATGCGTCGTCCTTCCTAACGATCTTACTTGAACAATGGCATGCTCGGGCAATTGGGCTTGAGCATGCTCTTTTCTTTTGAGGGATGTTATGGAGACGGTTGTTTTTGCTCTGCTCAACGGGCTGATCTATGGCTTGTTGCTGTTCATGCTGTCCAGCGGATTGACGTTGATTTTCAGTATGATGGGCGTTCTCAATATGGCTCATGCCAGCTTTTACATGCTGGGTGCTTATTTTGCATTTACCCTTGGCCAGCACACCGGGTTCTGGTTTGCGTTATTTCTGGCGCCGATTTGCGTTGGAGCAGCTGGAGCTTGCGTTGAAAAGTGGGGCCTGCGCAAAGTGCATGCCAGAGGGCATGTGGCTGAGCTGCTTTTCACGTTCGGGCTGGCTTATGTGATTGAGGAGCTGGTGAAGATCATCTGGGGCAAGTTTGCGGTTGCCTATGAGATTCCGCCGGAGCTCAATTATTCGCTCTTTGAACTGTTCGGTTCTCAGTATCCGGCGTATCGCATTTTCATGTTGGCTGTGTCCATCGCGATGCTGGCGGGACTTTGGTACCTGTTGAAGCGGACACGGATCGGGCTGATCATTCAGGCGTCGCTGACGCACCCGCATATGGTGTCTCATCTGGGGCATAATGTGTCACGGATCTTTATGCTGGTGTTTGCAGCAGGCTGTGCGCTGGCGGGGTTAGCCGGGGTGATTGGTGGCAACTATCTGGTGACCGAGCCATCCATGGCGTTTTCAATCGGACCGATTGTTTTTGTGGTTGTTGTGGTTGGTGGTATGGGCAGTCTGGAAGGGGCGTTTATTGCCAGTTTGCTGATTGGCTTCCTTCAGACCTTTGCCATCTCAATCGATAGCAGTTTTGCTGAGATCTTTTCGTTTGCCGGATTGAGCGCTGATGGCGATATCGGGCGTATTACAATTGCGTCTTTGGCTCCCATGTTGCCGTTTCTTCTTTTGGTACTGATGTTGATGCTGCGTCCGCGTGGTTTGATGGGGGAGCGTGAGTTTTGACCGACTACAGTCTTGACCGGGTGCCTGATCTGGCACCGAGTGCGCGCTACAAATTTGCGACACGGGTTCTGCCGCTGTTGTTGCTTGCTCTGATCCTGTTGAGCATTCCGCTGTTTGAGCCGTCCAGAACGTGGCTATCGCTGTTCAACGCGATTGGCATCAATATGGTTTTTGCTCTGTCCTACAACATGTTGCTGGGGCAGGCGGGGATGCTTTCGTTTGGCCATGCGGTCTACTTTGGCCTTGGTGGTTATGCGGCTATGCACGGGATGAATGCGATTGAGAACGCCAGTTATGATGGCGGTGTTTGGGCGGCCTTTCCCATGTTTGCCTTGCCACTGGTGGGGTTTGCGGGAGGAGCGCTGGCAGGCGCTGTGATTGGCTGGCCGTCCTGCCGGAGGGCGGGTGTGCCGTTTGCCATGATCTCGCTTGGCATTGCCGAGCTTGTTGCAGCTGCCGGTTTCATGTTTATCAGCGTCTTCGGTGGCGAGGAAGGTATCACTGGCGATCGCATGAATGGTGTTGAGCTGTTCGGGTTGTCTCTTGGGCCTTTGGGCGAAGTGTACTGGTTTATCGCGTTCTGGACCTTTCTTGGGGTTGCGCTGATGTATGCGTTCACCCGCACGCCACTTGGCAAGTTGGCGCAAGCGGTGCGGGATAATCCGGAGCGTGTGCAGTTTGTGGGCTACAACCCAAACCGTGTGCGCTATCTGGTGTTTATTGCTGCTGGCGGTTTCGCCGGATTGGCAGGCGGAATGTCTGCGGTGAGCTATGAGATCTTTACGCCAGAAAGCCTGAGCGTGATCCCGTCGGGTCTGGTGTTGTTAATGGCGTTCATTGGTGGTGCTCGCTACTTTGCAGGCCCTATTCTTGGGGCTGTGGTGTTGACTTACATGCAGTCCAATCTCTCAGATTATTCGGAAGCATGGCTGCTTTATCTGGGTCTTTTGTTTATCGGGATGATCTTGTTTGCGCCGGGCGGGCTTGCTGGTTTGCTTTTGAGCGGGACGACTGCCTTAAGGCAATCACTGAGCGGCAAGGGGCTAGTGCGGGCTGGGGCGTTTGCTATTTCGGCCCTGCTGTCTGCAGCTGGTGTCATTGTGCTGGTTGAGTTGGCCGTTCGGCATTCCAATGGGTTTGGAGAGGCTTTTGAACCGTTTGGTTTCCATCTTGCTCCTGACCAGATGATGCCATGGACAGTTGGTTTGGTGCTTGCAGGTGTTGGCATGGGCTCGCTCAAAGTGCTCTCCAAACAGGGAGGTATGGGCTCATGAGTGCTCCTGCTTTACAGCTGACGGACCTGCGCAAAAACTTTGGTCCGGCGAAGATCATTGAAGGGGTTTCGCTGGACATTGCCCGAGGTGAACGACATGCGATTATTGGTCCCAACGGAGCTGGCAAGTCCACGCTGTTCAATCTTATCTCCGGTCTGTTTCCGCCAAGTTCGGGAACAATAAGTTTGGCTGGGCGGCAGATCTCGGGCCTGAAACCTCACCAGATTAACCGGCTTGGATTGTCGCGTAGTTTTCAAGTCTCCAACATCTTCGCCAATATGTCAGTGCGTGAGAATGTACGTTGCGGGGTGTTGTGGTCGCTTGGGTATGGGCACAGTTTCTGGCGGAACATTGGTAACCTGAAGGAGGTGCAGCGCAAGACTGCCGAGGTGTTGGAGAAGGTGGGGCTGACGGATAAAGCCGATGTGCCTGCTGTGCTGCTGACCTATGCGGATCAACGCACGCTGGAGATTGCTATCACCATTGCAGGTGGGGCAGATGTGATTTTGCTGGATGAGCCGACGGCTGGCATGAGTCACTCTGAAACTGACAGGGCGATCAAACTCATCGAGATGGCAACGGAAGGCAAGACGCTCTTGATCGTAGAGCATGACATGGGGGTTGTGTTTGGGCTTTCTGACCGAATTTCAGTGCTTGTTTATGGCGAGATCATTGCAACAGGGACGCCAGAGGAAATTCGCGGCAATGCACGGGTGCGAGAGGCTTATCTTGGGGATGAGACAGATTTTGCGGAGATGAGTGCATGAGTGGAACTGCTGGAGGTGAAATGCTGAAGGTCCGAGATCTGCATGCGTTTTATGGCAAAAGTCATGTGCTGCGCGGTGTGAACATGGATGTGCCCAAGGGCAGTGTGACGGCGCTGTTAGGGCGCAACGGTGTCGGGCGGTCCACCACGGCCAAGGCGATTATGGGTGAGGTGGCACCAAAGGGAGATATCTGGTTCAAGGGTGAGACTATCTCTGGTCTGCCGAGCCATAGCATTGCGTGTAAGGGGCTTGGGTATGTGCCGGAGAACCGGGATGTCTTCCCTCTGATGAGTGTGCGGGACAATCTTCTGCTTGGTATCAAGGACATGCGGAAACCGGGTAGGTGGAGCATTGAGCAAATGCTTGACATGTTCCCCAATCTCAAATCTCGCGCTGATACGGCAGCTGGTGTGCTTTCTGGCGGGGAAAAGCAGATGCTCACTATTTGTCGGACGCTGATGGGAGATCCTGATCTGATCATCATTGATGAACCGACCGAAGGGCTTGCACCTAAGATTGTGACGCAGGTTGGGGAACTGATTGCGGAGATTGCGCGAGCCGGTGTTTCCATCTTGCTGGTGGAACAGAAACTTTCCATTGCTCTGAAGATCGCCCAGCAGGTTCATGTGATGGGGCATGGGGAGATTGTTTATCATGGGACACCGGAGGACTTCCGTGAGCGCGATGACATCCGAAGAGAATGGCTGGAGGTCTGAGCGGCATTTGTCTTGGAGAATTGCTGCTGGATGCCGTGCTGGTGTTCTTTGAGGTGGATGATGTGTGTTAGGCAAGGGATGTAAATGATTGGGGTGGGGTTTTAGCGTTGAGCGGACATGAAGAAAAAGACCGGCGGTTTGCGACAACGCTGGCGCGAGGGCTGCAGGTTTTACGGGCATTCCAGGCTTCTGATGACGGGCTGGGCAACCAGGAAATCTCTCAGCGTACCGGCATTCCCAAGTCCACGGTTTCCCGCTTAACTTTCACTCTTCAGCAGCTTGGCTATCTCAGCCATGCGCGTCGTCATGACCGGTATCGGTTTGGCCCTGCTGCTCTGGCGCTGGGCAATATTGCCAGTGCCTCTGTTTCCTTCATTGAAGCGGTGAACCCGATGATGCAGCAGCTTGCTGATGAGACAGGTACATTGGCTTTGCTGGCAGTGCTTGATGAAAACAAGATGTTGCTGACTAAGACGTGGCGACCACAGGGAGCACCTGCCATCTGGTTGGAAGTGGGACATCGCATTCCGATCACAGGCTCGTCCTCTGGTCATGCTTATCTGGCAAGCGTAACAGACCATGAGTTTGCTCAGGTTTGTGAGCGTGTGCACGGGCGGGATGACAGCATCGGTGCGGAGGCTTTGCAGGCTGCGAGAAATGCGGGTTACTCGCAGTTGTTGGCGCAAGGTTTTGTCATTGTTGATGAAGACAAGCGTTATGCGGAAAACATCAATGCTGTTTCGACAGGGTTTCGTTCTCATGATTTTGGTGAGCCGGTTGCGATCAGCTGTGGGGCGACGCCAGACATGCTGAGCTATGAGCGCATGCAGAATGAGGTTGGGCCTAAACTGCGGGACCGAGTGAAAGAGCTGGAACGCGCGCTGGGCTTGCCCTCGGTTCTGATCAACCGCGGCTAACGTATTTCAAGAACTTGCAGCACGAGGAAATGGCTTGGGACGAGGTAGTTGCTTACTATAAATTCTGCATAATGGAATTATAAATTACATATTGAAATAATTTGGGTGCGCGATACTCTGATCTCATGATGGAGATGAGGTGGGGGCATGCGTTCCATGTCCTCCCGACAGTTATGTCCAATGAAGCAGGGAGAGCGGCATATGGACTTGAACTATTCAGTTGATGAGTTGGCGTTTCGCGACGAGGTGCGGTCGTTTTTGAAAGAGAATCTTTCGCAGACGCTCTCAGAAAAAGTCAGATTGGGAAAGCGGCTTTCCAAGGCGGACCATGAGGAGTGGCATGCCACGCTTAACAGGCAAGGGTGGCTGGCGATCAACTGGCCGGAAGAGTATGGCGGAACTGGCTGGAATGCAGTTTATCGGCATATCTTTGAGGAAGAGCTTTGCCTTGCCCATGCGCCGCGTACGATGCCTTTCGGGCTTTCCATGTTGGCACCCGTGCTTTTGAAGTTTGGAAGCAAGGTGCAAAAGGATCACTTTTTGCCACGTATTCTGGATGGTACAGACTGGTGGTGTCAGGGGTATTCCGAACCGCAGGCGGGGTCCGATCTTGCTTCCCTGAAAACTCGTGCTGTGCGTGATGGTGAGCACTATGTTGTCAACGGCCAGAAAACCTGGACTACACTGGGTCAGCATGCGGATTGGATCTTCTGCCTTGTGCGTACGGATCCGGAGGTCAAGGCGCAGGAAGGCATTTCGTTTTTGCTGATTGATATGAAGACACCGGGTGTCACAGTTCGGCCCATTACGTTGATTGATGGTGGGCAGGAAGTGAATGAGGTGTTTTTTGAGTATGTGCGGGTGTCGGTCGCCAACCTTGTTGGGGAAGAGAACAAGGGCTGGACCTACGCCAAGTATCTGTTGACCCATGAGCGTACCAACATTGCAGGTGTGGGCTTTTCGACGGCAGCTCTTGTTCATTTGAAGGATGTTTGTGCCAAGCAGATGTCTGGCGGCAAACCTTTGCTGGACAATCCTTATTTTGCTGCAAGGGTTGCGCAGATTGAGATTGATCTGATGGCTATGGCAACAACGAACCTGCGCATGATTGCCAAAGCGGCTGCGGGGCAGGCTCCGGGAGCGGAAAGTTCCATGCTGAAGATTAAGGGGACGGAGATCCGGCAGGCGATCAATGATCTGACGCGGCGAGCGGTTGGGCGCTATGCCATGCCGTTTGTGTCTGAGGCGTTGGACAGCGGTGCGAATGCTCAGGGTGTTGGACCGGATTATGCTGCTGCTGCGAGCCCGAGCTACTTCAACAACCGCAAACTTTCCATCTTTGGCGGGTCTAACGAGATCCAGCGCAACATCATCAGTAAAGCTATTCTCGGCCTTTAGGAGCGTTCCATGGATTTCAATCATAGTGACGAACGACGGATGCTTCAGGACACTCTGCATCGCTACCTTTCAGATAACTACGATGCCTCGCAACGAGCTAACTCTGTTGGGCACGCGCAGGGTTTATCGGAGGAAATCTGGAATGATTTTGCTGAGCTGGGTGTGATTGGGGTGCTGTTTGCAGAAGAGCATGGGGGCTTTGGAGGCAGCGGTTTTGATATTGCGGTCGTGTTTGAGGAGTTGGGCCGGTTTGCCTGCGTGGAGCCTTTGATGGCCTCTGGCGTTATGGCTGGGCGGTTGTTGAGCGAGCTTGGGACTGAGGAGCAGAAGGCGCTGATCGGGGATGTGATTGACGGGAAGCTCAAGATCGTTCCCGCATTGGAAGAGCCTCAGTCGCGTTATGATCTGGATGTTGTAGAGACAACTGCAGAGCGGGTAGAGGATGGCTATCGGCTCAACGGTACAAAGTCGGTGGTGATTGGCGGACCAAGTGCGGACAAGCTGATTGTGAGCGCTCGTGGTGCCGACGGGCTGCAACTGTTCATGATAGATGCCGATGCTTCGGGCGTGGAGCGGTACTCCTATCCCAATCTGGACGGCTACCACGCCAGCGATATTGCTCTGGTGAATGTAGCCTTGCCTGCTTCAGCGTGTTTGGGGGCTTCGGAGGCTGTCCTTTCTGGTCTGGAGGCAGCACGCGCTGCAGGTGTGACTGCGCTGTGTGCCGAGGCCGTTGGGGCGATGGAAGCGGCGAAGGATTTGACGGTTGAGTATCTGCGCGTGCGGACGCAGTTTGGCCGTGCGCTGGGCAAGTTCCAGGCACTTCAGCACCGGATGTCGACGGTCCTGATTGAGATCGAACAGGCTCGCTCTGCACTGATCAATGTAGCGGGGCACCTCTCTGCTGAACCTTTCCAGCGAGATAAGCATGTGAGTGCAGCTAAGAATTTGATTGGCCGTGTGGCGCAACTGGTTTGCGAAGAAACCATTCAGTTGCATGGCGGTATTGGCATGACCGAGGAGTATGCTCTGGGACATTATGCCAAGCGTTTGATGATGATCGATCATCAACTTGGCGATGTCGACTACCATCTGGAGCGCTTTGTTGGAGCTATGCAGAGGGAATCTGCGCGAGAGGCAATGTCATGAAGCGTGCTTCTCTTGTCAGCGTTGAGCGCAAGGCGGATCGTCTGATCGTCATGAACTGTAACTCTTCTCGTCGCAATGCGCTTTCGCCGGAATACTACGACGGGCTTTCGCAGGCGTTGGATCTCGCCAATCAGAACACAGAGATCCGTAGCGTTATCCTGATGGGAGAAGGCGGTTATTTCTGTGCGGGTGGCGATCTGAACACGTTGGTTAAGCGCCGCGAGATGACGGGTCTTGAGCGAAAAAATAATATTGAAAAACTCCATAATCTGGTTCGAAAAATAAGGGACTGCGCAAAACCGGTGATTGCGGCGGTTGATGGAGGTGCTGCCGGAGCGGGTGTGTCTTTGGCTCTGGCTTGTGACTTCCTGGTGGCAGAGCGGCCGTCTCAGTTTATGCTGGCTTATGTGAAGGTTGGACTGGTGCCGGATGGAGGGGCTACAGCTTCATTGTCCCGGCTTATTCCCCGTCAACTGGTCTTAGAGATGTGTTTGCTGGGACAACCTGTTTCGGCTGAACGGCTCTACCAGCTGGGGGTGGTCAATGTGCTTAGCGATAAGCCTGCTTTGGCAGAAGCGCACCTGATAGCTGATCGTATAGCGCAAGGTCCAACAAGGGCACAGGGAGCGATCAAACGATTGGTATCAGCTGCTGATCACAACAGCTTTGAGGAACAGATGGATCTGGAGCGCGAAACGATGGCAGAGGCTCTGGGACATGATGAAGCGCAGGAAGGGATTAATGCGTTTCTGGAACGGCGATCTCCAAATTACGCTTAGATGCAGTGCTTTGAGCAGGTGAAGCCCGAGTGAAACGTCTGGAATGGTGCATTTTGAGCAAGTCGATCAGTCAATTGAGAAACCTGGGCCCGAAGACCGAATATATGCTGTCTGAGGTTGATGTTTGCAGTGAAGATGATCTGCGTGAGCTTGGATCTGTGCAAGCTTATCAGCGTTTGAAGTTTCGGTTTGGTCGTGGCGTGTCCATCCTCGCGCTTTATGCCATGGAGGCGTGCCTGCGGGATTGTGACTGGCGGGATCTTTCAGCTGAAGACAAGAAAGAACTGAAAGCCCGAGTTGCACAGGCTGATTGATCTGCTTTGAAGGAGCCTTGAACGGATTTCATCAAGGTCCAGACAGGGCGCTATGGATGCCGGCGGTGGCATAGGCTACGAGCAATGTTTTCATTTCAGCAATGCCGGAAGTGTGATCTTCTTCTGCCATTGCATCAACACGCCAGGCTGAGGTGCACAGAGCGATTTGTGAAGAGATGGAAAAGACGAAGGTTGCGGAGACTTTTCTAAGGTCGGCAGTGGGATAGAGCTTGGCGATTTCTGAAAGAAATACTTTTGCTGTTGGGTCAAAACAAGCTTGTGAGATTGCGCTCCAGCGCTCTTCAGCAGAGACCATTGCGACCAGACGTGCGTAGGCGAGCCAGCCGGGGCCGCTGTTTTCAGCTTTGTCCAGATAAGGGTAGAAGAAACTCTCCAGAATACCCTTCAATGTCATGGCTTCGTCTGAAGCCTTCAGCTGTTCCAGTGCATCAAGGCGGAGACGGGCGAGTTCCTCGGCACGGCGTTCGACTGTTTTGAAAAACAGGTCTTCCTTTGTGCCGAAGTGGTGGTTTACGAGGCCCAGTTTTACCCCTGCTTTTTGTGCGATATCTCTTATGGACGCAGCGTCATAACTGCGAAAGGCAAACAGGTGTTCTGCGGCGTCGAGAATCTTCTGGCGCGTCTCCAAAGAGCTTTTTGAAGGGGCTCTTTGTCTTTGTTTTTCCTGCGAAATCTTCTTAATCATAAAAAGAGCTTGCCTTATTTTGTACGACTGTTCAATCTAATTGTAGTTCTTAGGGGGGACGAACAGTGAATATTTCAAAGGAGAGCTATGCCTTAATTGGGGCAGGGCCGATGGGGCTCGCCACGGCCAAGACACTTATTGAGCAGGGAATAGATTTTCAGGGTTTTGAGCTGCACAGCGGTGTGGGCGGGCTTTGGGATATTGATGGGCCGAAGTCGACCATGTACGAGTCCGCGCATCTGATTTCATCCAAGAAAATGACCGAGTTTACAGATTTTCCGATGGATGATCATATTGCTGAGTATCCCGGTCACCGCGAGCTAAAGACCTACTTTCAGGAGTTTGCCGAAAAGTTCGATTTGAAGCGGCGCTATCATTTTGGAGCAGAAGTGACCCGCATCGTGCCGTTGGGAGGTGACGGTGAGGGGTGGACGGTTAGCTGGAGAGATCAGGACGGAGATCATTCAGCTGAGTTTGCCGGAGTGCTAATTGCAAATGGCACGCTTTCTGAGCCCAACATGCCAGAGTTTGCGGGAGAGTTTTCTGGCGACCTCATTCATTCGTGCTACTACAAGAGTGCGCAGCAGTTTGCTGGCAAGCGGGTGCTGATTGTCGGGGCGGGCAATTCAGGTTGTGACATAGCGGTGGATGCTATCCATCATGGCATCCAATGCGATATTTCAATGCGTCGTGGCTATTACTTTGTTCCCAAGTATGTTTTCGGGAAGCCGGCAGACACGATGGGTGGGGCGGTGAAGTTGCCGCTCTGGCTGAAGCGGCGAGTGGATCAAACATTACTGAAATGGTTTGTTGGTGATCCGCAGGCCTATGGGTTCCCCAAACCTGACTATGAGCTTTATGAGAGCCATCCGGTGGTGAACTCGCTTATTCTCTATCATGCCGGTCACGGGGATATTGGCATTCGAGCAGATATCAAGGAACTGGATGAGCATACAGTTCGGTTTCGTGGTGGTGAAGAGGCTGAGTATGATCTCATCGTCACCGCGACTGGCTATAAACTGCATTATCCCTTTATCGACAAAGAGCTTTTGAACTGGCAGGGCGATGCACCGCATCTGTTTTTGAACTGCATGCATCCAGAACGGAATGATCTGTTTGTAATGGGCATGATTGAGGCAACGGGTCTGGGTTGGCAGGGGCGCCATGATCAGGCGGAACTGGTTGCGCGTTATCTGAGAGGCCTCAGGGACGGAAGTAGGACAGCTGAGGCGATCAAAGCTGAGAAAGCCAAGGGATTTGAGCGTGAGACTGGGGGGATGAACTACCTCAAGCTGGCGCGGATGGCCTACTACGTGGACAAGCAAAGTTATCGCTCCGCACTGAACAAGCGCACACAGGCGTTGAAGAGGGAAATGGCATGAGTGACATTGACCTTGTTGTTCTCAACTTCAGTTCCGGTTCTCTGACCCTGCTCAATGGTATTCTGGGTGTTGTGATGTTCTCAATCGCGCTGGATCTTTGTCCTGCGGATTTTAAGCGACTGACACTGTCGCCAAAGCCTGTGGTGATTGGGCTGTGCTCTCAATTTCTGGTCTTGCCGAGCCTCACATTTCTGCTTGTTCTGATCGTTCAGCCCCGACCTTCGATTGCTTTGGGGCTTATTCTGGTGGCGGCGTGTCCGGGTGGTAATATCTCAAACTTCATCACTCATCGTGCAGGAGGTAATGCAGCGCTATCGGTTTCCATGACGGCTTTTGCCACGGTGGGAGCAATTGTTGCGACACCCTTTAATATCGCATTTTGGGGTAGTCTTTACGGCCCCACGCGCGCGATATTGCAAGAGACGCATATCGATAAGCTGTCAGTTGCAATTACTGTTTGCTTTATGTTGGTGTTGCCATTGTTTCTTGGCATCATGCTCAACCGCATCAAGCCACAGCTGGCTGCCAAAATACGGCAACCACTGCGCATGGCGTCCATGGGGATTTTTATCGGTTTCATCTTCATCGCGCTGTTTGCCAACTGGTCGTTTTTTCTTGCCTATGTGGGTGCTGTGGCATCTCTCGTAATTGTCCATAATGGGCTGGCTTTAGCGGCGGGGTATACTCTGGCGAGCGTTGCTGGTGTGTCTGCTTATGACCGACGGGCCATTACGATTGAAACTGGCATCCAAAATTCCGGTCTGGGGCTGGTGTTGATCTTCGGCTTTTTCGGTGGGCTTGGCGGTATGTCTGTTGTGGCGGCTGCCTGGGGGATTTGGCATGCGATCAGCGGGCTGGTGCTTGCCAGTTTTATGGCGCGCAAAGCAGTCAAGCTTCCCGCGGAGGCGACGTCATGACCAAGCTTCTTATTACCGGTGCTGCCGGAGGTGTCGGACAAGCATTCTTACGGCAATTGGCGGGCACGGAGCTGAAGGTTGTGGCGACTGATATTCGTGAGCCGAGTGATCTCCCAGCAAATGCCCGTTTCAAAACGCTGGATGTGACTACAGACAGGGTGTCAGCACTGATTGAGGAAGAGCGGCCTGATGTGATTGTGCATCTGGCTTCCATCGTCACACCTTCTGCTGGATCTACACGGGATATTGAGTATCTGGTTGATGTTGTTGGCACTCAGTCGGTGATTGATGCTGCGATCAAAGCAGGTGTGAAGCGTCTTGTCGTCACATCATCCGGGGCAGCTTATGGGTATCATGCAGACAATCCTGTGCCATTGCATGAGGATGATCATATTCGCGGCAATAAAGAATTCGCGTACTCCTATCATAAGCGTCTGGTTGAAACTGCTTTGGCTCGTGCACGTGCGGAGGCACCGCAACTGGAGCAGGTTGTGTTGCGGGTTGGGACGGTTCTTGGAACGGGCATGAACAATCAGATTACCGCGTTGTTCCATAAGCCGAGGCTGCTTGGGGTCGCCGGATCGGATAGTGCGTTTGTGTTTATCTGGACGGAAGATCTTGCGCGCATTCTGTTCCTTGCTGCGACTGAGGCTCCTGAGGGGATTTACAACGTGGCGGGTGATGGAGCGTTGTCGATGCAGCGGTTGGGGCAAATGCTCAATAAGCCTGTCCTTAAGTTGCCGTCCTGGTTGTTGAAATTTGTTTTAGGTGTGGCGAAACCACTGAGGCTTTCCCGGTATGGACCGGAGCAGGTTCGGTTTTTGCAATACCGTCCTGTGCTGGCCAATGAGCGGTTGAAATCAGTGTTTGGCTATACACCGGAAAAGACAAGTGCAGAAGTGTTTGAACACTGGCGAGCATCTGTGGGGCTTTGATGAAAACAGCGGTTATTACAGGCGGTGCTGGTGGCTTAGGGCAGGCACTTGCAACCCGGTTGCAGCGTGAGAGCTGGCATACGGTTCTGCTGGATTTGTCCGGTCCGGTACTGGAGGGGCTGCCACAAAATGAGCAACAGAGCATTTATGCCTGCGATTTAACGGATGGGGGTGCGGTTGAGCAGGTTGCCCAGCAGGTTTTGGCTCGGCACAACAGCATTGATCTGGTGGTTTACAATGCAGGCATTACGCATATCGGATTGTTTGCGGACATGGACCTGACAGCGCATCGCAAAGTGCTGGATGTCAATTATTTCGGGGCGGTGCATACGGCGCGGGCATTTTTGAAAGCGGTGCGGGCCTCCAGTGGATGTCATCTAGCGATCTCGTCAGTTGCTGGATTCTCGCCACTGATTAAACGGACAGCTTATGCGGCCAGCAAGCATGCGCTGGAGGGCTTTTTCGGCTCGTTGCGGTCTGAAGAGAAGTCTTATGGCGTTCATACGTTGATTGCAGCACCTTCGTTTGTGGCCACCAATGTTGGACGGTCAGAGACGCAAGAGAACGGTTTGGCCCGTCCGGGATCGTCTACAGATGGCGTTGATTATATGAGTGCGGAGCGGGCGGCGGACATCATCTACAAGGCGTATGTGCGTAAGACGGAGATGAAACCGGTTGGCCGCGTTGCCAGTCTGGCGTGGTGGCTCAACCGGTTGTCACCCAAAGCCTATCAGTTGCTGATGGAGCGCAACATCAAAGAGACTTCTTAGTCTTGATGCAATGTCAGACCTTCTTGGCGTAGGTCTGACATTCAAAACCGGTAATGGTGGTTGCAAACACGTCGTACTCAGCTTTCCGGCTGATGCCGTACAGGCGATGAAACTCTGCTGTGCTCATCTGCTTTGCTGTTTTGCTTTGCGACCATCTCTGAATTGCGACCTCCCAGTTTCCTGTCAAATGATCATACTGGGTGAGGTCCGCTTCCGGTGTGATCGGAGTGTCAGGGTTGCTCTGGTTTTCTAATCCTTGATGAATGCCTTCAAGGATAGCGGAGACGACCAGATAAGGGTTGGCATCAGCGCCAGAGACGCGATGTTCCAATCTTGCGCCTTTGCCATGTGTGGCTGGTACGCGGATCGCTGCGGCGCGATGATCATAACCCCAACAACAAGTGATTGGTGCGTAAGAGCCCGGCTGTAGGCGGCGGTAGGAATTGGCATGTGGGGCAAACAGAACTTGCATGTCCAGCATGGTGTCCAACAGGCCGCCTATAGCATTGCGCAAGGTTGGGTTTGTTTCCTCAGCGTTGCCGCTGAAAACATTGGTACCTTTTGCATCGAGCAAACTGGTGTGAACGTGGAAGCCGCTGCCGGTTTCTTCTGCGTAAGGCTTTGACATGAACGTGACATCCATACCGTGTTTGCGGGCACTATGGCGGACTACGCGTTTGAACAACAAGCAATGATCGGCTGCTTCGACGGCGCTTGGCACGTGCAGCAGATTGATCTCAAATTGGCCGTGACCGAACTCGGAGATGGTTGTGTCCGCAGGGATATCCTGAATTTTGCAGGCTTGGTTGATCTCCATGAGGATCGGTTCGAACTGAGCCATGATGTCCAGATCATAGATCTGTGAGGCCTCGAGACGCTGATTGGTGCCGGGAATGTATGGTGGGAGTGGCAAACCGGTTGGGCCGGACTCAATGTCGATAAAGTAGAATTCCAGCTCCGTGGCGACAACAGGTGTCAGGCCTTTACTTTGAAACTTCTTTTCAACGGTTTCAAGAACATACCTTGGGTCCAGCGGGTTTGGTTTCTGATCTTCAATCTCGAAGAGGGTGACAAGGATTTGTGCTGTTGGCACTTTAGCCCACGGAACAGGCTTTAGCGTTCCTGGAACTGGGATGCAGATGCCATCAGGGTCCCCGCGTTCAATAGCAAGGCCGGTTGCTGGGACATCAATGCCCCAGACGTCCAGTGCGACCGTAGACAACGGCAACCGGACACCGCCTTCCGCCAGTTTGTGCAGCATTTCTGCCGGAAGCCATTTGCCTCGGAGCGGGCCACAAAAGCCAGCATAGAGGACCTCGATCTTTTCGAGGTCTGGGTGTTGTTTCAGGAAGGCGTCGGCTTCAAGTCGAAACTGTTCCAATTGCGGCTGTACTGCTGTCAGGGTGGGCATGCGAACTCTTCTGGTCGTGATCTGATGTGTTGTTTTATCTGGTGTTCTGATTGAACTGGCTGGCATAGATGCAAAGTAAATCCAAAGCTAAAGTGGCTCCGGCCAGCGCTGTAATTTCTGCGTGGTCGTAGGCAGGTGCGACTTCTACAAGGTCCATGCCTTTCAGGTTTATGCCAGCGAGGCCACGCAGGATCTCCCGTGTCTCTCCGGTGTTCAGACCGCCAACAACCGGTGTTCCTGTTCCCGGTGCAAAGGCTGGGTCAAGGCAATCGATGTCGAAGCTGATGTAGCTGGCACTTTTGCCGGTCACCTTATGTATGCGTTCAATCGTGGCCTGTGCGCCGTTATTACGGACCCAGTCCGCCGTAATTGTGGTCAGGCCCTGTGTGTTCTCATTGTTGGTTCTGATACCAACTTGTATCGATGTCTGCGGGTTGATGAGACCATCTTTTACCGCTCTGTAGAACATGGTGCCATGGTCAATACGGCTGGAGTTGTCAGTCCATGTGTCGCTGTGTGCATCAAACTGGATGAGGGAGAGTGGTCCGTGTTTTTTTGCGTGCGCTTTGAACATGGGATAGGTGCAGAAATGATCTCCACCTAGCATGAGCGTTGCCGTACCTGCGTCTAAAATGGCAGAGGCCTGCTGTTCCAGTTCTTCCGGTACGCTCATGGGGTAGCCGGGATCGAAGATGAAATCGCCGTAGTCGACAACAGCAAGGCGGTCGAACGGGTCAAAGGACCAGCCCCATGCGTGGTCCCAGGCCAATATGGAGGAAGCTTGCCTGATTGCTCTTGGGCCGAAGCGACACCCCGGCCTGTTGCTGACGGACGTGTCAAAGGGGATGCCACAGACCGCGACATCTATCCCCTTAAGGTCCTTGGTGAATTTACGGCGCATAAAACTGAGCGCTCCGGCATAGCTGGATTCGGCTATGGTCCCATAAGGGGTGGAGCGGGTGTAGGCCAGATCGCCTTTTGAGTATTCATCCAGCGAGGATGGGTGTTTCGTATCAGACACGTATACTTCCTCGATCAGATTGAGCTTATCGCCAGTCGTTCTTCTTTCATGCGCTTGACCTGTGCCTGTTTTGTGACCAGCGAAGCGGTGACCACGCCAACGGCAACAACAGCGATGAGAATGGATGACAGGGCATTGATTTCTGGAGAAACGCCAACGCGGACCTGAGAATAGATCTTCATGGGCAGGGTGGTAGCGCTAGGACCTGAAGCAAAGGAGGCAATGACCAGATCATCCAGAGAAAGCGTGAAGGCCAGCAGCCATGCTGCCAAAATTGCGGGAAAGATGATGGGCAGTGTCACCTGCATGAAGGCGGAAAAACGGGTGCACCCCAGATCAAGGGCAGCTTCTTCCAGACTACGTTCGAACGTCACCAGACGGGCAGAGACGACGACGGCGGCGTAGCACATGGAGAAGGTTATATGTGCCAGTGTAACTGTCCAGAAGCCTCGGGTGAAATCCAGTGAGACGAACAGCAGGAGCAGTGACAGGCCCGTGATGACCTCTGGCATGACCATTGGTGCGTAGATCATACCTGTGAAGAGCGTTTTGCCGTGGAATGGTCCAGCGCGATTGAGAACAAGTGCGGCCATGGTGCCGAGCACAGTCGCGACAGATGCAGAGATGAAGCCAACACGGAGTGTGACCCATGCGGCATTGATGAAACTCTCATTGAAGAAGACTGATTGATACCACTTGGTGGAGAAACCAGCCCAAACGGTGACCAGTCTGGATTCGTTGAAAGAGTAGATCATCAGCAGGATGATCGGCAGGTAGAGGAATGCAAAGCCGAGTGTGAGCGTTGTTGTGTTGAACCAGTTGAAGCGGGTCATTGGCTGGCCTCCGCTTGTTTTTCCTGCTGTTTCTGGAACAGGATGATGGGTAGGATCAACATAAGCAGCAGTAGAATTGCGACGGCGGATGCGACTGGCCAGTCTCTGTTGGAGAAGAACTCCACCCAGAGCGTTTTGCCGATCATGATAGTGCTGGACCCGCCCAGAATGTCTGGAATGACAAACTCACCGACAGCAGGGATAAAGACGAGGAAACAGCCTGCCCAAACTCCTGATAATGACAGCGGTAGAGTAATGACCCAAAAGGCTTTGAGAGGTGAACACCCCAGATCTGTTGCAGCTTCCAGCAATGAGATATCTAGCTTTTCCAGAACTGCGTAGAGTGGCAAGACCATGAAAGGCAGGTAGGAATAAACGATGCCAATGTAGATGGCAGTGTCGGTGTTCAGGATCATCAAGGGTTCGTCAATGATGCCGGTCCAGAGCAGGAAGTAGTTGAGGAAGCCTTCTTTTTTGAGAATGCCGATCCATGCATATACGCGGATGAGAAAGCTGGTCCAGAAGGGCAGGATCACCAGCATCAGGAGAGTTGCACGCCACTCTTTCGGGGCTTTGGCCATGGCATAGGCGATAGGATAGCCGATTGCCAAAGTGAGTAGCGTTGAGATGGATGCGATCCTGAGACTGCTTAGATATGAGTTCAGGTAGAGTGTATCTTCCGTTAGCCAGACATAGTTTTCCAGGTCAAACGCCTGAAGCATGGCGAGCAGACCTTGCCAACCCTCTGATATGTCGAAGTTTGGAAAGTATGGCGGGCGCGCCAGTATGACATCGGACAAGGAGATCTTCAGTACAATGACGAAGGGCGCGAGGAAGAAGATCAGCAACCAGATATACGGGATCGCTATGAGCAGTCTGCGTCCCCAGCCTGAACTCGGACTGGATGTCTCCTGTATTTCTTCTGAGGGGGAGGTGATATCTGCAACTGCCATCGCTCACCTCACGTTTCCAGAAAGACGCCAGCGCCTTTCTCCCAATAGACATAGACGGTGTCCTCCCATGTGATTGGGCGGTCGGCGAGATGTTCTCTGTTGGAGACCTGTGCTTTCAAAATGGAGCCATTTGAGGCTTTGACGTGATAAGTTGAGATGTTGCCAGTGTAGCCGATGTCCCAGACTTCGCCCTTAATGCAGTTGTCAGCGTTTGCTGGCTTGTCTTTAGAGATGCGGAGTTTTTCAGGGCGAACTGCGAGCCAGGCGGTCGTTCCTGCTTGAGGACGGAGCTTGGTTGAGATTGCCAAAGGTGTTTCACCTTCAGCCCACGCCAAGCTTGCAGTTTCGCCAGTGGTGACATCTATCTGGCCTTCAATGATGTTAACATCGCCAAGGAAGTCAGCAGAATAGCGGGAGTTTGGATACTCGTAGATTTCAGCGGGTGTCGCGACCTGAACGATTTTGCCGTGGTCCATCACGGCGATGCGGCTCGCGACTGTCATAGCCTCTTCTTGATCATGAGTGACGATGACAAAGGTGAGGCCGAGCTGCTCCTGAATGTTCATCAATTCAAACTGGGTTTGCTCGCGCAACTTCCTGTCTAACGCACCGAGCGGTTCGTCAAGGAGCAGGAGTTTAGGCTTCTTGGCGAGGGAACGAGCAAGAGCAACGCGCTGCTTTTGACCACCCGAAAGCTGGTGTGGTTTGCGTTTGGCAAAAGGTTCCAACTGAACCAGCGACAGCATTTCTTCAACACGTCTCCGGATCTCGGCCTTTGCGGTCTTTTCCTGTTTGAGGCCGAAGCCGATGTTCTGTTCCACTGTCATATGCGGGAAGAGCGCGTAGGACTGGAACATCATGTTGACGGGCCGTTTGTGTGGCGGTGCCTTTTGCAGATTGTTCTGACCGAGCATGATGTTGCCAGCGGTGGGATATTCAAACCCTGCCAGCATGCGCATCATAGTTGTCTTCCCGCAGCCGGACGGGCCGAGAAGGGCGAAGAACTCGCGCTCATAGATGTTGAGCGTTAAGTCCTCAATGGCAGTGAAGTCGCCAAACTTCTTCGTGACGTTTTCAAAGCGCACCAAAGGTTCCTGAGCTGGATCCTCCCAAGGTGCGAATTTGCAGACTGGCTGAGTGTTTACCAGAGTTTCCATCGTGGCCCGCTCCACCCTCTGTTGTTGTCCTGCTTCCAAAGAAACATGGAAGGCGCGCGGACAACTTGAGTTGCCCGCTGCTGTCGATGATTACTGGCCCGACTTCACAGCAGTCCAGGCACGGGTCACAATCCGCTGAATTTTCGGAGCGTAAGGCGTTGTGACGTAAAGTTTTTCCATGGTTGCTTCATCTGGATACACGGCGGAATCTTCCAGAACTTCCTGATCCAGATGTTCGTGAGAGGCTTTGTTGCCGTTGGCGTAGACCACGTAGTTGGAAGCCTTTGCGATGACATCCGGGCGCATGATGTAATCGAGGAACATATGTGCTTCTTTGGAGTTGGCTGCATCTGTCGGGATTGCCATCTGATCAAACCACATCAACGCACCTTCCTTTGGAATGATGTAGTTGATGGTGACGCCGTTGTCGGCTTCTGCTGCTCTGTCGCGGGCCTGAAAGACATCACCAGACCAGCCGATAGCTAAGCAGATATCGCCGTTTGCGAGGGCGTTGATGTATTCGGAGCTGTGAAACTTCTGAACGTATGGACGTATGGTCTTGAGGAGTGCAGCAGCTTTTTCAATTTCAGCCTTGTTGTGGCTGTCAGGATTTAGTCCGAGGTGGTTAAGCGCTGCGGGGATGAGCTCTGTTGGTGCGTCCAGCATATGGATGCCGCAATCCTGAAACTTGGCGAGTATTTCTGGGTTGAAGATGATTTCCCAGCTATCGACCGGTTTGCCGTCTAGACGTTTAGCAGCGGCCTCTACATTGTAGCCGATGCCAGTGGTGCCCCACATGTAGTTGATGGAATACGCATTGCCCGGATCATAGATGGAAGTTCTGTCGGAAACGAGCGACCACATGTTCTTCAGGTTTGGGAGGGCGTCTTTGCCCAGCTTTTGGAAGACGCCGGCTTGAATTTGCCGGGAGAGGAAGCTGCCGGTTGGAACGACTATATCGTACCCTGTGGTGCCCGCGAGCAGTTTGGTTTCCAAAACCTCATTTGAATCGAAAACGTCGTAATTGACCTTGATACCGGTTTCAGCTTCAAAATCTTTCAGAACGCTTTCGTCGATGTAATCAGACCAATTGTAAACGTTGACGGTGCCTTCTGCGTGTGCTGCGCTGGCTGCACATGCAACCATAATTGCGGTCGCCATTGTGCCCGTCAGTCTGGACTTGAAGTTTGAACTCATTTCATCTTCCCCCCTCAAATTTTTGCACAGCATTGGTGCTGGCGTGTCTGGATCCTGCCGTCTCCGTTGTTCTTAATTGTGTGCCTGTTTTGAAAGATGACCACAGAATTCTCAGCTAGGCAATAGTTTGTGATCAAATTATCTTTGCAGCTGGTTCGGGTGCTTCTATAGTTCCTCCATGAGTAAGATGACTTTACAAAGCGCTGTTGTTCCTGATGTCGGGATCCCTGTTCATGAGCAGGTTTACCGACAATTGAGAGAGCGGATCCTGTTTGGTGGTTTTCTGCCGGGCAAGGCTGTGACCCTGCGCGGGCTGGCTGAGGAACTGGGTGTGAGTGCGATGCCTGTTCGTGAGGCTGTGCGACGTCTCATTGCAGAAAACGCGTTGGAATTACACGGCAATAGGCGTGTTTCTATTCCGGATGTTTGCGAAGATATAATCGATGAAATCTGGTCTGCACGACGGTTGCTGGAAGTTGAACTGGCATCCAAAGCTCTGGTGAATTTGAAAGAGGAAGATATTCAGGTTCTCCAAGGTATTGATGATCAGATTGATGTCGCTCTGGAAACTGGCGATGTGGAAGGGTACATGCGCGGAAACTACGAGTTTCACTTTTATCTTTACTCAAAAAGCCGATCTGAAATTCTTATCAAACTTGTCAAAAATCTATGGGTTCAGTTTGGTCCATTTATGCGTCTGGTCTATGGGCGGTCTGGTACTGCGAATCTGGAAGACCAGCATAAACAGGCATTGGAAGCACTGAAAATGCATGATCAAACTGCTTTAAAGGTTGCCTTAGAAGAGGATATTGCACAGGGCATGGGGTTTATCAGAGAGTCCCTCTGTCTTGCTGAGAAGGTTTGATGATCTGCTGTTTTCTTTGGCTGAGTTCATAGAGCCGCAGGCATTCATGGGTTAGACTGGAAGCATAGGCAGGTAGCGCCTTTACTGAAGTAAACATTGACTCTTCTACATTTGTGATCACAAAATAATGAGAGTTTACTTCTATTGCCCGGTTTGCAGGGCGTGCCTCTTTTCGGAAGGACTGACCCCATGGACTATATCGCTAATCTTCCGCCCACTCATGTTCTGCAAGAAAAGGATGCCGCCCACCATTTGCATCCGTTTACAGATACCAAGTCCCTCAACGCCAAAGGGACGCGTGTTATTACGCGGGCTGATGGTGTCTATCTTTGGGATTCTGAGGGCAACAAGATTCTGGATGGTATGGCCGGGCTTTGGTGCGTGAACGTGGGGTATGGCCGTCAAGAGATTATCGATGCGGTCTACCGGCAAATGCAACAACTGCCGTATTACAATACGTTTTTTCAGAGTTCTCACCCGCCTGCAATTGGTCTTGCTGAAAGGATCTCCAGTCTGGCACCAGATCATCTGGACCATGTGTTCTTTGCAGGCTCGGGCTCTGAAGCCAATGACACCGTGGTGCGGATGGTGCGCCATTACTGGGCTAGTGAAGGTAAGCCGACCAAGAAGACAATCATTTCCCGTCATAATGCTTATCACGGCTCCACTATGGCTGGTGCGAGCTTGGGTGGTATGAGTGCGATGCATGCGCAGGGCGGTCTACCTATTCCTGACATTACCCATATCAACCAGCCTTATTGGTATGGTGAAGGCGGAGATATGGACCCTGCCGCGTTTGGACTGATGCGTGCACGTGAGCTGGAAGCTGAGATTGACCGGCTTGGAGAAGACAATGTAGCGGCCTTTATCGGGGAGCCTATTCAGGGAGCGGGTGGTGTGATCATTCCGCCAGAAACATATTGGCCCGAGATTCAGCGTATCTGCCGTGAACGCAATATTCTTCTGATTGCTGATGAAGTGATTTGCGGGTTTGGGCGTACGGGTAACTGGTTTGGGTCACAGACTTTCAACTTCAAACCGGATCTGATGCCGATTGCCAAGGGGCTTTCCTCAGGTTATCTGCCGATTGGTGCGGTTGTGGTGAGTGAGAAGGTTGCCAAGGGCTTTATTGAGCACGGCGGTGAATTTTATCATGGTTTCACTTACTCGGCACATCCGGCAGCTTGTGCCGCAGCACTTGCGAACCTTGATATTATTGAGAATGAGCGACTGCCGGAAAAAGTGGCGAATGATACAGGGCCGTATCTAGCTGAGAAATGGAAGACTCTTGGCGAGCATCCGTTGGTTGGTGAGGCGCGTATCTGCGGGCTGGTTGGTGCTTTGGAACTTTCGCCTGATAAGGCACGCCGTGCTCGTTTTGAAGCTGAAAAAGGCACTGTTGGAACGATCTGCCGCGATCATTGCTTTGAGAGCGGTTTGGTGATGCGCCATGTTGGCGACAGCATGATCATCTCACCGCCACTTGTGATCTCGCGCAGTGAGGTGGATGAGTTGATTCAGAAAGCGCATCGTGCGTTGGATCTGACGGCTGCTGATGTTACTGCCCAAAGCATCAAATAAGTTTTGAGGAGGCTCAGGCTCGATTGAGTTTGCACCGCATATTTCAAGAGGATGCATATGGAGAGCAACCGGTTGCCGGGAATTTCTGGCATCGTTCGCTCTCTCCTCAGGCGCTTGGTGCGCCGCTTTCCGATGAACAGTCCTGTGAAGTTGCTGTTGTTGGAGGTGGATACACAGGGCTGTCTGCAGCGTTGAAACTTGCGCAGCAGGGTGTCGATGTTGCGGTGCTGGATGCTCAACATATTGGATGGGGGGCTTCTGGTCGCAATGGTGGTTTCTGCTGTCTGGGCGGGACGATTGCAGATGATGCTGACTTGATTGATCGCTATGGGGAAGCGGATGCACGGCGGTACTTTTATGCAGAGCGTGCAGCCATTGATCTGGTTGCAGAGCTGTTGGAACAGAACTCGATTGATGCCGATGTTGTTTCCAAAGGCGAAACGGTTCTTGCACACAAAGCTCAGCGTGTTGATCAGCTGAAAGATACGGCTGCGGACATACAAAAGCGCTATGGGATCAGCTGCAGCTTTCATGACAAAGATGAACTTGCAGAGCTTGGGATGACTGCCTCAGGCCTTTCATCTGGGCTGACAATTCCAATCGGGTTTGCGCTGCATCCTTACAAATATGCGCGTGGTCTTGCTGAGGTTGTGAAGGCGCAAGGCGGTCGGTTTTATGAACAGACCACTGTGCTTGGCATTACTCCTGCTGCTGATGCGCAGTATGTTCTAAAGGCAAGAGCGGGCCAGTTGCGTGCGCAAAAAGTGCTTCTGGCGACCAATGGCTATTCCTCTGAAAATATGCCGGAGTGGATGGCTGGAAAATATCTTCCGGTGCAATCTAACATTTTGATGTCGCGCGTTCTTTCTGATGAAGAGCTGAAGCGTCAGGGGTGGTTTTCTAGTCAGATGGCCTATGATACCCGGACTTTGCTGCATTACTTCCGTCTGCTCCCGGACAGGCGAATGCTCTTTGGTATGCGGGGAAGCGTAAGTGCTACGCCACATGCGCGAGAGCGTATGCGCGCAGCTACACGGCGTGACTTTGAGCGGATGTTTCCTGAATGGGCGAAAGTTGAAACGCCAGATTTCTGGTCTGGCCTTGCTTGTTTGACCCATAAGCTCGTGCCATTTGCAGGTGTGGTTCCCAATGCGCAGGGGCTTTACGCCGCTTTTGGCTATCATGGCAATGGCGTTGCTATGGCCACTTATGCCGGGCAGCTGGTGGCAGCTGAGATATTGGGGGAGGCGATAAAACTGCCATGTCCGAACTTTATGAAGGTAGCGCCGACAGAGTTTCCTTTCCGGACTATGCGGCGCCACCTTCTTGCTCTCAGTTACACCTGGTTTGAGTTGAAGGACAGATTACTCTGAGGCTTCTTGCATCTCACTCTGCAGTTGGCTGGCGACCATGGAGTAAAGCCTGCCGCTTTGCTTGATGGTGCGTTTATGGGTTTTAAAATCAACGTGGATCAGGCCAAAGCTCGGGAAATACCCTTCTGTCCATTCGAAGTTGTCCATGAGTGTCCAGCAGAAGTACCGCTTTTAGCGGTACTCCATCTTCAGTCGCTCTGGCTGCCTGCTTCAGATGGGACAGAACATATGTGCTGACCTGTCAATGAGCGTTCAAAATTGATCCGGCATCA
>NZ_LMCK01000139.1:0-8143 GCF_001623165.1 Pseudovibrio sp. WM33
TAACTATAGGCGTGGACCACTTCAAAGGGGGAGGCTCACCCTTGGGAGTTTGACCAGCGTGTGGCCGCTCATGCGTGCCAGGATGCGGGTGAGCACGGGATCTGCGGCCTCGTGTTCCAGATCGGCAATCACGTCCACCGGCATGGCGTCATGGCTCTGTTGGTTGCCATAGCGGGAAAGCTGGCACAGTGCGACGCGGGTGACCATGCTGGCAGCTTCCACGCCGCCATTCAGCTTCACCAGAGCTTTGGAGTAGGCAAACAGGCGGGAATAGTCAGATTCCGGCAGGGTGCGACTGGTTTGTGAGCGGGACATGCAAAACTATCCTCAAGTGTTTCGCTGACAGCGCCGGGGCAGTCTTGCAGACTGCCGATCCAAAGCAGCGGAGCTGAGCTGATGCAGGCAAAGAAATGGAATTTGGAAAAACTGGAGCGCGATGCTGAACGGCAGCAAGGCCATGGCCGGCGACAGATGCAAAGCGCCCTCGCCGCCTGCCGGTTTGCCCGGTGTTTTGCCGGAAGGATCAGAGCTCGATCTCATGAACCCGCTCCTGACGGCAAAACTTGATGAACAGCACCAGGCCTCTGAGTGAGGAAAGCCGGATATCGGCTCCGGTGCGCAATCGCAAATGCAGATGAGGATTGCCGACAGCGCGCTGACCCAGCTGCGCAGGCGTCATATCAAACTCGTTACAAGCCATGTCGATGAGCTTGATAATGTCGGCTCTGGTGGGAAGTTTGAAGTCCGCTTCGCTGATCTCGGATCTTTCCGTCTGCATACCAAATCACCTCCAATGAAATCGAGGTCAGTATGGAGTATACTACGAACAAATCAACGCAGTATTATGCGCTAGACGAAACGAAATGCATGGATTATTATCCGCGTATGGAAACTTGGCGTAAAAACCTTAAAGATCAGATGGATAAGAAGGGCGTAACTGCACGCGCCCTCTCCTTAGCCATTGGGAAAAGTCCTGATTACGTCAATAAAATGCTGAAGAACTTCACCCCGACTATCGAAGTTTTCTCCGCAATTTCACATGAGCTTGGCAGCAATGTCGGTGATTTGTTTTATGGCTCAGATGGGCCGGATCACTCTCAACTTATCAAGGATTTCAATCAGTTAAGTGAAGATGACAAGAAGGTCATCCTCCGCATGATTGACGGCTTCTCCCAAAAGTAAGCACCTTAAGACTTCCCGTCGGCCTTTGACCTATTCCTCAGGCGCTCAATTTCTATCGCTACCTTCACAAGCTCAATGGATGACAAGGTCCTGATTTTCTCAGCGAACTTAGCGTCCTTGTTTTTGGTGTCTTCCTGTAGTCCAGCCAATGCCTTCAGAGCCCCAGTGCTAATTCCACCAATCCAGTAAATGGATCTTTCTCGCCTAGGCTATCTACCGATTTGCAGGGAACACAAGTCAAAGGGCGAAAAATTGAAGAGCAACGAATTTTAATTGATAATCAGTAATTTGCGAGATTTCCGCATTCAGGCTGAATTGATTTCAGTGAAGGACGGCGCACTTAACCTATTCCCTTCTACTGAAAGGCTAACTTCTTCGCAGAAGGCTCGCGTACGCTCTAATGCGCTCAGCTAAATGATTATTGGTTATGCGTCCCTGGGCGCAGTGCTTGTCCACACATCATGTGCACAATTTTCCATACCGCGCCGCTCCATCTGATCGATCGAGATACTGATTCACACCCTCGAATGCGTATTATAATCCTTTTTAATATTGACATATGGATTATAGTACGCATCAATTGGCGTGCTTAATTGATCTGATTTGGGTGTAATGAAGCGCATCTAATATGGATCAAAGCATTCATTTTTAAACTGATAGTCACCTGCCCTGCAGAACCCCTCATGTGGCAGGTGACTGGCGCGGGTGCCGCCACCAACACATGCACCCGCGCCATCCTTTTCACGGTGGTTCAGGAGATATCTGCATGAGCTCTCATCTGAGGCTGATTACTCAAGATCCCGTTGCGCCGCTTCAACCAGATCAAGCAACAACAGCCAGCGCCGCAGAGCAGCAAGGCCATAAACTGCTCGACCAGATCGCCCCCAGCTTTGGAGAAATCGCACTGAAGCGTGAAGACTTGAAACTGGTTTTGAAGGATACACCGGAAGATGGACCGGCGATCGTTGCACAGATCCGCAACCTGCAGGATTTTTATCGCGACGGCTGGCAACTCTGCCAGCAAACACTGAACAAGATGGGGCGGGGTTAGAAATGACGGACACAACATGCCTCATTCCATTGCCAGAGCGGTGCTACATCAATCTGCAACACCCAGCTTCATCAAGACTGACTTGGCGCTCAGTGGGCATCGTTTTGGGCCGTGTGGCAGCCCTGCCCAATCTTACGGATGTTTTTATCTCTCAGGCGCAGTTCAATCTGCTGGCCTCCCGCTTCACACCGCGTCCGTTGCGCCCGCTGATAATGACCTCCGGCCTTCAGATCATTCTTGCCAACCTCGCCTATGTGGAAACGGACTGCGATAGCGGCCAGACCACACTCCAGAGACCGCAAGGCGGCCTGTGTGAGCTTGCAAAAGCACTTGGAGCACTCATTCCGCGACCCAGGCAGATCAGCATGGTTGAAACCGCCAAGCTGGAGGAGATCCGCCGAGCTGCGGTAACAACCACCCTCAACCAACTCTCTCGCAGATGCGTATCAGGTCCAACCTTGCCGCTCGCCTCCACCATCAAACCCAAGAGCCCAGAAATGGCGGCTCTGGACTGGGCGGACGCGATGGAAGAAAGCTGCAGGCATCCCTTGTTGAAGCAGCCCTGCGCGGCATGACTGAAGTTGAAATTCGAACTCTGGAAGGCAATCCTATGAACACCCAGTTTCTCTTGCTGGCTCAGTATTCTGGAAAAACAATCATACCCGTACAGGAAGTATGCAAAGACTTCTTCGGGCACCTGACGCTGCAAAAATTCCTTCGCAAGCACAACAGCGGCGAGATTGACCTTCCAATTGTCCGGATCGAAGACAGCCAAAAATGTGCCAGAGGTGTCCACCTCGTGGATCTGGCTCATTACCTGGACAAAAAGAGGGAGGAAGCTATGAAAGAAAACAATGCCATGTTCGGCAGATAAGACCATCCCGGCAATGTAGACTACCGGGATGGCTAGAGGAGTTGTTATCTTTTATCAGACGAACTGGAAGTCATCAATCAGGAGATCTTCTTTCAGCACACCGAGTAAGGTGATGCTGCTATTTTCGTCCAGCATGATGACTGTGCCAGTGCCTTCATTACTGGCAGCTTCAATCACACTTTCAAAATCTGCAAAGACATCGCTATCTAGGCGAATGATGTCATCCGACCCACCTCCAACTACAAAGTCAGTAATCACATCATTGCCAAAATCATCGCCTGAGAAATCGAAGGTGTCAGAACCTGAACCGCCGGTTAAGCGGTCGTTTCCGCGTCCACCGTTTAGCTGATCATCCCCTCCATAAGCCCAGATACTGTTGTCACCGGCATCACCTGTGAGGACATCACCGTAAGCATCCGTGCCCATGATATTTTCGATGGAGATATATTCATCTCCAGCCGCATCACCTGCATTTTGAGACTGATCGGAGAGGTTAACGGTGACAGCAGTCTTCGACCAGTAGTATCTGACCGTATCGGTTCCTTCACCACCATCAAGATAGTCCGCTCCTGAACCGTAACCATTAAGCGTGTCATTTCCTTCGCCACCATCAAGGCGGTCAATGCCACTTTGGGCATAAAGGGCGTTATCGTTGCTGTCACCGATCAGCAGATCATCGTAATGAGAGCCCGAAACATGTTCAATATTGACAAGGACATCTCCGGTAGCATGGCCACCACTGGCAGTATTTTCGGCGAGGTTGATCGTTACTCCTGCATCTGATTCACGATAGAAGGCAGTGTCAGAACCAATGCCCCCGTCAAGATGATCGGCACCGGCCCCGCCAAACAGATAATCGTTTCCTTCTCCGCCGTTTAGCTGATCATCACCTCCCAACCCCCAGAGTTCATTGTTGCCAGCGTCGCCTGTGAGGATATCGCCATAAGCATATGTACCTTTGACGTTTTCAATGGAGATGTATTCATCACCTGCGGCATCACCTGCATTCTGAGACTGATCGGAGAGATTGACAGTGACAGACGCATTTGAAAGCAGATAGCGAACGGTATCTTTTCCTTCACCACCGTTAATACGTTCCGCCAGATCTCCGGCAGAAATCTTGTCGTTGCCATCAGTACCAGTTAACTCAACACGGACATCATTCAACACCTCAATCTTGCTGAGCGTCGTCCCGTCAGCAAACTCAAATCGCTCAACTTGCTCGCCCATGTTGGCGATCTGGAGCTGACCGGCAGGCCTATCGCCTAATGCATCCCAAGAGAGTTTTAGTGCGGTACCGTTGTCGTCATTGTGATCAATTATTGTAATTGTAAGGTCAAGAAAAGACAGATCCTCAAAGACAACCGTATCATACCCTCCGTCATCGACTTCAGTAGTATAGTCAATCATCGTTGATCCACTATCTGCCCGGATCAAATATGTATCATCTCCCTGACTCCCGGTCAGTACTTCGCTGTCTCCTGTAACTGTCACAATGGCTGTTGCAGCTGAGCTTTCTCCGGCGCTGTCTGTTACCGTATAAGTGAAGGTATCAGTGATAGATTCACCAAGACCTAGAGAGCCAACCAGATTTGTCGGATCATAAGAGAATGTATCATCATCATTAACGGTCACTGAACCGAGAGTGTTGGTGGTATCCACACTGAAGCTGTGTGTATCTGAGGTATCTGCATCAGAGTAAGACGGCGTAATGACAACAGAACTGTCTTCGTTAGTCTCGCTAAAAACTTCAGCTGCTACAGGAGCGTCATTAATTCCGGTGATCGTCATAGTCACTGTCTTTGTGACGACACCGCCATTGCCATCATTCACTGTATAGGTGAAAGTATCAGTCGCACTCTCTCCTACAACAAGATGCTCAAATTGGCCATTTGGATTGTATTGGAAGCTTCCATCAACCAGAGTGACCTGCCCAGTGGTTTCACTGGCATCTACGGTGACGGTATGAGTGTCTGAGACCTCAGCATCTGAGAAAGCTGGTTCTATAAAGACGCTTTCACCCTCAGAAGTTGTTGCTGCGATATCATCAACAACGGGTGCATCGTTCACACCGCTGATTTTAATCGTAACAGTTTCCGTGGAGGTCACACCGGAACTGTCGGTAACGGTATAAGTGAACGTATCGGTGGCAGTTTCATCAGCTGTAAGGCCATCAAACTGGCCCTGCGGATGATAGGAGAATGTACCGTCATCATTCACGGTAACCGAGCCACGTGTATTGGTGGTATCCACACTGAAGCTGTGAGTGTCTGAAGTATCTGCATCAGAATAAGACGGTGTAATGACAACAGAACTGTCTTCGTTAGTCTCAGCAGAAACTTCAGCTGTTACAGGAGCATCATTAGTTCCGTTGATTGTCACAGTCACAGTCTTTGTGACCACGCCACCATGGCCATCATCAACGGTATAAGTGAAAGTATCGATCTTGCTTTCACCTATGCTCAGATATTCAAACTGTCCATTCGGGTTATATTGTAAGCTACCATCAACCTGAGTGACCTCACCAATGGTTCCGCTGGTATCAACTGTGATGATGTGAGTATCTGAGGTATCAGCGTCTGAGAAAACCGGTTCGATCAGAACGCTTTCTTCCTCAGAAGTTTCCGCTGCAAGCTCAGAAACAACAGGCACATCATTCAAGCCGCTGATTGTAATCCGAACAGTTTCCACTGAGGTAGCACCAGAACTGTCCGTGACAGTATAGGTGAAACTATCAGTTGCAGTCTCACCAGCCGTAAGGCCGTCAAACTGGCCTTGCGGATGATACGAGAATGTACCATCATCATTAACGGTAACCGAGCCAAGAGTGCTGGTGGTGTCCACGCTGAAGCTATGAGTATCTGAGGCGTCTGCATCAGAGTAGGAAGGCGTGATGATAACGGAACTGTCTTCGTTAGTCTCACCAGAAACTTCTGCAGCTATAGGGGCATCATTTTCACCAGTAATGGTGATGGTAACCTGCGCTCCTGCACTGGCCCAAGAGCCATCAGTAACAACATAAAAAAAGCTGTCTGTCGCCGTTTCGCCAGCACCTAAATGATCGAACTTCCCATCAGTGTCATAGCTGAATGTGCCGTCAGCGTTTGTTATGACTGCACCTGCAGTGTTTGTATTAATGATACTAACGATATGCGTATCCGATGCGTCTACATCAAAATAGGAAGGGGTTATAGTAACTGCACTGCCTTCACCTGTGGTTTCGCTCGAAGCAAAAGCTACAGGACCATCGTTAGAACCAAAGAGCTCTATAGTGACTGTCGCTGATGAACTGGCCCCGGAACTATCGATCACTGTATATGTAAACGTATCTGTCGTTTTCTCGCCCAAAGCCAGATACTCAAACCGCCCTGCTGGATTGTAAGAGAACGTACCATCATCATTGATTGTGACCGAGCCAAGCGTGTTGGTGGTATCTACGGTGAAAGTGTGTGTATCGGCAGAATCGCTATCGTAAAAAGCAGGTGTGATTTTATGAGAAGAGCTTTCGCCCCCTCCTGTTGCGACAGGAAAGGCAGAGGGTACAAAATTTGTCATTTGAGATACCATAGATTCATCATGCATAATTGCATCATGCATCTATGCATGCATATTTGAGATTGTAAACATTAATTAAAAACACCCAGAGTTGTAAACACAAACTTCTGGTTAGGACAAACTTAAGGCGCAAGCGATGAGCGTGAATTAGTTGGATTTCCTAGAGACTATCCGAATGGCTGTATTCTCAGGGAGGAGCCGAACTTGGACCACTTCCCTGTTCCACGTCCTGCATCAAGATTTGATAGGGAACCAGAAGAGAAACAGCTACAGCCTCCAAGGGGACGTTGATCCAACTACTGATGAGTTGATTGATCGACAACTAACGGCTGTGGTTGTTAGACTTAGATCTGAAACGCCCGCTGTCTATAACATAATTTTATTTTCAGGCCTCACTAATATCTATCTCGAATTCAGATATTAGTACGAATATCAGTACGACTGACAACGCTTTCAGCTGACAACACATTGTAGTATATAAATAAACTTTAAGTATCGATCCCATCAAGCATCGGCGCGACTGCGAAGACAGACTGATTGATTGATATTATAGAGTTTTTTGTTGCTTCAGTCATTCACTACGGTCTCAAACTACCTCAAGTCGCAGTCTTTTGACCTTTCTGCACCAAATTGGCAAGTCAGACCCACCAGAAACGTACGAATGGACTGCTATGACGGAATGAATGGTGAAGACGAATGAGGATATTGGTTCGGGCACATCTGATGATGGTGCGTCGAAGTATTTGCTGGAAAAGCACTTAGGGCAGCCGATTACAAACCGAACACCCCAAGTATCAACCTTCTATAACTGCTTATGGCCGTTTAGATCAGAAACTCAAAATTGCTCTCTTGGAGGCTGTCTGTCTGGACACCATTCAGAGTAATCGACGTCTCACCATCAAGGTGAATGACAACATCTGTTCCCACATCGCTTACTGCTTCCAGCAGTTCACCGAAGTTCGTCAGAAATCCAAACTCAAACTGAATAACTTCAGTATCAACATTAAAGTCAATGATAGTGTCATTGCCGGAATGCCTGTACTCAAACCTGAAGGTGTCATTGCCTGCACCACCGATGAGCGTGTCATCACCATCCCCACCGATCAGGGAGTCATCGCCCTCATAACCATGAAGTGTGTCGTTGCCTGAACCGCCGTAAAGCATATCGCCCTGATCGCCGCCATGGATGACATCATCGCCTGGGGTCGGGTTAAACGTGGCTTCCATGATCTCGTAGCCTGACAGCACAACATACTCATCATCAGCAAAACGGATCGTCTGGATACCCTCACCCTCGCTGAACTGGTTCTTGATCAGCAACGTGCCGCCATCATGGAACGTTAGAAGAAGGTCGTCATTGTCTGTTCCCGAAGGACGAGTGAACTGTACCTCATATGGGTAGTAACTGGATCCGATAATCAGCTCGTTGATCTCGGAACTGTCCGCATGCACGTCGATGATCGTGTCATGGCCGCTGCCAT